>JBGVQK010000030.1:0-40866 GCA_045127455.1 Eubacteriales bacterium
GGGGGGGGCGCGCCCCCCCCCCCCCCCCTACAGGACATCCCTAACTCTGCACTCTACACTCCTTTATGCTTTACATAAAAATCAATTTTGTTTTGCCGCCAAAATTGCCCATTCGGCGTGAGCGAGTTTCAAAGATGTGCCGAGCACTTCGCCCGTAAAGGCGTTGACGCTCCCTTTGGAAATAGAAAAGGTTTTTGCCTCTCCCATGTTGGCAAGGACCACAATTCGCTCGTTGTGCCCCGCTCGTTCAAAGGCGAAAGAGGTCGCGTCGTGCTCCAAGAAGCGGAACTCGCCATCCGCAAGCGAGGGATGCTCCCTGCGGAGCTTGCCGAGTGCGCGATAGTGCGAGAGCAGGTCGGCATCCTCTCTTCCCCACGGAAAAGGTCTGCGGCAGAAGGGGTCGCCGTAGCCCTCGATGCCTGCCTCGTCGCCATAGTAGACCGACGGCACGCCAAAGACCGTAAATTGCAATACAGATGCCAATTTGAGCAGCGTGAGCGCGTTTTTGCGCTCTTCGTCGGTCAAATTCAAGTGCGCGAGGGTGTCGTTGGGGAGAAGCTCTCCCTTGCCGCCGTCGCCCAAAAGTGTGAGGATGCGCGCGGTATCGTGCGTACCCAAAAGGTTCATCAAGCTGTTGGACGCTGCACGCGGGTAGGATGTGTAAATTTCGGTTAAGATGTGATAAAAGGTCTCGGCATCACCGTCGCGCACAAATGCAAGAACGGCATTGCGGAAGGGATAGTTCATAACGCTATCGAGCTGACGCCCCGAAAGATAGCGGCGGCGCGCGCCATAAGCGCTTTTATCAACGGCATTTTCCCAAACCTCGCCAATGATGAGCCCCTCGCCCTTTGTGTTTTTCTTTACAACGTGGCGCAATTCGTCAAGAAATTCATCCGAGAGCTCGTCGGCAACGTCAAGTCGCCAGCCGTCAACGCCTTGCGCGTTCCAGCGCGCTATGATGCCATCCTCGCCCGTAAAATAGCGGCGGCATTCCTCTACCCCGTGATCGAGCCGCGGCAGAATTTTGATGCCCCACCAGCACTCGTAATCGTCGGGAAAATTGCGGAAGCGATACCATTTTGCAAACGGGGAGCTTTGAGATTGATACGCGCCCTCGCTTTTGTATGTTTTGCGACGGTTGAAGTAGCGGCTATCGTCACCCGTATGGTTAAAAACGCCATCGAGAATGATGCGCATACCTCGTTTATGTGCTTCAAAAATCAGCTTTTCAAACGCTTCTTCGCCCCCTAAAAAGGCGTCGATCTTTTCGTAGTCGCCCGTATCGTAGCGGTGGTTGGAATACGCCTCGAAAACAGGGGAAAGGTAAAGAACCGTAACGCCCAAGGACAATAGGTAGTCGAGTTTTTCAATCACGCCCCACAAGTTTCCGCCAAAAAAGACGTTGTTGGAAAGCTCGTCCCCGTTTCGTCTCGCATATTGCGGAATGCCGTTTGCCCAATCGGGATTGATGACAGCATCGTAGTTGGGCGTGACCTCCCCCTCACCGCGACAGAAGCGGTCAAGGAAGATGTGGTACATCACGCCGCCCGCGAACCACGCAGGTGCACAAAAGTCGTTTTGGTAGACCAAGAGGCGAAAACGGCTTCCGCTCTCGCGTTCAAACGTGAGGTCTTGGTTGTTGGGTGTGTGCGAAAAGAGGGTGTCCCATCCGCGCACGATGAGCAATTCATAATAGAAAAGTCCGCTCTTCTCTTTTCCACAAAGCGCGGCGGTATCAAGCGCAAGCGTGTAAAGATCGACACCGTTTTGCGTTTTTGCGAAGGTCAGGGGAATATCGCGGTACTCTCCCCCATCGGGAGAGATGCGGCAAACCACCGCAGCAGCACCCCACGTGCGGTCAAGCTCCAGGCAGAACTTAAGGACCGTTCCTTTTGGAACGGCACCCGACGTGGCGGTTTTATGACCGTCTACCTCCCACCAAAGATGGGGCGGTGCGGTTTTTTCGATTTTTTCGTGTAATCGAATCAGCATTTTTTCACAGTTTGTGGGGAAAACCGACGCGGTCTTCCCCACAGCCTTTCAAAGGATATTATTGTTATGGCTTTGATGCGGCGTTGTTTTTGACGGACGCGTTGCGTCCTACACCTCATCACCCGCGTACCGCGGGAGCTTCTCCTCAAAGAGAAGCCTTTTATTTAGTTTGCCGCGAACTCGGATCCATTTTTAGCCTTCCCCTTGAGGGGAAGGTGGCAGTCGCTTGTCGACTGACGGATGAGGTGTAGCCATCGAAGATGGCGTTATTATTTGAGTAAAAGGTTGAATTATTTTACTTTTTTCAAATTCCAAATGCGGTCGGCATACTCCTCGATGGAGCGATCGGCGGCAAATTTGCCTGCTGCCGCAATATTCAAGAGCGACATACGGTTCCAAGCATCCTTGTTTGCATACGCACCGATCATTGCCTTGTGGGTTTGATAGTAGGACTCGAAATCTGCCAAGCACATATAAGGATCTGCCACGCCGTGGCCGTTGTTGAGCAGATACGCGGCAATATCGGCAAAGGATTCGCCTGCAAAGCCTGTGGAAAGATATTTGACGATGCGCGTCAGTCGCTCGTTGGAAATATAATAGTTGGCGGCGCGGTATCCGCTCATCCAAAGCTGCTCTACCTCGTCGGCGGTCAAGCCAAAGATGAAAATGTTTTCACTGCCGACAGCTTCTTGCATTTCAACGTTTGCACCGTCGAGCGTGCCAATGGTGAGAGCTCCGTTGATCATCAGCTTCATACATCCCGTACCGCTCGCCTCTTTGCCCGCAAGCGAGATCTGTTCGCTGATCTCTGCCGAGGGAATGAGTGCCTCTGCCATGCTGACGCTGTAATTTTCGAGGAATACAACGTTGAGCTTTTCTTTAATTTTGGGATTTTGGTCGATATCCTTGCTGATCATGCAAAGCAGCTTGATGATGCGCTTTGCCATATCGTAGCCGGGCGCGGCTTTTGCTCCAAAAATAAAGGTTTGCGGCTGCATATCGAGGTCGGGGTTCTCTTTGAGGTCGAGATAAAGACCGATAATGTTGAGCGCGTTGAGCAGCTGTCTCTTATATTCGTGCAAGCGCTTGACCTGCACGTCAAAAACAGAGTGCGTGTCGATGATCTTGCCGGTTTTTTCTTTGACCAATTTAGAGAAGTGCACCTTGTTTTGGTGCTTGATGGCACGGATGCGCTCGCGTACGGCGGCATCATCGGCAAACTTGGCAAAATCGGCAAGGGATTCGGGGCGGTGACGGTAGTCGGTGCCGATGCACTCGTCAAGCAGCTCCGCCAAGCCGGGGTTGGAATAGCACAGCCAGCGACGGTGTGCAATGCCGTTGGTAACGTTATCGAATTTATAGGGGTATAGTCTGTAAAAATCCTTAAAGGTGGATTCCTTGAGAATATTCGAGTGCAGCTCGGAAACACCGTTGACCGAGTGCGAGCCAATGACCGAAAGATTCGCCATTCTGACCTGTCCGTAGCCGACCACGCTCATCCCCGAGATGCGGTTCCAGTTGCCGGGGAAGGCGTTCCAAGCCTCGGAGCAGAAGCGCTCGTTGATCTCCTTAACGATCATATAAATGCGCGGCAGCTTGAGGCGGAAGAGATCCTCGTTCCAGCTTTCAAGCGCCTCGGGCATAACGGTGTGGTTGGTGTAAGAAACGGTACGTGTAACGATATCCCAAGCCTTTTCCCAAGAGAAGAAATAATCGTCGATGAGAATGCGCATCAATTCGGGAATGCAAAGCGCGGGGTGAGTATCGTTGATGTGAATCGCCACCTTTTCGGGCAGATTGTCAAGTCTGCCATAGACCGCCATATGGTCGCGAATGATGCTTTGAATGGATGCGGAAACAAGGAAATACTGTTGCGAAAGGCGCAGCAGCTTGCCCTCTGCGTGATTATCCGAGGGATAGAGCACCTTGGAGATGATTTCGGCATTTGTGCTCTGCTCAAGCGCTTGGGTGTACTGTCCTTGTGTAAAGAGGCGCATATCGAATTTTTGAATGTTTCTTGCTCTCCAAAGGCGGAGCTGGCTGACAGCCGCGCTATCCGCTCCCGAAATCATCATATCGTAAGGAACTGCCTCAATTTCTTCGGCATCCTCATAGAGGATTTCGCAGTGACCGTCAAGCTTCCACTCTTCCTTTACTCTGCCGCCAAAGCGAACCTTGTAGATGCGGTCGGTGCGCGGAACGAGCCAAACCTCGCCACCCGGCAACCAAACGTCGGGGGTCTCTACCTGAATACCGTCGACGATCATTTGCTTGAAAAGACCGTATTCGTAGCAGATGGAAAAGCCCGTGGCGGGATAATCGAGCGAGGAAAGCGAATCCATAAAGCAGGCGGCAAGTCTGCCAAGACCGCCGTTGCCAAGACCTGCATCGGGTTCACATTCGTAGAGATCTTCAAGATCGAAGCCGAGTTTTTTGAGGGCTTTTTCGTATGCGTTCGCCAAGCCGAGGTTGTGAAGATTGGTTTTGAGCGAGCGGCCGAGCAAGAACTCCATGCACATATAGTACACGCGCTTTGCCCCTGCCTCGTTTACCTTCTTTTTGTAGGCAGAGCGTTTGTCGCTGAGAATATTCTTAACGGTGATAGCGGCTGCTTTATACATTTGGTCGCGCGACGCTTCCTTTGCGCTGCATCCAAAATGGCGCTGCAGAACGCCCTCAATGAGCTGTTTGACTTCGGTACTGTTGGGATTGTAATTCATAATTCGTTAGGGCCTCCGTGGGGTGTCTATTGGAATTTTGGGGTTTCAATTTTATATACGTGTTTATATTCGCGAGATTTTTTTGCGTGTTTTTGGTAAATCGGTATCTTAACAGCCTCCCTCCGAGAGGGAGGTGGCGAGCAGCGCGAGACGGAAGGAGCCTGCGCAACTAACGCATTGTGCTCGCAATAATCCAAGTATTTTTTGTACACGCGGGCTCCTCCCTACACCGCTTTGCGGTGTTTTCCCTCCTCCCGGAGGAGGGCTCTGCTACGGTTGGCTTTTTGAAATGAACGTCTGCTTTAAAATTTGCTTTTATACTTCTCTATACATCTGCAAATATTGCTGGGCGGATGTGTTCCAAGAGAAGTCGGTTTGCATAATTTTGCGCACAAGCTTTTTGCGCAGATCAGGGGTGTTCCAAAGCGCGATGGCGGCTTCGGTTCTTTCCTTGAGCTCGCTTGCGCGATAGTTTGCAAAGGTGAAGCCGTTGCCATTCATTTTGTTACCGTCCATCCAGAAGGGCTTGATGGAGTCGTAAAGTCCGCCGGTTTCGCGCACAACGGGAATTGCTCCGTAGCGCGATGCGATCATTTGCGAAAGTCCGCAGGGCTCGCTCTTGGACGGCATTAAAAAGATGTCGGTTGCCGCATAAATGCGCTTGGAAAGGTCGCGGTCGTAGGTGATGAGCGCGCGCACCTTGTCGGGATATGCCGCTTGCAGGGTGAGGAACACCTGCTCGTACTTCTCTTCTCCCTTGCCCAGCACAATGAGTTGAACGTCGTTATCTCGAACGATGCTCCAAATGCACTCGGTAACAATGTCAAGCCCCTTGTGAGAGGCAAGACGGGAAATGATAGAAAGAAGCGGTACGTCCTTTCGTTCGGGTAGTCCAACCTCTTTTTGCATAGCGGTCTTGTCCTTTGCTTTTCCCGCCATACGGGTGGACGTAAAGCCCGCAAAAAGAACAGGGTCGCCTTCGGGATCGTAATAGGTGTAGTCAATGCCGTTGAGAATTCCGCGCAGTTTGTGCGCGTTGTTCTGCAGGCAATATTCGAGCCCGTGTGCATACTCCGCGGTCTTGATCTCCTCCGCGTAGCGCGGGCTGACCGTAGAAACAGCATCGGCACTCTCGATGGCGGCTTTCATCAAATTGATGCAACCGCTGTATTCCATCAAGGGGCGATCCTCTTCGCCAAGCGCGAAGACGTCACCGAGGATGGAAAAATCGTATTGGCCTTGGTATTCGATATTGTGAATGGTGAAAACGGTTTTGATGTCCCGAAATTCGGGCAGCGCGCGATAAAAACGGTTGAGATACACAACCGAAAGAGCTGCTTGCCAGTCGTGTGCGTGCAGAACGTCGGGATAGTAATCCAGGCGGCGCATCAATTCGGGAATGGCTTTGCAAAAGTAAGCATAACGCTCACCGTCATCAAAAAATCCGTAAAGCGCGGGGCGCTTGAAATAATACTCGTTGTCGATAAAGTAGTATTTGACGCCATCTTTGATAAGACTGTAAACGCCGCAATATTGCTCACGCCAAGCAAGCGAGACGGTGAAGACGGCTTCCTCTTGCATTTGTGCGCGCCATTCATCTTTAACAGCAGCGTACAAGGGCAGAACGACCGAGACCTCGCACTCGCCCGTAGCCGCGAGAGCTGCGGGGAGCGAGCCCATAACGTCGCCAAGTCCACCTGTTGCGGCAAAAGGCATCGCCTCTGCACCAACGAATAAAATCTTTTTCATAGTTTTCATTTACCTTTGTTTTTTTCTTTGATTATCAAGTCAATGAGGTGATTTTTTGCCCACTTGCTTTTTAGCGGATGCTCCGCATCCGTCACCTCATCCGCTTCACTTGCGTTCAGCACCTTCTCCTCAAGGAGAAGGCTTTTTTATATCTCGTAGGGGCGATTCACGAATCGCCCGCTCTTCAAGCGGCTTCTAACTCAGGGCTCCCTGTGCAAGGGGAGCCCTTTTCAAATCACCTTTTGGGACAGTAAGGTGTTGGGACATTGATTGTTTGTATTAAACCGTCGCGCCCTTATCGATGAAGAAGGGCATGGTTTCGTGTCCCGAGAGGGTTCTTCCCTCTTTGATGATGACGTTTTTGTCGGCTACCACGCAGTTGAGGTTGACGTTATCTCCTACGTAGGTATCCTGCAAAAGGATGCAGTTTTTGATAACCGAGCCCTTACCCACGTGCACGCCACGGAAGATGATGGAATTCTCCACATCACCCTCAATGGTGCATCCGTCAGCGATCATGCTGTTGCTGACCTTGGCGGAGCTATCGTACTTGGTGGGCGCGCTGTTGCGGACCTTGGTAAAGATCTCGCGGTCGGCATTTGCAAACAGGTCGGTGCGAACTTCGTCCTCGAGCATCATCATCGAAACGTTGAAATAGCTCTCGAGCGAGTTGACGGATGCGCAAAAACCGTCGAACAGATATGCGTGAATGTTCTTCTTTTTGATCTGACGTGTTAAAATATCGCTTGAAAAGCTTGTGTAACGGTGTGCAATGGAATCGGAAACGATGTTTTGCAGATCGGCGCGGCTAACGACCATCAGATAGGTGTTTGCATAGTAGCTGCCCTTTTTGGGAGCGGTGTAGGAAAGCGAGGTAACACGACCCGTTTCATCAACGCCAAGCACGTCGGTGTTTTGACCGAAGAGAGAATCCTTTACGTTGACCTTTTTGGCAACGAGGGTAATATATGCCTCGGAGCGGATGTGCTCTTCGATAACGTCGCCAAGATCGATGTTCATAATGACGTCGCAATCGCTGAGCACAATGTAATCGGCACCGCAACGGTTGATGAAGTTTGCAGAACCCATCAGCGCCTCAAGGCGGCTTTCATAAAGCTTGCCTGCGGCGTGGTTCTCGTAAGCGGTAACGTAAGGGGGCAGGAGTTTGATACCGCCCGAACGACGGGCGAGATCCCAGTCCTTGCCTGCGCCGATGTGGTCCATCAGCGATTGGTAGTTATAGTGCGTAACAACACCAATGGTGGTGATGTCGGAGTTTACCATATTGGAGAGCGGAAAGTCGATAAGACGATAGCGGCACGCAAAGGGAATGCTTGCCGTTGTGCGACGGCGCGTCATTTCGGGAAAGCCTTGCTCTTGCTTGTTGGAAAAAATCAAACCTGCAACTGTCATAGTCCACTACCTCCTTAAGATTCGGAGAGCATCGCGCCGGGGGCAACGACCTCACCTGCTTGAATTGTAACGTCAGCGCCCACAACGGCAATCGCGGCTCCGCTCTCACGAGAAGCACCAACGGTGGCTTTTTTGCCAATGGTGACCTTTTCGTCAAGAATAGCATAGCGAACGGTAGCACCGTCTTCGATGGTGACGTCATTCATAATTACGCTATCCTCAACAACGGCGCCCTTGCCAACGTAAACGTTGGCACCGAGCACGCTGTTCTTTACCGTTCCGTAAATTTGACAGCCTGCCGTAACAGATGCGTTCTCCACAACCGCGCCCTTTGCGATGTATTGCGGGGGCTGTGCCGAATGGCGGCTGTAAATTCTCCACGCCTCGTCAAGAAGCGAGAATGCGGGAGCGTCTCCCAAAAGATCCATGTTCGCTTCCCAAAGGGATTGGATCGTTCCAACGTCCTTCCAATATCCCTCAAAGGAGTAGGACATCATCTTCTCGCCTGCGGCAAGCATGGTGGGAATGATGTTTTTGCCAAAGTCGTTAGAGGAATTCGGATCGTCATTGTCGGCTCTCAGGTAAGCTTCGAGCTTATCCTTGGTGAATACGTAAATACCCATAGATGCTTTGGTGCTATCGGGATTCTTGGGTTTTTCGGTAAACTTGAAGATAGAACCATCCTCGCGGGTGCTCATAATGCCAAAGCGGCTGGCTTCCTCAAGCGGAACGTCAAGAACTGCAATGGTGCAAGCGGCACCGCTCTTTTTGTGCTCGTCAAGCATTTTGGCGTAGTCCATTTTGTAGATATGGTCGCCCGAAAGGATGAGCACGTATTTGGCATCGTAGCGATTGATAAACTCCATATTCTGCCAAATGGCGTTTGCTGTTCCGCGGTACCAATCGGCACCGCTCTGACCTTGATAGGGTGCGAGAATTTGCACACCGCCAAAGCGACGGTCAAGATCCCACGGCAGACCGTTGCCGATATACTCGTTGAGGAGCAATGGGCGATATTGGGTGAGCACACCTACGGTTTCTACACCCGAATTGATGCAGTTGGAAAGAGGAAAATCAATAATGCGGTATTTGCCGCCAAACGATACGGCAGGCTTTGCGGTTTTTTTGGTCAGTGCGAAGAGTCGGCTGCCTTGCCCTCCCGCCAAGAGCATGGCAACACATTCTTTTTTCTTGAACATGGTGCGCGTTTCCTCCTTGAAATGTTTTTATATTATTTTCGATTTTCGTTTTGATAGCTTGCACACACGAGGGGTGCTTGTTTTCGGGAGGCGGAACGTCTCCCCTACGGTGAATTTTATTATTTTCCGTAGGGGCGATTCACGAATCGCCCGTTTTTTATACACGATATGCGCTCGTTTTCGGACCGCCGAGGACGTCGGTCCCTACAATGGATAATTGTGAACGCCAAATCTGTTTGTCGTTTTGAGCGAAGAGGCGTTGTGTTTTCTTTTGTGATTATTTGGGTTGTTTTGGAGTTCTCTTTGCCTTCTTCAACACCACCGCGCCCATGGGGGGGAGTGTGATAGTGACGGCGTGCTGATAGCCGCGCGGCAGATCACAGGGCTTGCTTGCAAGCACGCCTGCGTTGATGTTTCCTGCTCCGCCAAATTCGGTAGCGTCGCTGTTGAAAACTTCTTCGTACTTGCCTGCCTTGGGCAGAGCCGCTATGAAGTTCTCGCGTTTCACGGGTAAAAAGTTGAGAAAAACGATCAATTCTTCGCCGTTTTTTGCGATACGTCGGTAAGAAAGAATGCTCTCTTGGCTGTTGTCGGGGTCGATCCACTCAAAGGATGCGGGTCCCTCGTCGGCGTTCCACAACGCGGGGTTCTCCAAATAGAAGCGGTTGAGGCTTGCCACGAACAACTGATACTTTGCGTGCATATCATAATCAAGTATGAACCATTCAAGCTGTGAGTCGTGATTCCACTCGCGGAACATTCCCAGCTCCGAGCCCATAAAGAGCAGCTTTTTGCCGGGATGCGTCATCATATAGGTCAGATACGTGCGCGCGCCTGCAAATTTTGTTTCGTATTCGCCTGGCATTTTGTCAAGCAGTGACTTTTTGCAATGCACCACCTCGTCGTGTGAGATGGAAAGCACAAAGTGCTCGTCAAAGGCGTACATGATGGAAAAATTCATTTTGCCGTGGTGGTAGGAGCGCCACAGGGGATCTTCTTTTACATAAGAAAGCGTGTCGTTCATCCAACCCATGTTCCACTTAAAGGAGAAGCCCAAAGCATCCTCTTTGTTCCCCGTGATCCGCACGATGGCGGCAGATTCCTCGGCAATGGTCATCACGTCGGGATAGTTGGCGGCAAGATAGGCGGTCATTTTTTGGAAGAATGCGATCGCCTCGAGGTTGCGGTTGTCACCGTAAATGTTGGGGAACCACTCGCCGGGGGCTTTGTCGTAATCGAGATAGAGCATTGCCGCCATCGCATCTACGCGAAGCGCGTCAACGTGGTATTCCTTTAGCCAATAAACGGCGTTGGAAATGAGAAAGCTTTGCACCTCCTCGCGGCCGAGGTCAAAGCAGCGCGTGCCCCACCCCTTGTGCTCTTGGCGGTCCCAACCTTGGTATTCGTAGAGGGGCTGTCCGTCAAATTCGTAAAGACCGTGGGCATCCTTTGCAAAATGCGCGGGAACCCAATCGAGAATAACACCAATGCCAGCCTCGTGCATAGCATCCACAAACGCCATAAAATCTTTGGGGCTGCCGTAGCGCGCGGTGGGCGCGTAATATCCGCAAACCTGATAGCCCCACGAGCCATCGAAGGGATACTCGCTAACGGGCATCAATTCAACGTGCGTGTACCCCATTTGCTTGAGGTAAGGGGCAAGCTCGCCCGCGGTCTCGGCATAGGAGTAATAGCTGCCGTCCTCGTGCCGCTTCCAAGAGCCGAGGTGCATCTCATAAATGTTGATGGGCTGCGAGAGATAATGTGCGCGGTCAAAGTGCTTTTTGCGGTATTTGAGCCAATCTGCATCGCGCCAGGCGTAGCCACTGATATCGGCAATAAGAGATGCCGTTTCGGGTGGACGTTGCATTGAAAAGCCATAAGGGTCGGCTTTGAGAAATTCGCGACCGTGGTTGCGAATACAGTATTTGTAGCACTGCCCCACGCGTGCGTAATCGGCGGGCAGGGAAAGCTCCCAAACGCCACCCTCGGTGACGCGCGTCATTGGGTCGGCATCGGGATTCCAACCGTTAAAGTCGCCACACACCGACACAAAATCGGCATTGGGCGCCCACGTGCGAAAGGTAACAGAGTCCCCCTCAAGATGCACGCCAAGATATTCGTATGCGCGAAAGTTTGTTCCCTGATGGAACAGATATGCCGCCATTTCTTGCGGCTTGGCGGTGGTTGCCGCGCTGTTCTCTTTTTTCACGAGTCTTCCTCCCCTCTCAAACAATCAAACAATGGTAGTATACCCAAAGTGCGCTCCGCTATCCTTTTTTTGCTGATCCGCAAACAAAAGGCGCGGTTTTCCATTGTTTATTTTATCACAGTTTTGCTCCGTTGTCAATGTGCCACGCACACAATTTTGCCGCTTTATAACAAGAAAATTTAATATATTTCTCGCGTGCGCGCGAAAAAACGACAAAATGCGAGGAGAAAGAGAGGGAGAAAAGTGCAGAGTGCAAAGTGAAGAATGCAGAGAAACAGAAAAATTGTAGGGGAGGCGTTTCGCCTACCGAAAGCGAAAGATTATTTCAACTCTGCACCCTGCACTTTTCTGCCCTTCACTCCTCACTTCCTCCCCTCTCCCACCAAACGACGCGTACGTCGATATCCTCGCGAACAAGCGAGAGAGGTTCCCCTTTTGGGGAGAGCGTGAGCGTTCCACCCGAGGGGAAGGTCAGGGTGGTGTTCTCCCCCGCTTTTTGCACCGTTGCGGCATCCTCTTGTGGCAAAAACGCACTCACGGGGCGCAAAAAGCCCGAAACCTCTTTCGCTTCGCAAGTGAAATTCACTTCACCGAGCGTGACCTCGCAGCTCTCCCCTCGCGCTTCTAAAATAAGTCCACAAAGTGCGGCAGGCGAGAGGTATTCCACACGCAAAAATTCTGCCGCGGGCGCGATCTCCACGACCGCCACGAATTCCAAATCTCCCATTTTGCCCGAGACCTCGCCGCGACCGCCCGATGTAAGATAGTCCATTCCGCTCCGCGCAGGCGCGCACCCGACCGCCCAGAACGACACAAGGACGACAACAAATAGCAAAAAATGTCGAATTTTCATCTCTTTTTCTCCTCTTCTTCGCGCCAAACGCGCTTTCTTATGACTATTTCTATGAGAATTTTTAAAAAAGATGCAAAAAAGGGATTGCAATATTTGTCTTATAATGGTATAATAGATAAAGTATTTTGTAAGAAAGGTGGAACGCTATGAACGCATTCTCTCGCAAACGATCTCAATACCAGTGTAACCCGGGCTCTTCCTCTCCCAAACGCGTAGAGATCGATCTTGGTGCTCTGCAAAACAATTATCGGGCGTGTCTTGAAAAGGTGCAAGCAACCGCACCCGCTGCGCGCATTCTTGCGGTTGTAAAGGCAGATGCCTACGGACACGACACCCATTACTGCGTGCGCGCGCTTTTGGATGCGGGATGCGACTTTTTTGCAGTCTCTTGCATTGAAGAAGCCTTGGACGTTCGTGCGGTTTGCCGCGACAAAAAGATAGATGCCGACATTCTCATTCTCGGCTACACAATTCCAAAATTCGCACGCGAGCTTGTGGAAAACGACCTGACGCAAACGCTTCTCTCTGCCGATTACGCACGCGAACTTGCGACCGCCGCAAAGGATGCAAACCTTTCGCCCTTGCGTGTTCACGTTGCGATTGATACGGGCATGGGGCGCATCGGTTACCCCGCTCGCACCGAAAAAGAAATTGACAAAACAGTGCGCGACATCCTTTCACTTCGCGAGGAAAACGCCTTTGACGTGTGCGGAATGTTTACCCACTTTGCGCGCGCCGACGAGGAGCTTGCCACCTCAAAAGAAAAAACCACGCTGCAAGCCACCCGCTACCGAACCGTTAAAGAAAAGCTGGAAGAGAGCGGCATGGTCATCCCCTTCCATCACGTTAGCAACAGTGCCGCGGCATTAACGCGCCCCGACGATGTTTTTGATGGGGTTCGTCTCGGGCTCTGTCTTTACACCCCGCCCACGTACAAACCAAAACGGCTCAATTTGCAACCTGTTATGCTTCTTTCGGCAGACATTGTGCATATTCAAACCATTCCCGCAGGCGAGTCGGTTGGTTACGGTGGTCGGTTTACAGCACTTAACGACACCCCCATCGGGGTGCTCCCCATTGGATACGCCGATGGCATTCCGCGTTCGCTCAGGGGAGCTATGCTCACCCTGCACACCGAAAAAGGCGATTTTCCCGTAAAGATCATTGGCAGCGTTTGTATGGACCAATGTATGATCGACCTCTCGGGCATGGATGCCAAGGTTGGCGACTGCGTCTCCTTTTTTGGACACACACCCACATCCCTTTCAGCTCTTGCAGAACACGCAGGAACGATTCCCTATGAATTGCTCTGTGCAATCTCCCCTCTTCGCGTTCGACGCATCATCTATTACGAAGAAAAAGAAACGAGGATTAAAAAATGAAACGATTTGCAAAAACAACCGCTTTGTGCATTGCCTTGACCTTGCTTGTCTCGCTCTTCTGCGCGCCCGTGCAGGCACTTGGCGCAAACTTCCAATCTCATAACATTGTTTCAAGTGCTTCTGTTGGCGAAGGAAGCGGAAAACAGACCACGTTGGTTGATTTTACAACCTCTGACCTTGGCGTCTTTGGCACGCTTGGCAACATTGCCACCCCCACCTTTGCACAATCGGGTGCGTGGGGCAGCCCTGTTCTTTACACGTGGCTTGATTCGGCAGAAACCGAGACCGGCATTCGCGGAACTCTCCCGACAGCTTCTCAGCTTGCGAGTGCCGACACACTTTCGATTCAGCTTTTGGCACAATACACAAAATCCGCCAATTATGAAGTAACGCTCCAATTGACGGGCACCGACAAAAACGGCGCGCCCCTCTCCCTTGTCGCTTCCACAACCGCATCCGCGGCAAACTGGCAGACCGTTACCTTTGACGTTTCGGCTTTCGTTGCGCTCGCTGACCCCGATGCTCCTTGCACCGTTACGGTTTTGACCTCTACCGATGCCACCGAGAGCGAACAGTTTGTTTTGTGGGTTCGCTCGCTTTACACAAGCCACCTTGAAGCATTCCCCGAACCGATCATTCCCGTTGCCTGTACCGTTGTTGGATTTTTGTTTGGCTTTACCCTCTTTTTTGTAATTTATCGCGCTACGTGTAAGAAAAATCGCCGCCCCCGTCGGGAGGTTTACTGATATGTCATTAAACGTAAAATACGAGCACAAGCTGCAGGATATTGCGTTTTTGAGTGGACATCACATTCAATACATACCGCACCTACACCGCGAGCTCGAGCTCATTTGCCTGCTTGAGGGAGATGTGATTGCTTATGCCGACTCGGTGCGCTACGAGCTGCACGCGGGCGATATTTTCCTCACCTTCCCCAACCAGATCCATTCCTATGAAAATATAACGCGCGAAACGCACGTGGGCTTTATTTTCAAACCCGACCTGCTCCCCGAGCTGATGGAGACCTTTACCATTGGCACGCCAACCTCCCCCGTAATTGAGGGAGCGGCAAACAATCCGCGCATTCGCGCGCTGATCGATGCCTTGACCGATACCGTAACACGCGAGGATTTTTCGCACGTGTCGGAGCTTCGCCGCGGTTACCTTTTGGCACTTTGTGCCGAGCTTATCCCGATGATGAAGATTACAAAGCTCCCCGTGGGAGATTCCGAATCCTTGCGCACAATTGTTTCTTTTTGCACGCAGAATTATGCCGAAAACCTTTCTCTCTCGCTTTTGGAAGAAAAGCTGCACCTCAACAAGTTTTATATTTCGCACTTGTTCAGCGGCAGATTGGGGCTTCGCTTCAATGATTATATCAATTCCCTGCGCGTATCCGAGGCTTGCAGATATCTGCTCAACTCCTCGCTCAGCATTACGGAGATCGGCTCGCTTGTCGGTTTTAACACGCCGCGCACATTCAACCGCGCGTTTATCAAGCAGCTGGGGCTTTCCCCCTCGGAATATCGCAAGCAGCGTATGCCCGAAATGCGCGCGCACGTAAAACGCCTCTCCCAGGAGTAAAAAGGACGACGTGCAGTCCTTTTTGTCGTAGATGTCTTATTGAAAAATAACAGAATAGCAATATTTGTCTGATTGGAGAACTATTATGAGTCAAATTAAGGATATTAAGCTTGCGCCTTCGGGTGCTGATAAGATCGCATGGGTTGCTTCTTATATGCCCATTCTCAACTCGGTAAAAGAGGAGTTTGAGAGAACAAAGCCCTTTGCGGGATTGAAAATTTCGATGTCTATTCACCTCGAAGCAAAGACCGCTTATCTTGCAAAAGTTCTGCGTGCAGGCGGAGCCGAGGTGTGGGTCACGGGATGCAATCCCCTTTCCACCCAAGATGACGTTGCCGCGGCTCTTGCTGCCGAGGGCTTTGAGGTTCACGCCATTCACGGTGTGAGCATGGAAGAATACGCCGAGCACCTCAAAAAGACACTTTCCTGCTGCCCCAATCTTATCATCGACGACGGCGGAGATCTGATTTCTCTTCTTCACGGCGAATGCCGCGAATACGGTAAAAATCTGATTGGCGGCTGCGAGGAGACAACCACAGGCATTCACCGTCTGCTCTCCCGCGAAAAAGCCGGGCTTCTTGACTACACGATGATCGACGTAAACGACGCCGATTGCAAGCATTTGTTTGATAACCGCTACGGCACGGGACAATCCACGCTGGACGGAATTATGAACGCTACCAACTTAATTATTGCCGGCAAGACGGTTGTAATTGCAGGCTACGGGTGGTGCGGAAAAGGCTTTGCCATGCGTGCAAAGGGCATGGGCGCGGTTGTTATCGTTACCGAGGTTGACCCCATCAAAGCCATTGAAGCAACCATGGACGGATTCACCGTTATGCCCATGGATGAAGCCGCAAAGCTCGGAGATCTGTTCGTCACGCTTACCGGCTGCGCTGACGTTATTGTAAAGCGCCACTTTGAGAGCATGAAGGATGGCGTTCTGCTTGCCAATAGCGGTCACTTTGACGTAGAGATCAACAAGAACGATCTTGCCGCTCTCTCCACCGAAATTTGGGAACGCAAGCCCAACATTCGCGGCTACCGCATGGCTGACGGCCGCGTCCTCAATCTGCTTGCTGACGGCCGCCTTGTTAACCTTGCCGCAGGCAACGGCCACCCTGCCGAAATCATGGATATGTCCTTTGGTATTCAAGCAAAGGGACTTTGCTATCTTGCAAAGCACGGAAAAGAAATGGAGAAAAAGGTCTATGCCGTTCCCGCAGAGATTGACCGCGAGGTTGCCCTCATCAAGCTCAATTCCACCGGTGTCAATATTGACGTCCTCACCCCCGAGCAGGTGGAATATCTCGCTCGCGTTGAGTAATTGAAAAAAGGCGAGATTTCCTCTAATTTCTTTATTTGTTATTTATTGTAAATAGCAATATTTGTCTTGTTTTCGTTTTGAGTTCAAAATTTAAGGAGTTCCCTCTCGATGTTAAATCAGCAAGAAAAAAAGCAAAATTCTCTTTCCTGCCGCGTCGCGGTCATTGGTGCGGGGCACGCAGGAATAGAGGCGGCTCTCGCGTCGGCGCGGCTTGGAGTTGACACCGTTCTGTTTACGATGTCGCTTGAGTCGATCGCCAACATGCCTTGCAACCCCTCTATTGGCGGAACCGCCAAGGGGCACCTCGTTTACGAGATTGATGCCCTGGGCGGCGAAATGGGTCGCGCGGCGGATCTTGTTACGTTGCAATCCCGTCTGCTCAACATGGGCAAGGGTGTTGCGGTGCAAAGCAAGCGCGTGCAGGCAGACCGCAAAAGATACCAAGAAATTATGAAGCGCACACTGGAGACCACTCCCAATTTGCGTCTTGTGCAATCCGAGATAACCGCAATATTTGTCTCATCAAATGATGAATGTAATGTGAAATCGCAAAATAATGAAAATTTAACAGCAACTTTTGTCTCTGGTGTTGAAACGCGACTTGGCGAGAGATGGGACTGCGATTGCGTGATCATTGCAACGGGAACTTACCTTGAGAGCGCCATTTTTGTTGGCAACGTCAGCTACGAAGCCGGGCCCGACGGGTTCCTTCCCGCCAAAGGTCTTTCCGCCTCTCTTGAAGAGATCGGCGTCAAGCTCCTTCGTTTTAAGACCGGCACGCCTGCACGCATTAAGCGCGAGACCATCGACTTCTCGGTGCTCGAGGAGCAACCTGGTGACGATTTTGTTCTTCCCTATTCTTCCCTTCACGACGAAAACTTTTTCAAAGATACCCCTCAAATCAGTTGTCACATCGTTTATACAAATTCCGAGACACATCGCATCATCCGCGAGAATATTTCGCGCAGCGCGCTCTATTCAGGCAAGATCCACGGAACAGGCCCACGTTACTGCCCCTCGATCGAGGACAAGCTTGTTCGCTTTGCCGACAAGGAGAGACACCAGCTCTTTGTTGAGCCAATGGGCGCCAACACCTCTGAGATCTACTTGCAAGGCTTTTCCACCTCTCTTCCAACAGACGTGCAGGTAGAAATGCTGCATTCTCTCCCCGGATTTGAGAAGGCTGAGATCATGCGCTACGCTTACGCCATTGAATATGACTGCGCAGATCCCTTGCAAATGGACGCAACCCTTGAATTTAAGCACATAAAAGGACTTTTTGGCGCAGGACAGTTCAACGGCACCTCGGGATACGAGGAAGCCGCCGCGCAAGGCCTTGTTGCGGGCATTAACGCCGCAAGGCGCGCAAAAAACCTTCCTTCTATTATATTACCGCGCTCCGGCAGCTATATCGGCACCTTAATTGATGATCTTGTGACCAAAGGAACCAACGAGCCTTACCGTATGATGACTTCCCGTTCGGAATATCGCCTGCTTTTGCGTCAAGATAACGCCGATCTGCGCCTAACTCCCGTTGGATATGAGGCAGGACTCATTGATGAGGCGCGTTATCAAGCCTTTTTGCGCAAAAAAGAGGCGCAAGAAACCGAAAAAGTACGCCTGGAAGAGACTTTTGTCTCCCCCTCGCTCGCAAATCCGCTTTTGGAGCGAATCGGCGAAACACCCCTCAAATCGGGCTCTTCTTTGGCAAATCTTTTGCGCAGACCCGCAGTTACCTACGATCTGCTTGCGGAAATTGATGTAAATCGCCCAAATTTGCCCTATTCTGTTCGTCTTTCGGTCGAAACCGACACAAAATACAAGGGTTATACCGATAGACAAATTGCCGATGTTGAAAGACAAAAGAAATTTGAGGCAAAAATACTCCCTGACACCATTGATTACACACAAATCAAAGGGTTACGCCTCGAGGCTGCGCAAAAGCTCTCTGCAATTCGCCCCAAAACACTCGGACAAGCCGCCAGAGTAAGCGGCGTGAACCCCGCCGATATTACCGTTTTGATGATCTATTTAGAAATGAAATGAGGTTTTGCCTTGGATTTTACTACTTTTTCGCAGATTTTTAGCTCTGCAGCCGCAAAAAACGGCATTTTGCCGCCAAACAAGGCGCAAATGCAGCAGTTTTACCGCTTTACCGAGCATTTATTAGAGGTGAACGCGCACACAAACCTGACCGCCATCAGAGAGCCTGTTGGTGTTGTAGACAAACATTATATTGACTCTTTATTGGCAATGCACCTCATTCCCGAGGGCGCACGCGTGCTTGATTTGGGATGCGGCCCCGGTTTTCCTTCTATTCCGTTGGCGATCATGCGTCCCGATTTGGAGATCACAGCCCTTGATAGCACCGCCAAAAAGATTGATTTTGTGCAAAAAAGCGCAGAAATTCTGCAATTATCCAACCTAAAAGGCGTTTCGGGGCGTGCGGAGGACGTAAAACTCAGAAAAGAGCTCGGTAAATACGATGTTGTCGTTAGCCGCGCAGTTGCAAGGCTGAACATTCTTTGTGAGCTCTGCCTTCCTTATTTAAAGATCGGCGGATCATTGGTTGCTATGAAAGGCGCCAAATATGAAGAGGAATTAGTCGAAGCTGCTTCTGCAATAAAGATTTTAGGCGCAGAAACCACAAAAATTGAGCAAAAAGAGCTTATAACCACTGAAAATCAAACAGAAACACGCGGAATGATCGTTATTCAGCTCAAAAAACAACCGCCCCCGCAATATCCGCGAGCATACGCCGCAATTCTTAAAAAACCGCTGTAAAACGTTTCACGTGAAACAATCCACTCCAAAACGTGTATGTTTCACGTGAAACTTTTTTCTTTTTTGCCGCTATTACCCTCGGTGTTTCACGTGAAACATTGGGGTTTGTTTGCTTTTGATTGTTTCACGTGAAACATTAAATTTTTCCATATTTCTTTGCAAAAAACATTGCATTTTTCTACAATATGTGGTATAATAATATCAACACCATCATTACAATCAATTTCAAAGAGAGGAATTTAATTTATGGGAAAAATTATTGCTTTTGCAAACCAAAAAGGCGGCGTTGGTAAAACAACTTCCGCAGTAAATATTGCAGCTTCTTTGGGCGTTCTCGGCTACAAAGTGCTTATGATCGACCTTGACCCCCAAGGAAACGCCACCAGCGGCGTGGGTGTTATCAAAAAGAGTTTGAAAATGACCGCTTTTGATCTTTTAACCACCGATGCTACTGTCCAAGACGTTATGATCAAGACAAGATTCGATAATTTGAGTATCATTCCCACCAATACTACGCTTGCACGCGCAGAATATGAGCTCGCAGACGTAGAAAACGGTGAATTTGTTATCAAAAACAAGCTTGCTCCTGTTCTGGATGGCTTTGATTACATCATTATTGATTGTCCTCCGTCTCTTGGAATGCTCACGGTTAATGCTATGACCGCTGCAAATGGCGTTGTTATCCCTATGCAATGCGAATTCTTTGCACTTGAGGGTCTTTCTCAGCTGATGTTCACCATTAGCCGCATCAAATCGCATTATAATAAGGAACTCAACGTTACCGGTATTCTCATCACCATGTATAACAACCGTCTCATTCTTTCTGCACAAGTACTCAGCGAGCTGAGAAAGCACTATGCGGACAAGCTGTTTGAGACCACCGTTTCCAGAAACGTTAAGCTTTCCGAGGCTCCCAGCTTCGGTGCTCCCGTTTATTATCACGAAAAGCGCTCCAAGGGTGCAGTTGAGTATCTGAATATTGCAAAAGAACTTGCAGAGCGCATCTGATAGGGGGTAAACTATGGCAAAATCAAGAAGTGGACTCGGCCGCGACTTTTATTCCTTGCTGGACGACAACATTTTAGCAAGCGATAAGACGTCCGCTGCCACCAATTTGCGCATTTCGCAGGTAGAACCCCGCAGCGATCAGCCCAGAAAGGAGTTTTCTCCCGAGGCGCTTGGTCAACTTGCCGATTCTATTGCACAATTTGGCGTTCTGCAGCCCATTATTGTACGCGAAAGTGCTTTGATGCAGGGAATTTACGAAATTATTGCCGGTGAACGCCGTTGGAGAGCCTCCAAAATGGCAGGACTGAGCGAGATTCCCGCAGTTATCCTTGATGGCGACGATCTCAAGGCGGCTCAAATTGCCGTTATTGAGAACGTTCAGCGCGAGGATCTCAATCCTGTTGAAGAAGCATTCGCTTACGACGCTCTCATCGAGCGTTTCGGCTTGACGCAAGAGCAGGTTGCAAAGCAAGTAGGCAAGAGCCGTTCGGCAATTACCAACTGCCTGCGCTTGTTGGATCTGCCCGATGAGGTTCTCGATCTTTTGAAGAGAGGGGAACTCTCCGCAGGTCACGCACGCGCGCTGCTCGGACTTGATAATGAAGAACAAATGGCTCCTTTGGCTATGAAGATCGTAGAAAAAGGTCTTTCGGTTCGTGACGTTGAGCGCACCGTTCGCCTGATGAACTATACCCCTGCCGAGGTAGACACTGAGGAGCAAAACGAAGCAAAGCAGAGAAAGGCTTACATGCACGATCTTGAGCATCGCGCTGTTTCGGTTCTCGGCAGACGCGTTCGCATCCTCAAAACAGCAAAAAAGAAGGTTGTTGAGCTCGCTTACAGCGATGACGACGACCTTGAAGCGCTCCTTACGAGCATTTGTGGCGGAGATTTTTTCGCCAATAACGACTAATATACCTGGAGAAATATCATGTTAGATATCAAATATATCAAAGAAAACCCCGAAGAAGTGATTGCAAGATTGGCAAAAAAAGGAAAAGATGGGAAAAATGATATAGAAATGATCCTTTCCTTGGATGCCGAGCGCCGTGCGATCATTGGCGAGGTCGAGCAGCTGAAGGCCGACCAAAACAAAACCAACAAGCTCATTCCCCAATACAAAAAGGAAGGGAAGGACATGGCTCCCATTTTTGCCGAAATGAAGGAGCTTGGCGCAAAAATTAAGGCTGACGACGAAAAACTCAAGGAAGTTGAGACACAGTTGACCTCCTTTATGCTCGGACTGCCTAATCTGCCCGACGAGGATCTTCTCCCCGGCGGCAAAGAGAACAACGAGCCCTTGCGCTACTACGGCGAGCCCAGAAAATTTGATTTCGAGTTCAAAAATCACGTTGACCTCTGCACCGATCTCGGTCTTATCGACTACAAACGCGGCGCAAAGCTTTCCGGCAACGGCTTTTGGATCTATTCCGGTCTTGGCGCGCGCCTTGAGTGGGCTCTGCTCAACTACTTTATCGACTTCCATCTTGGAAATAATTACCAATTGATGCTCGTTCCTCATATGCTGGGCTATGAGTGCGGTCTGACCGCAGGTCAGTTCCCCAAATTCCAGGACGAGGTTTATTGGATGGAGACCGCAGAGGACGAAAGACGTCGTTTTATGCTTCCTACTGCCGAAACCGCGCTTGTTTCCTTGCACCGTGACGAAATTTTGACCGAGGCAGATCTGCCCAAAAAGTATATCTCCTACACCCCTTGCTTCCGCCGTGAGGCAGGCTCTTATCGCGCTGACGAGCGCGGTATGGTTCGCGGTCACCAATTCAACAAGGTTGAAATGGTTCAGTACACGCTGCCCGAAAAGAGCGACGAGGCATTTGAAGAGCTTGTTACCAACGCAGAGAACCTTGTTAAGGGCTTGGGCTTCCACTTCCGCACCGTTAAGCTTGCGGCAGAGGACTGCTCCGCCTCGATGGCGCGCACCTATGACATTGAGATCAACATTCCCTCGATGAACGGATACAAAGAGGTTTCTTCTGTTTCCAACGCGCGCGATTATCAGGCAAGACGCGGCATGATGCGCGTAAAACGCGAGAACGGCAAGACCGAATTCTTGCACACGCTCAACGGCTCGGGCCTTGCTACCAGCCGTATTTTCCCCGCTCTCGTAGAGCAAAACCAAAACGCCGACGGCAGCGTGACCGTGCCCGAGGTCCTTCGTAAGTATATTGGTCTTGACGTTATCAAAAAGTAATCTTCTCCGTCCCAAAACGATAAAGGAGAGTTGATATGCTAAATCTTGTTACCGTTTTTTTGCGCGCCGGCAGCGACTCTTTTTGGGAGCAAATTGCTACATGGTATCAAAATTCAACGCTTGGTGAGCTGATAACCTACTTTCGCGAAACCTATTTTACCTTTCGCTTTGGTGCGTACGACAATTTTTCTGTTTCCGAACAATCCGCCAATATTATCAATATGATCATCCCCGCGCTTGTTTGGGGCATCATTATTGCCGCTGTGGCAACCTTTTATTGCCGTCGCGTGCTTGGCGGTTTTGTAAGGACGCTCATCAAAAAAGAGGCCTTTTCGCCCGATGCGGGCATGACGTTGCTCGAAACAGGATCGTTTCGCAGCACGATCATTCGTCGCGAGCTTTGTCGCAGCGCGTTTTTGCGCAAGGTCGTTTTTTGCCGCGAGGAGCAGGCGTTCCTTGCCGAAAAAGGGAAGGATGCCCCCTACAAAATTGATTTTACAAGGGATCATTTTTACATTCCCGAGGACCTGAAACACCGTGCCGAAAACCGTTTTAACCAAAAGGGCTCCACGTGGTTATACGTGGTTTTAACAGTGGTGCTCGTGCCTGTTGTGGTGGGGCTACTTTGCCGTTTTATGCCCAACATATTGGAATTTGTCGATTCCGTCATCACGTTTTTTGCACCGTAAAAAAAAGAAAAACACCCACGCTTAGCGTGATACTCCGTTAAGAGCATCACGCCTTGGCGTGGATGTTTTTTGTTTGCGCGCCTCCTCTTTTTTAATTAAGAGGGAAGAGTGTGATGGTGATTTCGGTTTGCGTGCTGTAGGCGGCAATCGAAGAAAGGAGTGCTTTTTGGCGCAGGGGAAGATGCAAGCTGATAGTGCCGTCGCTCTCCTTGATTTGATAATTTGCAAAGGCGGGGTGAGTAGAAAAGGTTGCCACGTCCTCGCTTGTTGGAAGGTCAAACGGTGTCGGTCTTGTCACTCTTCCTCTTACGCTTTGTTGAATTCTCAAGCCATAATTTAAGGGGGCGTGTGTTGATTTTTCGCCCTTTTGATCGGTTGCAAGAATTCTGCCGTTGTAGCGGCGCATGGTCATAAAGGTGCAACAAAGGTAGGCACTAAGTCTGTCCAATTCAAGCTCGTCGAGCGTGACGCTCGTGTGCGAAAGAGATGTTTCGTGCAAGCGACACCCAACAAGGTTGGCGATCATCAAAATATGCGCCATCACGTTTGTTTCACGCTTTACACCAAAGAGGTGCTCCATATAAAACGAGAGCGTGCAAAGCTTTCGTTCGAGGCTCGTTTGTGCGTCTTTTTCCTCGGTCTCATCGGCATCAAAAACCATCGAAAACGCATACCGTTGTGCGTTTTGATAGGTTTTTTCAACACTTTTGATATCTTCCCGCAAGAGAAACGCCAAGCCGAATTTTAGGTGCTGCCACGCAGGGTAGACAATAAGCGTTCCACGAGGAATAGAAAGGATCACGGGCTCCGCGTTACCATCAAACAAATGGAGCAAGGAAGCCGTATCGGACATAGAAAGACCGCTTATGTCTCCCTCGTTGCAAGCGGCAATAACGGTGGGAGCAGAGTTCACGTCCAAAACAAAGCAATCCTCAAATGCGGCGCGGCAAAAGCGCGCATCCTTGCCCAAAAGGAAGCCTTCCTCGGGCACGTAACTTTTTAATTTGTAACTGCGCATACTCAAAAAACGATGTGACGCACACGGTGAAGCGCGATTTTTTGATAGCTTCCGTCAAGGCAAACAACGTCAAAAACCGTGTCACGGTTGTAAAAAACGCCGCTTACGCCGTTGGTGTAGGTGACAAAAAGCTTGTCCTTCATCTTCAAGGGTTGTGTTTCCACACTCAGGTATGCCAAACTGCTCGTGTCTACGCGAACGATAGAGCCGCTCATGGTTTCGCAGTCAAAAAAGCAATCAGCAAGCATTCCTTTGCAAAATTCGCTATCGCGGCTGTAAAAGCGCGTGCAATGAAGGATCTGCGCAGGGTTGGCAAAAGGCTCTTTTTGCTTCAGCGCGTTTGCGCGATTTTTGATATACGTGATGGCTTTTTGGGGTGTTAAGAGCGCTACGTTGTCTATTTGCTCGGGGAGCGTCAGCTTGCAATCGGGCTCGGCAAAAATTACAATACCCAAAATGGGGGCATCGGTTTTGTAGAAGGCGCGCATTTTTTCAATAAATTGCCTGGTCGTTCCAACTGGGCTTTTGAGCGTTTTATGCACACCGTTTGCCTTGTTTTGATAAAAATCACCGTTTGCCTCGCAGCCGATCTCGCCCTTCCAATTCTTTACCTCAATAACAAAAGGAACGTTCTTGTGTATCACAAGAAAATCCTTTTCGAGATAGAGCTTTTTGTGGGGCACGACCACGTTGCGAATGACGCAATCAAAGCTGCCGCAAAGCAAGCGAAAGATCGCTTCCTCGCCATCCGCGCCAAAGCTTTCGATCTCCTCAAGCGGGGGTAGGTGCTTGGCGGTCGCGCGGTTCCAAATTGTTTTCAAAAATCCACTCATGTCTAAAACCTCTTTCATGTCATCTCTTGCAGTATAGCACAAAAATGCATAACAGTCAAGTAAAAAATCAATTTCTGTTGAAGAATGTAAGGTGTTGAAAACAAAAAGCGACCAATCGGACGCTTTCTTCTAACACCAACAACAAAACAAACCCTCTATATGTCATTCTGAGCGAAGGTCGGCGTGTACGACCGCCGATCGAAGTCGAACTTTTGCGGGTTGAGCGTAAGCGAACAAGCAAAAGTGCGAGGCTTTAGCCGAAGCAGGATATGGCTTAAAATCTCGGTGGCTTACCATCGGAATGTTACATCAGTTCAAAAGCCACCCAAACTCGTTGCCATATCCCTGCGGCGCTTTGGCGCCTTGGTTTTGCTCCGTTATTCACTCCGCAAAACTTCGACTACGCAAAACGCAGGCGTTTTTCTCCGCTCAGAATGACACACAGTGGTTTTGTTGGTCGATATGCGTTTGTTTTTGCGGGGCGTCGAGAACGTCGCCCCGCCCCTAACGATAATAGTAAAACAACAAAAGACCGTGGCACCCGCTTTTTGGCAGGTGCCACGGTATGTAAGATTTAAGCAAGCTTGGTTTTCTTGTTTTCTTTTTTTGTCTCAAGCGGTTTGCCGTTTGCATCAAATTGCATTTTTCCAAGCTCGTTGCAGCGGTTGCAAAGGTATTTTGCAATCTCGTCGCGGCTCTTATATTTAGCGCTGAGCTGTGAATACATCACAGGTGCATCAAATATGTAGGTTCTGTCGCTTTTTCTAAAATACGAAACGTAAATGGGGAGATCCATGCCTTTTTTCTTGCACGTGTCGGCTAAAAGTACAAATCCCTCGTGAAAACCCTCGAGCTCGGCAAGGTATCCTTTGGTAGAATCCTCGGGGAAGACCACAACGTTATCACCGCTCTTGAGCGCCTCAATGCTCTCGCGCATTGTTTTTACAAGGCGAATGTCCTTGTAGGTGGAGATCAAGTCAAAACCCGAATAAAAAAGATTGGTCAGAGGGCTTGCAATGAGGCAGAAAAGCCTTGAGAGGTGAATGTTCCAATGCTTTTTTTCGTGAAAATAAACGCGGCTTTGATATTTGTAAAGACTGACAACGCCCGAGTTCATTTCGTGCGCGCCCCACATACGAATGGGCTTGTCGCAGTAGATTTCAAGCGACATGGGGGAGTCGGTTCCCTCGTGATTGGAAAGAATAAGCGCGCCGTTTTCAAAAGGCTTGCCAAGATAGATAAAGCGCGGCTCTTTATATCTGATCTTCATAATCTTTTTCAACACTCTAAAATAGAGCTTTCTTTTCGCTTTTGGCTTCTTTTCTGTCATTTCTCAACCTCCTTTTTTATCAAAAAGCTTTTAAGTTGTGGGTATTATAGCACCTTTTTCGACAAAAAACAACCCTTTTGTAAAATTTCGTCTTTGGGCAATTTGAGGTGATTGTAATACTTTTTATGATATGCTGCATCGCCTTATTTTATACAAAAAAACAAAAAAGACGAGGAATTTTAGCAATTCTTCGTCCTTTTTTTGTGAGTGTTTTTTGAGAGGGTTTGGGAAAACTTTTTGAAAAAGTTTTTTCTACAATCTCAATTATTTCTCTTTACATTCATACCCTGCGGCGGTGACGGCTGCGATGAGAGTGTCCACAGAAACGCTTGATAACGCTTCTACGGTGGCAGTTTTGCCTTCAAGGTCTACCGATACTATAGAGACGCCCTTTACGCCTTCCAGCGCCTTTTGCACGTGCGCTACGCAGTTTTTACACATCATACCTTCAACAGTGAGGGTGTAGGTGACTTTTTCTTTCTTTTTCAAACCAAACATTTTCTTTTCTCCTTTATCAAGTGAAATTAAGCGCAAACGCAGCGCATTGGAAACAACAAAGAGGGAAGAGCAGCTCATTGCCGCCGAGGCGAGCATTGGGCTGAGCTGCCAGCCGAGCAGAGGAAATAGCGCACCTGCCGCCACAGGAATGCAAATGGCGTTGTAGAAAAGTGCCCAAAAGAGATTTTGCTTGATGATTCGCAAGGTCGCGCGGCTGAGGAGCAGGGCATCCGAAACGCCTGTGAGGGTGTTACCCGAAAGAACGACGTCGGCACAGTCGATCGCGACCTCGGTGCCCGCACCAACGGCAATACCGACGTCGGCACGTGCCAAGGCAGGGGCATCGTTGATGCCGTCGCCAACCATTGCACACAGAGAGGTGGCTGAAATCTCGCGTACGATGCGTTCTTTGTCCTCGGGGAGTAGACATGCGCGATAGCCGTCAAGCCCCGCCTGGGCAGAAATTGCGGCTGCTGTGCGCTCGTTGTCGCCCGTGAGCATAATGCTCGAAACACCAACCGACTTTAATTTTTGAACAGTCTTTTTTGCTTCCTTTCGAATGCGGTCGGCAAGAGCAAGCACACCAACAGGCTCTTTATCAAGGGTTACAAGAACAACCGTTTTGCCTTGGTTTTCCAATGCTTGAATATCCTTTTTGATATCCGAAACACCGCTTTTTTGCACCACGTGTGGCGAAAATACGGTGTTTTCTTCTATAAATGCGGTACTTTGTGCTTCGTTGATTTGCGCCAGCAGCTCTTCTTCGGGTTTGCCGATGCGCAGAGTTTTGCCACCGATCACGCCTGCGGCACCAATGCCGGTCAAGGTTTCAAAATGGGTTACGTTCTCGAGCTTTTGAACGCCGAATTCTTCCGCTCCGCGGCAGACCGCGCCCGCAAGGGGATGAGAGGAAAGATGCTCCACCGATGCGGCGGCAAGCAAAAGCGCCTCGGGAGTGGTGTTGTAGGCGTAAACGTCGGTGAGTGCCGGCTTGCCCTCGGTCAGGGTTCCGGTCTTATCAAATACAATGGTTTTTACAGAACAGAATTTTTCAAGGGCTTCGGCAGAGCGGAAGAGAATACCTCTTTTTGCCGCGCGACCGATGCCAACGGTAATAGCAGTGGGGGTTGCAAGCCCGAGCGCGCAAGGGCAGGAGATAACGAGCACCGAAATTGCCGAGCGCAGCGCTTGCTCAATATTTTGCGTAGCAATGAGCCAAACGACGAGCGTGAGTGCGGAAATCGCCATAGCGATGGGAACGAACACCGCACTGACCTTGTCTGCCACGCGTGCGATGGGGGCTTTAGAGGATGCGGCATCCTCAAGTAGACGAATGATGCGAGCAAGTGAGGAATCCTCTCCTACGCGCTCTGCGCGCACCGTCAGCGAGCCCGAAAGCAGAATGCAAGCCGCGCGCACGCCGCTGCCTTCCTCTTTTTCAACCGGCATACTCTCGCCCGTCAGCGCCGATTCATCGACCGTTCCGCCGCCCGAAATTACCACACCGTCGGCAGGAATTCTCTCGCCTGCGCGAATAAGGAAAACGTCATCCTTTTGGAGCTCTTCAATGGGCAGGAGTGTTTCTTTTTCACCCTTCAAAACCGTTACGAACGCGGGGGCGAGGGTGGAAAGCGACTGAATGGCATCTGCGGTCTTATCCTTTGCTCTTGCCTCAAGGAGCTTGCCAAGCGAGACGAGCGTCAGGATCATTGCGGCAGATTCAAAATAGAGGTCGTGCAGATATTTGTGCACCGTTTCAACGTCCTTTGCGGTCACGATCATCACGAACGCAAACAGACCGTAGATAACCGATGCACCCGCACCCACGCAAATGAGTGAGTCCATTTTGGGTGTGCGGTTCCAGAGTGCTCTCGCGCCGCTGATAAAGAAGCGACGGTTAAGAATAAGAACGGGCAGGGTCAGCGCAAATTGTGCCAGACACATAAAGGCAGCATTTTTCGCACCTCTCAAAAAGGCGGGTGCGGAAAGCCCTATCATGGACCCCATGGAAAGGTACATCACGCCAAGCGTAAAAAGTGCGGAGATGATCAAAATCGCAACGCGCTTTTTGCCCTCGTTGTTTTCTTTTTTGTTTTCTTGTTTTTCGGTGATAAGCTCGTAGCCTGCTTGCTTGATAGATGCCGAAAGTCGGCTCTCCAAGCCCTTTACGTCGGTCGTGTCGTCAACAATGAGGGAGACGGAATTGGTCAGCAGCGAGACGTTTGCACTCTCTCCCTCGCCTATTACCTTTCCAACAGCCCTCTCAACGTGTGCCACACACGCCGCGCAGGTCATGCCTTTAATTTCATAATGTAGTCGCATTTGGTTTGTTTGTGTGGGGAAAACTTTTCTCAAAAAGTTTTCTTTTTTCCTTTCAAAAATGTGTTTTTTATTTTTTTGGTGGACGATCTAACGAAAGGCAGCAAGACGCCTGCCTTTGTTAGCGAAAACCGTTCGTTTTTCGCGGGGCGTCGGGGACGCCGGTCCCTACAAAATATCATTTCAACTCTGCACTCTGCATTCTTCACTCTGCACTTATTATACCTCTTTTTTGTGGAATTGTCAATCATTGGTCAATTTTATAATTTTTAAATTATTTGTAAATTTTATTAAAATCGCGCGCGCGGGCGTTGTAAAATATTATTATTTATGCTATAATATATATAATTATATGCACGACACAAAATTTTGAAAGGAGATTGTTCATGCCTTCTCAAAACTACATCGAAGAAATCAGAGAAATTTGGAATATGGTCAAGGATTCCTTCCGTTCTCAGCTTTCCGAAACGTCTATCGACCTTTGGTTTGGTGAAATTACGGTCGTTTCTTTTCAAGATTCCACCTCTGATACAAGCACTCCCCAGGAGTACACGATCACGCTTGGAATTCCGTCCGAATTTAAATTCAACATTGTAAAAACCAAGCATCTTGCCTCTATTGAGGAAAAATTCTGTCAGCTCCTCGGCTTTGACGTTAAGGTCAATCTCACTTTCACCGGCTCTGCCGCATCGGGAGACGGTATTAAGAGTAAGGTGATCGGTCTTGAGCCTGCTCCCAAAAAGGAAGAACCCAAGAGTCCTCTCAACACGCTCACCGATTACAATTTTGAATACACTTTTGAAAACTTTATTGTTGGCAGCACAAACAAGTTTGCTCACGCCGCGTGTGTGGCAGTTGCAAACAGACCTGCCAACTACGAGTCGGATACGAGACGTTCGCTCTCTACCTACAATCCGCTCTTTATTTACGGCAACAGCGGTCTTGGCAAAACGCACCTGATGCACGCAACCATCAACCGCATGAAGGAGAATAATCCCGATATTAAGATCATCTACACGCGCGGTGAAGATTTCACCAACCAAATGATCGCTTGCCTCGCCAATAAAACCATGGCAGAGTTTCACGAAAAGTACCGCAATTGCGACGTGCTTCTCATCGACGATATTCAGTTTATTGCGGGCAAGACCTCAACGCAGGAGGAATTCTTCCATACCTTTAACGCCTTATACGATGCCAAAAAGCAGATCATTCTGACATCCGACCGTCCGCCTCGCGATATTAAAACGCTTGAGGACAGACTGACCTCGCGCTTTGAGTGGGGACTGCTTGCCGACATCGAGCCGCCGGATCTGGAGCTGCGTATCGCCATTATCAAAAAGAAGGCAGAGCAGGTCAACATCACCATTCCCGATGACGTTCTCACCTTCCTTGGCGAGAACCTGCGCTCTAACATTCGCCAGATCGAGGGCGCCATCAAAAAGCTTGGTGCACTCAGCTTCCTCTCGGGCAAGCAGATCAATATGGAACTTGCGCAGGAATGCCTCTCCGAGCTTCTCGGCGGTGTCGAGCCCGTCAGCGTAACGGTAGATAAGATATTTAACGCCGTTTACAATAAATTCGGCATTACAAGAGAAAATTTGACCGGCAATAAGCGAAACAAGGATATTGCCTATACCCGTCACATCACCATTTATCTCATTCGCGAGCTCACGGAAATGTCCTTCCCGAGTATTGCAAAAATTTTTGATAGAGATCACTCCACCATCATTTCCTCTCACCGCTTGGTTGAGAACAAGATATTGGAGGATCCCGAGCTTCTTGCCGACGTAAACGATATCCAAAAGGAAATTTGAGTTTTTTGGTAAAAATCGTTTTTCCACATGCTAAAGTAAGTTTTCCACATGGTTTTCAACAGTTGTGGAAAACTTGTTGGTAAGTGTTGGATTTTTCACAGGTTTTCCAAATTTTGTGCCGTTTATGCTGCCCACGGGGTATTTTATTCTTGTGGAAAGGCAAAAAGCGGCAGGAGTGGAAAAGAGAGCAAAGTTTTTCGTTTTTTTCGACTTTCTTCGACTTTTCCACAAGAGTTTTCCACCCACAGCCAAAAAGAAATTTAAAAAAAGCAAAAATCGGTCGCCGGCCCACAAAAAAGCGGTGGAGCGGCGGCAAACAAATGAAAAAAGCAAACCTTTTCCCGCATTTTTTCCACACTTCAAAAAGAAGAACTTTGGGCAAAAAGTTGCCACATATCACGCTTTGGGGGCTTTTCCACAGTCTCCGCAGGCTCTACTAATATTACTAATAATTCATTATATCATTCTTTCGTTATAGCGCTTCGCGCAAAAAGAGCGAGAGGAGATCAAGAAAGGAATCATACCAATGAAGATCGTATTCAATCGCCAAAACGTAAGCGACTCTGTTGCTCCCCTTATGTGTGCCGTTTCAGGCAAATCCACGCTGACTGCAGCAGAGGGCATTTTGATTGAAGCAAATGCCGACGGCTCCTGCGTAATGACCACCTTTGACCTTGAAAAGGGTATGCGCATCAAATTGGAAGCCGAAGTTGAAGAGGCAGGTGCTGCCATTATCAACGCGCAAAAATTTGTGCAGACCATTCGCGTAATGGAAGGCGAGACCGTAACGCTGACCGTAAACGAAAATCTGCAGGCTTGCATTTCCAGCGGAAAGTCCAATCACAAAATGACGGCACTTCCCGCAGCCGACTATCCCACCATTCCCCGTCTTGTAACCGAGGATGGCTTTGTGGTAGGTCAGGCAGTGCTCAAAAAGATGCTTTCCAAGGTGATGTTTGCTATGGCATCCAACGACCAACGCCCCGTTCTCAACGGCTGCTATTTTAAGGTTAGCAACGATGAGCTCTTGATGGTATCCTGCGATAGCTACAAGCTTGCAAGATGCGCTACAAAAGCAAACATTGAAAACAAGAACGAGGATGGCTCCGAGCTTAAGTTCTCCTTTATTCTTCCTACCAAGACTGTAAACGAGCTCTTCAAGCTGCTCAAGGATGATGAACGCGAGGACGTTCGCATTTATATGAGCCGCAAGAACATCGTGTTCAACATTGGCGATATGGTATTTTTCTCTCGCCTGATTGAGGGTCAGTACATTGATTACGACCGCATCATTCTCAAAACACACCGCATTTTTGCAACGGTCGACAGAGAAAGGATGATCGCTGCTCTCGAGCGTGCGGCACTCGTCACCGAAGAAAAGATTGCGGGCAGTGTTCGCTCCCACGTAAAGCTTGCGTTTGAAAACAATCTGCTTATGATCTTTGCAGTCTCCACACTTGGCTCTACCTATGACGAAATTGAGACTGAGCAAGAGGGTGAGCGCATCATCATTGCTTTCAACAACCGCTTCCTGCTTGACAGCTTGCGTGCAAGCGATGCCGAAAAGGTACGCATCTCCATGACCTCGGCGCTCACCAGCATCAACATTGAGCCCGCAGAGCAAGAAGAGGACTGCACAGACCTCTTTATGCTCCTGCCCGTTAGAATGAAAGAGTGATCCTTTTTATAAAAGGTAAAACCGATGGAATGTAACAAGATCTCCATTCGCAATTTTCGCAACATAGAGGCGGCAGAAATTGAGTTTGAGAGCGGTGTCAACATCCTTTGCGGCGAGAATGCGCAGGGAAAGACGAATCTACTTGAAGCGATTCATTTTTCCTCGCTTGGAAAGAGCTTTCGCACCTCGCACGATGAGGAAATGATCCGCTTTGGCGAGGAATTTTGTGAAGTTTCTCTTGACTTTAGCGATTCGGTGCGCCGACAGAACATTACCGTGCGCATGATGGCGGGCAAGAGAAAGCATATTGAGCACAACAGAGTCAAGGTCGGGCGCGTTTCCGACATTGTGGGCGCCTTCCGCACCGTGCTCTTTTGCCCCGAACACCTCTCACTCATCAAAGAGGGACCCGGCGAGCGGCGCAACTTTTTGGATATCGCGCTCTCGCAGCTCTATCCCGTCTATCTCAAAAGTTTGCAAAGATACAATCAAATTCTCAAACAAAGAAATCAGCTCATCCGCGCCGCAGAGGACGATAGAGCCACCTTTGATGCCACAGTCGATCTTTGGTCGGCACAGCTTGCTCACGAGGCGGCAATCATTGCAAAATATCGCTATCGCTACATCAAAATGGCAGAGGAGCACGTCAAGCGCTTCTTTTGCGAAATGACGGGCGAGCGCGAGACTCCCACGCTTGTTTACTTAGGTTCATCCAAGCAAGCCCCCGAGGAGTATGAGGATATCGCCAAAACCGAGGCGACCTATCTCGAGCTTCTCAACACGCGCCACGACCGCGAAATTGGCGCAGGGAGTACGCTTTGGGGTATCCATAAGGATGATATAGAGATTCTACTCAACGATAAGCCTGCGCGCGCATTTGCATCGCAAGGGCAGCAACGCTCCTTGGCACTCTCGCTCAAATTGGCAGAGGGTGAGGTTTGCGCCACCGTTTGCGGCGAGAAGCCTGTGTTCCTCTTTGACGACGTTTTTTCCGAGCTCGATAGCACGCGCCGTGCGTACCTTTCGGGCAAAATCGGCGAGCGTCAGGTCATCATCACCACCTGCGAGCCCTCGGGTATCGTCGGCGGCAAGATGATAAAGGTAGAAAATGGGACTTTCTCATAAGAAAGGGAAAAAGAAAATGTACCTACACGTAGGCAACAATCAAAACATTCGCGAGCGGGATATCATTGGCATTTTTGATGCCGATACGGCAACCGTCTCGGCGATCACTAAAAAATATCTCTCGGCGGCGGACGCGCGGCGCGAGGTAGAATTCGCTTCCGAGGAAATTCCCAAATCCTTTGTTCTCTACAAGGATAGAGAGGGAAACTTCAAAATCTGCTTTTCACAGCTTGCAACGGCATCGCTTGTGGGTAGATCGACGCATCAATAAGACAAGATCACAAAGGTTCTGACACCAACAGAAAGGAAACATAAAAAATGGAAAATCTGGAACAACGCGTTTATGACGAAAGTCAGATTCAGATACTGGAAGGACTTGAAGCCGTCCGAAAGAGACCGGGTATGTATATCGGGTCTACCTCGGCGCGTGGTCTTCACCATCTGGTGTATGAAATTGTCGATAACTCCATCGACGAGGCACTGGCGGGCCGCTGTAAGCGCATAGAGGTCACGCTTCACTCGGATAACAGCGTATCCGTGCAGGATGACGGTCGCGGTATTCCGAGTGGTATTCACCCCAAAATGGGCATTCCCACGCTTGAGGTGGTCTATACCGTTCTGCACGCGGGCGGCAAATTTGGCGGTGACGGCTACAAATATTCCGGAGGTTTGCACGGCGTTGGTGCATCTGTTGTAAACGCGCTTTCCTCTTGGGTTGAAATCGACAACTGCCACGAAGGTAAGCGCTACACCGAGCGGTTTGAGCGCGGTCACGTCGCGCGCCCCTTCAAAGAGGAGGGAGCAACCGACCGCCACGGTCTTTACGTTCGCTTTTTGCCCGACCCCGAAATGTTTGAGGAGGTCGTATTCGATTACGACACGCTGCTCAAGAGATTGCGTGAGCAAGCCTTCCTCAACGGTGGTGTAAACATTTGTCTGCGCGACGAGCGTACCGTTCTTGAGGATGGCACCTATCGCGAAAATGATTTGATGTACGAGGGCGGTATCAAATCCTTTGTTGAATATATCAACGACCAAAAGAAGTGTGAGCTGATTCACCCCGAGGTCATCTATATGAAGGCCGAAAAGGAAAACTGGGTTGCCGAGGTTGCAATGCAATACAATGACAGCTACAACGAGGCGCTGCTCACCTTTGCAAACAACATCAACACCATTGAGGGCGGTACGCACGAGATCGGCTTTAAGACGGCTCTTACCAAGGTCTTTAACGATTACGGTAGAAAGTACGGCATCATCAAAGAGAGCGAAAAGAACCTCTCGGGTGAGGACGTGCGCGAGGGTCTTTCGGCGGTCGTTTCTGTAAAGCTCACCGAGGCACAGTTTGAGGGTCAGACCAAGGGCAAGCTCGGCAACAGCGAAATGAGAACAATTCTCTATTCTCTCGTTACCGAAAAGCTTGAGGAATACCTTGAGGAAAATCCCACAGTTGGCAAGGCAATCTTGGAAAAAGCAATGGCTGCCTACCGCGCTCGCGAAGCTGCAAGAAAGGCACGCGAGGCAACACGCCGTAAGGGACTTCTCGAAGGCTCCACACTCCCCGGAAAGCTTGCTGACTGTCAAGAAAAGAACGCAGAGTTCACCGAACTCTACTTGGTAGAGGGAGACTCCGCAGGCGGCTCTGCAAAGCAGGGACGTAACTCGCGATTCCAGGCAATTCTTCCTCTTCGCGGTAAGGTCCTCAACGTAGAAAAAACAAGACTCGATAAAGTATATTCCAACCAATCTTTAATACCGATCATTCAAGCACTTGGTTGCGGCATTGGCGAAGAGTTTGACATAGAAAAGCTCCGCTACGGCAAGATCATCATTATGGCGGACGCGGACGTCGACGGCTCACACATTCGTATTCTGCTTCTCACCTTCTTCTTCCGTCATATGAAGAAGCTGATCGAGGACGGACACGTATTCTTTGCACAACCCCCGCTTTACAAAATTTATAAAAAAGGCTCCAAATACGGCAATGAGCGTTACGCTTACACCGAAGAAGAAAAAGAAGCCATTGTGGCAGAGCTTGGCGGTGTCAACATTGAAGCAGACCGATACAAAGGTCTTGGTGAAATGGACCCCGAGCAGCTTTGGGAGACCACTATGGACCCCGCAACGCGTACCATTCTGCGCGTAACAATCGAGGATGCAATCGCTTGTGATGAAATGTTCTCGGTACTCATGGGCGATAAGGTCGAGCCTCGCCGCGTATTCATCGAGCAAAACGCAAAGTTTGCCGAAAATCTTGATATTTAATTCATACCCCTTGCAAAAATATTAAAGAAAGGGGGATATGAAAACGTGAGAATTTTTCAAAACAAATTTTTTCTCATCTGCCTGTGCATAGCACTTGTTTTGACTATCGTTCCGTCGGTGTTTGCCGTTATGGGCTACCGCGGTCTTGCCAAAAACATTGTGGGAACCGTTACAATGCCCGTGCGTTGGGTGGCAACCGTTGTTGGCGATGCGTTTGAAGGCTGGGGAAAATATTTTGGTACAATGAAGGCACTCAATGAGGAAAATCAAGCGCTCATTGATGAAAACGAAGCACTCAAGGAGCAATTGCAAAATGCCGAGCTTCTTGAAAAAGAAAACGAGCGTTTGCGTGACTATCTTGATATGAAGAATAAATATCCCTCTTTTGCAATGGAAGAGGGAATGGTCATCAGTCATTCCTCGGGCAACTATATTACAAACTTTACACTCAATCGCGGCACGCTGCACGGCATTGCGCCAAATATGCCTGTTATTACAAAGGACGGCATTGTGGGGTACGTGGTTGAGGTTGGGCTCAATTGGTGCATGGTCTCCACGCTTATAGAGACGGCAACGTCGGTTGGTGCGTATATTCCACGCTCCGAGGTCGTTGGCATCGTCAGCGGAGATTACAGTATGCGCCACGAGGGAACCTGCAAAATAGGGTACATTGATGCCGAAGCCGACATAGAGGTCGGTGACACCGTTTATTCAAGCGGCACGGGCAGCGTTTATCCCGCAGACCTCAAAATTGGAACCATCACCGCCATTGAGGCAAATGAATACGATCGCACGCTTGTAGCAACCATCACCCCCGCGGTGGATTTTTCCTCGCTCAAGTGGGTAATGATCATCACAGGCTACCAAAACGGCGGCGGAATGCAGTAAAAAAAGAAAAGGAGTGAGGACGTGTCGCGCAACCGAATTATGGGTTTTGAAGCAAAGGCACGCTCACGCCTTGTGATATTTTGTGTATCCATAGCGCTTTTGATTCTGTTTGGAGCGGTGCTGCAAAGCAGCGTGTTCGGCAGGCTCACCTACATAGGTGCCGTTCCCGATATTATGCTTTGCATCGTGCTTTGCATTGCCTATTTTAACGGCAGGCATCACGGCGCTATTACGGGTCTTGCGGCAGGCGCGCTGATAGAGGCAATCGCCTCAAGCGGCATTGTTTTACTACCGTTGTTTTATATGCTTTTTGGCTACATAGCAGGGCACTATGCGCGAGCGGTACAGCCAAAACGCTTTGTACCGTATCTCATTTATTTGATGTTTGCTTTGTTTTTGCGGGCGGGAATGACTGTTCTTTATGCCTGCCTCACTTACAAAAACATACATCTGCTGCAAATTTTTGTGCACGCGGTATTTCCCGAAATGCTGGCAACTGCCATAGCAGGGCTTTGCCTCTATTTACCGCTCAAGCTATTTTGCAAAAAAATCAAAACGTAGATTTTCAACCTATTAAAATTACAGTGTTATTTTTTTTGTAATAATCGTATCAATATTTTCTTATCAATATCTCTTGAAATAAAGACAGGAAAGGGACAGAAATCGTGGCTAACGAAAAGGAAAAGAAATTAGAAAAAGAACAGGAGCTTGCCCTGTTTGAAAATCAGAAGATCGTCGACGTGGGTATGGAAAAGGAAGTTAAAAAATCCTTTATCGAATACTCTATGTCGGTTATTATGGCGCGTGCGCTTCCCGACGTGCGCGACGGAATGAAGCCCGGTGCTCGCCGTATTCTTTACGCGATGTACGAGGACGGCTTGGTGCATTCCAAGCCCTTCCGCAAGTCGGCAACCACCGTTGGTAACGTGCTCGGTCGCTATCACCCTCACGGTGACGCTGCCGTTTACGGCACAATGGTACGTATGGCGCAGGACTTCTCTATGCGTTATCCTCTGGTTGAGGGACACGGAAACTTTGGTTCTGTTGACGGTGACGGCGCGGCTGCTTACCGTTATACAGAGGCACGCCTTGATAAAATTTCCGATGAAATGATGCGCGACCTTGATAAGAACGTTGTTCCTATGATGCCCAACTTTGATAACCGCTTGCAGGAGCCTACGGTTCTGCCTTCCCGTTTTCCCAATCTTTTGGTAAACGGTTCTATGGGTATTGCCGTTGGTATGGCAACCAACATTCCCCCTCACAATCTCGGTGAGGTCATTGATGCCACCATCTACCGTATGGATAATCCCGAAAGCACGGTTGACGACCTGATGGAATACATCAAGGGCCCCGATTTTCCCACCTATGCCACCATTTACGGTGTTAACGGCATTCGCTTGGCATACGAAACGGGTAAGGGACACATCATGGTCCGCGCTCGCGCGACGGTTGAAGAGGATCACAGACGCATCATCTTTACCGAAATTCCTTACGGCGTTAACAAGAGTATGCTTTGCGAATCCATTGCAAACTGCGTAAAGGAAAAGAAGATTGACGGCATTACCGAGCTGCGCGACGAATCGGGCAGAGACGGTATGCGCATTGTTGTGGAATACCGCCGCGACGCAAACTCGCAAATTCTCTTAAATCAGCTCTACAAATACACCCAGCTGCAGGATACCTTTGCTATCAATATGCTCGCCCTTGTTAACAACGAGCCCAAGATTCTTACCCTGCCGCAAATTCTCGACCACTATATTGCTCACCAAGAGCAGGTCATCATTCGCCGCACCGAGTTCGACCTCGAAAAGGCAAAGGCGCGCGCCCACATCTTTGAGGGCTACAAGATCGCGCTTGACAACATCGACGAGATCGTTCAAATTATGAAGACCTCGCCCTCTATTCCCGCATCCAAGCAGACCTTGATGGAGCGTTTCGGGCTCACCGAAATTCAGGCGCAAGCCATTGTTGAAATGACACTTGGTAAGCTGACGGGTATGGAGAGAAGCAAGATTGAAGAAGAGCTCGCACGTCTGCACGCGCTGATCGAAGAGCTCGAGGGTATTCTTGCCGATATGGGCAAGATTAAGCAGATCATTAAGGATGAAATGAGCGAGATCCGTCGCAAGTATGCCGATGCTCGTCGCACCGACATTATGGCGGCAGAGCACGAGATCATTCTTGAGGATCTCATCGAGCGTCACAGCTGCGTTATCACACTCACCAACGCAGGTTATATCAAGCGTCAACCCGCATCGGTTTACTCCGCACAGCACCGTGGCGGACGTGGCGTGATCGGTATGTCCACCAAAGAAGAGGACTTTATCGAAAAGGTTATCGCGCTTAACAGCCACTCGTATCTCTTGATGTTCACCAACACGGGTAAGGTACAAATGCGCAAGGCGTATATGATCCCCGAGGCAGGACGCACCGCACGCGGACAGAATATTGTTAACATTCTCGAGCTTGAGGCAGGGGAAAAGATCACATCTTGCATCAGCGTAGACGAGTTTACCGATACCCATTACCTCACTATGGTAACAAGAAACGGCGTTATCAAGAGAACCAAGCTTTCCGAATACGAATACCAACGCAAGGGCGGTAAGATCGCGCTCACCCTTGACGAGGGTGACGAGCTGCTTTACGTTGTTCTTACCGACGGCACCTGCGAGCTCCTGATTGCAACCGAACAAGGTCAAGCCATCCGCTTTGCCGAAGAAGGCGCACGCGCGCTTGGACGTACAGCACGCGGTGTTCGCGGCATCAGTCTGCGCGAGGGCGACCACGTTAAGGGTGTTTGCACCGTTGAAGAGGGCAAGGATCTGCTCTGCATCACATCCAACGGCTTTGGTAAGCGCAGCCCGTTTGATAATTTCCGCCTGATGAAGCATCGCGGCGGTTACGGTGTAACCTGCTACAACCTGACCGACAAGAGCGGAGATCTCACCGGCATTGCAGCGGTTGATGACAGTATGGATATTATGATGATCACCGATTCGGGAACCATCATCCGCACACCCGTTGCAGGCATTCCCACACGTTCCCGTAGCGCGGGCGGCGTAATCGTTATGCGCCTTGGCGACGGACAACAGCTTGTCAACTTCACCGTTGTAGCCCACGAAGACGAAACCGACGACGAAGAACCCGAACTCGACGAAAACGGCAACGAGATCGTAACCGAGGCGGCAGAAGAGGTTGTAAAAACAGAAGAAACTGCACAACCCGAAAGTGAAGAATAATGGAAGAAACAAAAACAACAAGCAAAGAAAAAATTCTTAATTTTTTCAAAAAGCATTACAAAAAAATGATAGCGGGGGCGCTCGCGGTGGTCATTTTGGTGGTGAGCGGAGTGCTGCTCTTCCAACACAATTCCGCGCCGCGCGTCGAGGACATTTACGATAGAATGGTCTATCTTCTCGAGTCCTCGCAAGAGGTCAACGCCCTCATTTACGGCTGCGGTCTGCCCGTGTGGGAGGATGACTCCGAATACGTCGAGTTTATGCACGTTTATTACGGTCTTGAGCCCGCCCAGCACTACGAAATCGTAACGCCAAAAGCAAAATATTTTTCGGTCAACCAAATGAAAGAGGCAATCGAAAAAATATATAGCAAAGAGTACCTTGACGAGGTTATTTACCGTTCTATCTTCGATGGATACGCAATCGAGGATGGCGTTGGCGGATCGGTGGTCGGCGTTGCGCGCTACTACGAGGAAGGCAACTACCTCTGGCAATCCAAGGAGTTCAAAACCTTCTATACGGGTATGCGTGTCTATGACTATTCCTCAATGCAGGTTCGCTCGCTCGGTAAAACCGACCGTTGCGTCGTCACCCTCAATTCTTGGCTCGAGGATAGCCCCGACCAAATAGAAACCGTCGAAATTCTCATCGCTCTCCAAGACGGCGAGTGGTATCTGGATAATTTTATAGCGTGAGCTTTTAGGAATGCTTTTATAAGGAACGCGGGGGTAC
>JBGVQK010000031.1:0-27957 GCA_045127455.1 Eubacteriales bacterium
TGACCGAATCTGTCATACTTGGAGCGTTTTTCAGAGTCGGAAAGAACGGCGTAAGCTTCGTTCACTTCCTTGAACTTCATTTCGGCGTCCTTGTCGCCCGGGTTCATATCCGGGTGGTATTTTTTTGCGAGAGAACGGTAGGCCTTTTTTATTTCGTCCTCTCCGGCATTTTTTTGCACCCCGAGGACTTCGTAATAATCTCTTTTATTATCTGCCATATTTAACCTTTTATTGGTGTGATTTTAGTGTAAATAGATATAAATGTAAATAAATGTTGTCAAAAGCTCGATTGTAGGGCAACCCGAAAGCCGCCCTACAATTTTAATATTAGCCGTTTGTCTTGTCTTCAAAGCCTGCGTCGTAGTAATTTCCGTCGCCGCCTTGCGCTCCTGCGTTAGGATCAAATCCTGCATTGCCGCCCTGAGCCGCCTGATCCTTGTAGATCTTTTCAGCGATGGGGTAGAACGCTTTCCGAAGCGCCTCTGTATCAGCCTTGATAGCATCGGTGTTGCCGGAATTTATGGTCTCGCGAAGCTTTGTGATCGCTTCGTTTACGGGAGCCTTGTCGGAGTCGGTAATCTTGTCGCCGAGGTCAGCCATAGCCTTTTCGGTCTGGAATATTGCGTTTTCAGCCTGATTCTTAACCTCAACGGCTTCCTTCTGCTTCTTGTCCTCTTCAGCAAACTTTTCAGCCTCGTGAACAGCCTTTTCGATATCCTCCTTGGACATATTGGTGGAGGAGGTGATAGTGATGTGCTGCTCCTTGCCGGTGCCCTTATCCTTTGCGGTAACGTTTACGATACCGTTAGCGTCAATATCGAAGGTAACCTCGATCTGGGGAACTCCGCGGGGAGCTGCGGGGATACCGTCAAGAATGAATCTGCCGAGAGTTGCGTTGCCTGCTGCCATTTCACGCTCGCCCTGAAGAACGTGAATTTCAACAGAGGTCTGTCCGTCAGCAGCGGTGGAATAAACCTGGCTCTTCTTTACGGGGATGGTGGTGTTACGGTCGATGATGCGGTTGAATACGCCGCCCAAAGTCTCGATACCGAGAGACAGAGGCGTAACGTCGAGAAGAAGCAGATCCTTAACCTCGCCACCGAGAACGCCGCCTTGGATAGCAGCACCGATTGCTACGCACTCATCGGGATTGATGCCCTTGAAGGGCTCTTTGCCAATAAACTTTTTAACTGCCTCTTGAACGGCGGGAATTCTGGTAGAGCCGCCAACGAGGAGTACTTTGTCGATTTGATTTACAGAGAGGCCTGCATCGGCGAGAGCCTTCTTTGTGGGAACGATGCTACGCTCAACAAGGTCTGCGGTGATGCGCTCAAATTCTGCGCGAGAAAGGGTTGCTTCAAAATGCAAGGGGCCTGCAGCGGTTGCCGTAATGAAGGGCAGGTTGATAGAGGTAGAGGTCATGCCCGAAAGCTCGATCTTTGCCTTCTCTGCTGCGTCGCGCAGTCTTTGCAGAACCATCTTGTCGCGGCGAAGGTCTACGCCGTTCTCTCTTTGGAACTGATCTGCCATCCAATCGATGATACGTTGGTCGAAATCGTCACCGCCAAGGCGAGTGTCGCCGTTGGTTGCGAGAACCTCGAATACGCCGTCGGAAATTTCCAAAATGGATACGTCGAAGGTACCGCCGCCAAGGTCGAATACCATGATCTTTTGGTTTGCTTCCTTATCCATACCGTATGCAAGAGCTGCTGCGGTAGGCTCGTTGATGATACGCAGAACCTCAAGACCTGCGATCTTACCTGCATCCTTGGTTGCCTGACGCTGTGCGTCGGAGAAGTATGCGGGAACGGTGATAACTGCCTGATTTACGGTGGTGCCAAGATAGCTCTCTGCATCAGCCTTGAGCTTTTGCAGAATCATTGCGGAGAATTCCTGAGGTGTATAGCTCTTGCCGTCGATTTCTTTCTTAAAGCCCGTGCCCATTTCACGCTTGATGGAAATGATGGTGCGGTCGGGGTTGGTGATCGCCTGTCTCTTTGCGACCTGTCCTACCATTCTCGCACCCGTGTTGGAAAATGCCACAACGGAAGGGGTGGTTCTTGCTCCCTCGGGATTGGGGATAACGATGGGCTCTGCGCCCTCGTAAACTGCTACACAAGAGTTGGTTGTACCCAAGTCAATACCAATAATTTTTCCCATAATAATTTCCTCCAAATTATATAAAAGTAGTTTTTAACAAATTGATCGCGCGGTTAGTTTGCAACCTTAACCATCGCGTAACGGATGACTTTGTCACCCTTGCAGTAGCCTTTTTGGAAGACCTCTACGATCTCGCCATCGCCATACTGCTCATCTTCCACGTGCATAACCGCATTGTGGAGATTGGGATCGAAGGTTTTGCACTCGATCTCCTTAACGCCCATTTTTTCCATGGCGTCGTCAAATGCCTTAACGGTCATTTCAAGTCCCTTTGTAACGGCTTCAACGTTGTTGGACTTACTTGCGCGCTCGAGATTATCAAGGATCGGAAGCAGGTGTGCGATGCAATCGCTGTACGCATCTGCCCAAACGCCCTCCTTTTCTTTTGCGCTTCTCTTGCGGAAGTTATCGTACTCCGCCATCATACGCATATATCTATCGTTACATTCCTCGCATTCGGCTGTTTTTTGAGCCAGCTTTTTGGTGAGCTCTGCAACCTCATCGTTTTTCTTTGCTTTTTTTGCCTTTGCGGCATCCTTGGGCGCTTCGGTCTTTACCTCTGCCTCATTTGCCGCGGTTTTCATTTCCTCCATCGGATTCTCCTCCGTTCAGTTGTTTGTTTGCGTGTATCATATTGGATATGTTGCCGCTGAGTCCCTCAAGCGTTGCCAGCACCTTGGCGTAATCCATACGCCGCGGCCCGATAATGCCAATGGCTCCCAATGTTTTGCCATCCTTAACGATGGGCTTGAACACCAAAGCGGAATTATTCATAACTTTAACCTGGCTCTCGGAGCCGATGAGAACGTTGATATCCTCGTTGTCGCTTTGCGAAACAAGATTTAATATGTCCTCTTTCTTTTCCAGCGTTCCAAGCAAGCCTTGAAGCTGGGTGACGTCGCTGTATTCGGGATATTGCAAAAGTCTGTCAATGCCGCTGACGCGCATTTCTCCGTGGTCGGATTCGTTGAGCAGATCGTAAATGACCTTGATAACGTCATTAACGATCGAATTATCCATTCCCATTTCGCTTTCAATACGCATCATAATGGGAAGCGTGATCTGCTCGGCGGAAAGCCCGACAAGCGTGGAGTTGAGCACGCGTGCCAGCTTTGTGACCGCCGCCTGCGTGAAGGCTTGCGAATCGGAATGCAGATGCTTGCTTTTTACGTTACCGTCGGAATCGACCGCCACCAAAATGATGTGATCGGGGTCGAGATAAATGGTCTCAAACTTTTCAACGCTGACAGAATGAAGCTTTGGCTTGATGGCAATGCCCGTGTAGTTGGTCATAGCCGACGCCAGATTGGATGCCGCCAAAAGGATTTGGTCAAGCTCCCCCATTTTTGCCTTGAGAAGCGCATTGATCTGCGCGATCTCGGTGGTTGTCATAGCATAACGCTCGATGAGCGCGTCAACGTAAAAGCGATAACCAAGCTCACTGGGAACGCGCCCCGCCGATGCGTGGGGCTGCTCGAGATATCCCATTTCCTCAAGCTCTGCCATCTCGTTGCGGATGGTTGCCGAGGAGCAGTTGATGTTTTGACTTTGCAGAATATACTTGGAGCCAACAGGCTCGCCGCCCTCGATATGTGCGTCGACGATCGCTTTTAATATTTGCTTTTTTCTCTCGCTTAATCCACGATTTTCGTCTCTCACGGCCAATTTGCTCCTTTCTGCCACTTTTTTCGTGATTTTTAGCACTCGTTTTGCTTGAGTGCTAACTTACGATATAAATTTACCACTTTTTTGCCGTTTTGTCAATGGTTTTTTCTAATAAAGTTGTGAACATTTTGTTAATATTGCATTTGAGTGCTAAAAAAGAGCCTTGCCAAAGCAAAGCTCTTTTTGTTTGTTTTTCCTTAAGATTCAAATTCGATCTTTCGTTTTGTCTCGTTTGCAAAAATGGTTTGCAAGAGGTACAAAAGAACGAAATAACCAACAAGGAAGGATGCCACGTCGCCAATATAGTAGGTGACGACCAGAAGCCACTCGGAAGCGTCGGTTGGCAATCCCCAGAAGAAGATATCATAATAGAGGCGCGAGAGAAGCTTGATGCCCGCGGGAATGAGCGCGGAAAAGAAGCATAGCTTGTTCAGCGGCTGTTTGATATTGAAAAAGCTTGTGACGGGAAGGCAGTCTCCGATCATCTCTTCCCCCTCGCTTCCCTTTGTATATGCTTTTGCCTGCATCAAGGGGCGGCGGCAGCAGAACTCTGCCAAAAGGAGAACGCCAAGCATTTGCAATGCATCCATAAGAATGCCAAAGAGCGCGCTCGGGAGCTCTTCCTGCCAGATCATTTCCCAACCGGGGAAAGACATCAAGGCGAAATTCACGATCAGGGTAATGACGTATCTTGCCGCGATGGAGACGGCGGCGACGATAGCAAAATACTTGATCTGCTTTTTGCCAAAGCGCAAATAAATATAAATAAGGAAAGCAAATGAGCCCCAATAAAAGGAAAAATCAACCAAGGGTCCCATCAACTCGGTCCACAAAAACAAAAGCAGTGAGCCGCGCCACAGCACGTTGCTGGCAAGCAACAAATAAACGGGCGTATAAATTGCGGAAATAAAGCCGACACAAGCAATTGCAAAAATCAAAAAGCTCTTTTTGAGCCGTTTGATGCAAAGCTCGTCAAACAAAAGGTTTTGCACGTGGCACCTCCCAAAAAATTCTACCCTATTATAGCATATCTCACGGCTTTGTGTCAACCGTTTTGACAATTTTTCCTCTCTTTCATATACTGATAAAGAAAATTCGGAACGGGAGGTTTTCTTTTTATGCCCAACGAACACAACGCCCTTTGCCCATTTGATCACTCTGCCCTCTTGGCGCGCGTACACCGCCTTGCAGATACATATTCGTTTATTGATCTTTCTTATATCGGCACGTCCGTTCTTGACCGCGCCATTCCCATTTTGCACTTTGGAAGCGGAAAGCGACGCCTACTTTACGTTGGCGCGCACCACGGAATGGAGTGGATCACTTCTCTCGTTCTTATGCAGTTTGCAGAGGAGCTTTGTGAGGTGATAGACACAAAACGCCGCGTGTGCGGCATCTACCCTTGCGATCTTTTGGACGGCTATACACTCTCTATTCTTCCAATGCTCAATCCCGACGGCGTGGAGTATCAAATTCACGGAGTGAATGAAGAAAATCCCCTATATGAACGGCTATTGGAAATGAACGGCGGCAGCGAGGATTTTTCTTCTTGGCAAGCAAATGCGCGCGGCGTGGACCTCAACCACAACTATAATGCAGGATTTGCCGAATATAAGAAGATCGAGGCTGAAAACGGCATTCAAAAGGGCGCTCCCACGCGGTATAGCGGTGAGTGCGCCGAGAGTGAGCCCGAGGTTGCGGCTCTTTGCAATTTTATGCGCTTTTCTGCCCCTTGGCGCGGTGTAATGACCTTGCATACGCAGGGCGAGGAGATCTTTGCTCCACCTTGCAAGGATCAGAGGAGCGGCTTTGTAACCGCGCAGCGACTTTCCAAACTAACAGGCTATAAGCTATCGCGCGCAGAGGGGCTTGCGGCTTATGGCGGACTTTCTGATTGGTGTGCCGAGAAAATGTCTGTTCCTGCCTTTACAATGGAATGCGGCAGAGGAAAAAATCCCCTGCCACTTTCGCAGATATCTTCGATTTACGCAACAATGCGCCCCGCTCTTTTCCTCTTCCCCACCATCCTTTGATTTTTGCATTCTTTTTTTGCAAAAAGGAATTGCAAACGCGTGCGGTATATGATATAATATAATTTAATTGATGGGATTTTGTTGGCTTTTTTCGCAAAAGGCTTGCGAAGCTTCTTGGTTTTGGCGCACGGCAGTGTATTTTTGCCGTGTTGCCTCACCGCCGCGCAAATGCCGCTCCTGCTTGTTTTTGTTCAGCAGCTCCTGCACCTGCATCCACAAAGCATTGTTGACGTGGCGAAGCCTATCGCTAACGTCCTTATGTACGGTGCTCTTGCTAATGCCAAACACGCGTGCAGCCTCTCTTACGGTTGCACAGTGCTCCAACAAATATTCCCCCAACACCACACTTCTCTCGCGCCCTGTCCAATCAGAGATCATATTGCATCCTCCTATCAGAGTTCTCTCTGTTTGATACTATGCAAAAAGAAAAGAATTTAGAAGTGATTTGATGAAAAAGGATCTGTTTTATGTTAAAAGAAGAACAACGCTTTGCTGCCTCGGATATTTTGGAAGGCATGACTTCAATTTCTGCCCTTCTCAATTCAGGGGCTGTAAACGACCGCAAAATTGAAAAGGTTTTGATCGACCGCTCCAAAAGGAAGTCAAAAGCCGCACAGATCGGCTACCTGACGGCAAAGTCGCACGAGCTTGGATTTCCAATTGAGTTTGTTGACTGTGAAGAGATCGAACGCCTCTCTGTCGGCAACACACACGGCGGCATTTTGGCGCTTAGCACACCACGCACCATTCCAACGCTGCGCACAGAGGATATCCTCCCCAATAGCTTTTACGTTTATCTTGAGGGAATTGAAGATCCCTACAATTTTGGATACGCCATTCGCTCACTTTATGCCGCGGGAGTTAGCGGTGTGATCTTGCCGCCCCGCAACTGGATGAGCGCCGCAGGTGTTGTTGCACGTGCTTCGGCAGGCGCTTCGGAGTCTCTGCCCATTTTTGAGGCAGAGGGCGAGGATGCCGTCAGGTGCTTCCGCGAGGCGGGATACACCGTCCTTTGCGCGGGTATTCGCGACTCGGTTTCGGTATTTGAAGAGCAGTTCGATTACCCCATTCTTTTGGTGGTCGGCGGTGAAAAACGCGGCATTTCCCGCACGCTCCTTGATGCGGCTGACCGCATTGTGCGTATCGACTATGGGCGCGATTTTGGCGGTTCTCTTTCGGCGGCTTCTGCCGCAACGGTTTTGGCGTTTGAAATATTCCGCCAAAACCGTTCAAAATAGGCTAAAAAACTTGCTTTTTTTGCAAAAACAAGTGGACAAACAAAAATTTTCGTGTTATAATATAAGGTAAAGTTGATTTAGAAAGGGGCTGAATGAATGGAAATTTACAACCTTTTTCCCGGTTCGTTCGGCTCAAACTGCTATCTGCTCGTCAGCGGCGATCAAGCTGCGGTGGTTGACCCCTCGGCAGATGCCGATGTCATTTTGCAAAAGGCTTACGAAAAGGGCGCGACCTTGCGCTATATCCTTTTGACACACGCTCATTTTGACCACATTTGCTCGCTTGACACCTTGCGTGAAAAGGCAGGCATTCCCGCCTACGTTCATACGTTTGATGCAGAGCTTACCGAGGATGCCCACAAAAATGCGTTTTTCACTTTTTTTCACAGCTACCGCACTTGGAGACGCCCCGAAGAGCTACTCAATGATGGCGACACGCTCTCTTTGGGAGAAACGACGATTCGCGTGCTTCACACGCCAGGACACACAAACGGCTCGGTCTGCTTTGATTGCGGCGGTGAGTTCCTGATTACGGGTGACACGCTTTTTGCACAGGGCTTTGGGCGCTATGACCTATATGGCGGAGATCCCTATCTCTTAAAGGATTCTCTCCAAAAGCTTACAAAGCTTCCCAAAAGCACCACCATCTATCCCGGACACGGGTCCTCCGCTTCACTTGCCGAGGCACTCGACTCCTGCATTTATTTTTTGTAATTCTCCTATCAGAAAGGATCACATATCATGGACTATCAAAAGCTTGCCCAGCTTCTCTTCCCGAGCGTTGCAGAAACGCCCGCGGACGTAGAAGCAAAATTCCCGCCCCGAAACCTGCCCGAGGGTGCAAAGGTAACCCGTTTTGCTCCCAGCCCTACGGGCTTTGTTCACTTTGGCGGTCTGTTCCCCTCTACCATTGGAGAGCGCCTCGCACATCAAAGCGGCGGCGTGTTCTATTTGCGCATTGAGGATACCGACGCAAAGCGCGAGGTTGACGGTGCGGCTGAGGGTCTTATTCACACGCTGGCACACTATGGCGTTTGCTTTGACGAGGGCGCTGTTATCGGTGAGGACGGCAAGATTTGCGATAAGGGCATCTACGGTCCCTACAAGCAAAGCGAGCGCGGCCCCATTTACCACGTGTTTGCAAAGCAGCTTGTGAGCGAGGGCAAGGCTTACCCCGTATTTACCACAAAAGAAGAGCTCGAAGCGCTCAACGCAGTAGATAAAAAAGCAGAAATGAAAGCAAAAGACTGGCACGAGGACCAAACCGAGGCACGCGAAAAGATGCTTGCGGCTCGCAATATTACCCTTGAAGAGGTTGAAGCCAATCTTGCAGCGGGCAATCCTTTTGTTCTTCGCCTTCTCGCAGATGGCGATCCCGAAAAGAAAACACCCTTTACCGACCTTGTAAAAGGCAAATTGGAAATTCCCGAGAACGACGAGGATTTCGTTCTGCTCAAGTCCGACGGAATTCCCACATACCACTTTGCACACGCGGTTGATGACCACCTGATGGGCACAACGCACGTTATTCGCGGTGAGGAATGGCTCCCCAGCCTTTCCAAGCACATTATGCTCTTCCGCTACCTCGGCTTCAAGCTCCCCAAATATTTGCACATTGCGCAAATTATGCGTCTTGATGAGAACGGCAACAAAAAGAAGCTATCCAAGCGCGATATGGGTGCCAATATGGACGATTACAGCCGTATGGGTTACGCGCCCGCTTGCGTTTGCGAGTACATTATGACCCTGCTCAACTCCAACTACGAGGAGTGGCACGCACAAAACGCGGACAAGCCCTACACCGACTTCCCCTTCAACATCAAAAAGATGAGTACCTCGGGCTGTCTGTTCGACTTTAACAAGCTCAATGACGTCAGCAAAAACGTCATCTCCCGTATGAGTGCAAAAGAGGTTACCGAGCAAGTTACTGCTTGGGCTTTGCAATTTGATCCCGAATTTGGCGAGAAGCTCGCTCGTGATCCCGCATTTACCGAATCCATCTTCGCCATTGGTCGTGGTGGTAAGAAGCCGAGAAAAGACCTTGCAACCTGGGCAGATGCAAAGCCCTATATGGGATTCTTCTTTGACTTTGTACAAGAAGATCAATACGACAAGAAATTTGATAAGGCTGACATCAAGGCGGCACTCCAAAAGTTCCTTGCATCCTTTGATATGGCAGACGATATGAACACCTGGTTTGAAAAGGTAAAGGCAATTGCTCGCGAGATCGGCTATGCCGACGATATGAAGGCTTATAAGGCATCTCCCGAGGAATACCGTGGAAGCATTGCCGACGTAAGTATGTTCTTGCGCGTGGCAATTACGGGCAAGCTCAACGCCCCCGACCTCTATACCGTTATACAAATTCTCGGCAAGGATGAAACCGCACGCCGCATTGAAAATATGATTGCTACCCTTTGATTGAAGAAAGGTTTGATAAATACTATGGCAGAACTTGAAAGAAACTTTATTCTTGATATTATCGATTCAGATCTTGAAGCAAATCCCAATCTTAAGATCCACACCCGTTTTCCGCCCGAGCCCAACGGATATTTGCACATCGGCTCGGTAAAGGCAATTTGCATCAACACCGACGTATCCAACAAATACAACGGTCTGTTTAACTTGCGTTACGACGACACCAACCCCGCAAAGGAGTCGGACGAGTTTGTTCGCTCGATTCGCGAGGTCCTTGAGTGGCTTGGCGCTACTCCCACGGGCGGTGTTTATTACGGCTCGGACTATTTTGGCAAGTGCTACGAATTTGCCGTTCAGCTCATCAAGCAGGGCGACGCTTACGTTTGTGACCTGACCAAGGACGAAATTGCCGACTACAAGGGCACCGACCGCTCGCAGGCTTCCAAGGAGTCTCCCTACCGCAACAGAAGCGTTGAAGAGAACCTTGATCTGTTTGAGCGTATGAAAAACGGTGAATTCCCCGACGGTGCGCGCACTCTGCGTGCAAAGATCGATCCTTCGTCGGACAACCCCTATCTGCGCGATCCCGTTATCTATCGCATTAAGCACATTCACCATCACCGCCAAGGTGACGAGTGGTGCGTTTACCCGATGTACGACTTTGCGCACCCCATTCAGGATGCACTTGAGGGCATTACGCACTCTCTGTGCTCCAGCGAATTCCGCAACCACCGCCCTCTTTACGACTGGGTCGTTGAGAAGATCGGTTTTGCCCAAAAGCCCCATCAATGGGAGTTCGGTCGCATGAACATTACTTACACCGTAATGTCCAAGCGTTATTTGCGTCAGCTCGTAGAGGAAGGCTTTGTTGACGGTTGGGATGACCCCCGTTTGCCTACTCTGTGCGGTCTGCGTCGCCGCGGTTACACACCCGCTGCCCTCTTTACCTTTGTTCGTGAGGCAGGCGTTACCAACACCGACCACACCGTTGACGTTCGTCAGCTTGAGGCTTGCGTACGCAATGACCTGAACGAAAACGCTCTGCGCCGCGTAGGTATTGCCAACCCCATTAAAGTCATTATTGACAACTACCCCGAGGATAAGGAAGAGATGATCGCCCTTCCCAACCATCCGCAAAAGCCCGAGCTCGGCACAAGAGACGTTCCTATGACACGCGAGATCTTTATTGATGCTGACGACTTTGCAGAGGTTCCACCTCCCAAGTTCTTCCGTCTCAAGCCCGACGGCGAGGTTCGTCTAATGGGTGGCTATATCATCAAATACGTTGGTATTGAAAAGAACGAGGATGGCTCTATTAAGTGCATTCACGCAACCGCTGACCTTGAAACCGGCAACGGCATGCCTGCTGACGGTCGCAAGATCAAGGGTACTGTTCATTGGCTCTCTGCCAAGTATGCTGTTCCCGCAACCTTTATGCTCTATGACCGTCTCTTTAACATTGAGAACACTGCGGACGTTCCCGAGGGCAAGACCTATCTTGACTTCCTCAACCCAGATTCGCTTACCAAGCTCGAAGGCGCTGTGGTGGAACCCTCTCTTGCAGATGCAAAGGCGGGCGAGCAGTTCCAGTTTGTTCGTACGGGTTATTTCTGCAAGGACACCAAGAATCCCGACACCTTTAACCGCGTTGTTGGACTGAAGGATAGCTTCCCGAAAAACTAAAAATCTAAAGGCTCGCCCTTGGGCGAGCCTTGCTATGCGAAAGGAAAATTTTATGCTTTCCAGTGAAATTTTCAGCACATATCAAGCCATTTTAATTGAGGAGCTTCAGCCTGCAATGGGCTGCACCGAACCGATTGCCATTGCCTATGCCGCGGCGCTCTTGCGCGATGCTTTGGGCCAGATCCCCACAAGTGTGGAGATCGCCTTGAGCGGTAACATCATCAAAAACGTAAAAAGCGTTATCGTTCCCGCAACGGGAGGTATGCACGGCATTGAAGCTGCCGTTGCAGCAGGCATTATTTCGGGCAGATTTGATCTTAAGCTTGAGCTTTTATCGGTGCTTGGCGAGGATGACCGCATTTCTTTGCGTTCTTATTTAAAAAAGACACCGATCGTGGTATCGGAGCTGAAATCCACCTGCACCTTCGACCTTTTGATTACGGGCAGGTGCGGTGATGACACCGCGCGCGTGCAGATCTCGGGATACCATACCAACATCGTTTTAGCAGAGCTTAACGGCAAGAGTATAATTGAGCGTTACGTGCAAAAGGAAGCGCTTGCACAAAGTACAAAAAATGCGGCAAACCGTTCCCTTTTGACGGTTGAAAAGATCGTGGAGTTTGCCGACACGACGCCGCTTGATGAACTGCGCCCCCACCTTTTGCGCCAGATGGAAATGAATATGGCGATTGCCAATGAAGGCTTGCGCAACCCTTACGGTGCTTCTATCGGTCAACTGATTTTAGGCGATGGTAACGTCAGCGTTAAGGATAAGGCGCGTGCGTATGCTGCCGCAGGCTCGGATGCGCGTATGAGTGGATGCGAGTTCCCTGTTTGCATTCTTTCGGAAAGCGGCAACCAAGGCATTACCGCATCTGTTCCCGTAATCGTTTATGCCGAGGAAACGGGAAAAAGCGAGGAAGAGCTTTTGCGCGCCCTGATTGTGGCAGACCTTATTACAGTACATCAAAAAACAGGAATCGGTTGCCTCTCTGCCTACTGCGGTGCTATCAGCGCGGGTGTTGGCGCAGGTGCGGGCATCTGCTACCTTGAGGGTGGAAGATTCCACGAGATCGCGCACACACTCGTCAATGCAGTTGCTATTCTTTCGGGCACCATTTGCGACGGTGCAAAGCCCTCCTGCGCGGCAAAGATCGCTATGGCGGTAGAAGCCGGCTTTATGGGCTGGGAGATGGCGAGATCGGGTCGCGAATTCTTCGGCGGTGACGGCATTATCACTAAGGGCGTTGAAAACACCATTCGCAACGTGGGGCAGCTTGCCCGCGACGGTATGATGGAGACCGACCGCGAGATCATTCGCATTATGCTGGGCGAAATTTAAAACGAAAACAAAAGCAAAAAAGAACGACTTATGATAAGTCGTTCTTTTTTATTCTTCTGCTTCCGCTTCCTTGGCGCTTCTGCGAAAAACATCTTTGATTTTGCTGACCTTGTTGATGCCGATAAGCTCGGAGAGCATTTTTTGTATAGTCTCGTGCACCTTGGGGTCAAGACTTTTTGTGTGAGAAAACCATTTTTTGCGTGCGGCAACAAGATCGGTCAATGTTTGCGCACCATCGACCGAGAAAAGCTGATAGACCGCCTCGGCAAACTCTTCTCTTTGCTCGGGGGTCATATCGCGAATCCATTGGTTGACCGTTCTGTCAAGCTTGCGGCTATCGGATGTGACGTCCTTAAGATGCACAAAGGAATTGCCCAAGATTTCCCACGAAAGTCCGTTGTGCTGCAAAAAACCCGATTTTTGACGGCTTTTTACAACCGTAAAGTTTTCGTCGTGTTCAAGCAGCATTCCAACGACTGAGGATTGCGGAACGAGGTTGCAAATGCGTGGGCGGATCTCTCGATAGTCTGGATCGTCGAGAATGTTTTTTCCAAATCCGGGGCCGTCGTTACTGTAAACCGCCGTAATGCGCTCCCGAATAGCGGCATCACTATGCACCGCGGCATAAACCGCCAAATTGCCGCCCTTGCTATGCCCTGTGAGAATGAGCTTGCCCTTATGCTCTTTTGCAACGTTTTTCAGGTATTCGACCGCCTTGATCTGCGCAGGAACGACCGGCAAAAAGCACATATTCATATCCTCTTTCCAGCCCACCAAGGTATCGTCCGTGCCTCGGTAGGTCACAATGGCAGTTCCGTCTGCCATAAGAAAGGTGACGGCTGAGAATTGCAGCTCGGTTTCGGGGTCTATTAAATTCACATACCCCGATATTTTAAGCGTACCAAAGCGCTTGGTTGAACGCATTGCGCGCATCATTTTGACGATGTCCTTGGGAATAAGAACGCCCATTTTACTCTTTTTGGGGTCGGGATAGCGTTCCAAGAATGCCTTGGATGCCGCCCAAACGCTGAGCTCGCCCTCCTCGCCGGGTGCGGGGACGATATCTTGCATATCCAAATAGGCGAACATAGAAAGAATAAGACTGTCGACCTCGCCAAAAGGAGCAGCCCGCATTGTCAGGTCGCCACGCCAGGTCAAATAATCGTATACGGTTCCCACAGGTTGCTCCTTTCTGTTTTATTTAGCCGTGGTAAAGCTTTTTGGTTTCGTAAACGGGATTGCAGGTCAGGTTGATGCCAAGCTTTTTAAGGGTGTGCTCATCGCTTGCCGAAAGAATAACGGTTGAATGCATATCGCAATGGCGCAAGCGAGAAAGCTGCTCGGTTGCCTTTGCTGCCACGGGATCGTGCACCGCACAAATGGAAAGCGCTATTAAAAGCTCATCTGGATGCAATCTTGGATTGTGGCTGCCAAGCAAGCCTACCTTAAGGTTTGTAATGGGCTCGAGAATTTCGGGCGATATCAAGTCGATGCTATCGTCAATTCCCGCAAGTGTTTTAAGGGCATTGAGGAGTGCTGCCGAAGCCGCGCCCAAAAGGCGTGAGGTCTTGCCGGTGACGATGGTTCCGTCCGGTAATTCAATGGCGGTAGCGGGCTTGGCGGTTGCCTCCGCTTTTGCATTTGCCGCTACCGTAACACCGCGCGTCTCGGGGTCGATCCCCGCCGTTTGCATGATCAATTTGATCTTGTCGATCTCACTTCGGGAGCCATTATCCTTGCGCTGACGGGTCAGCGCAGCATAATAGCGGCGCACGATCTCTCTTTTTGCTGCCTCGCAAACAACGTCGTTATCGACGATGCAGTTCCCCACCATATTAACGCCCATATCGGTGGGAGATTTGTAGGGCGACTCTCCGTTGATGCGGCGGAGCATTTCGGCTACAACAGGGAAAATTTCAACGTCTCTGTTATAGTTTACTGTGGTTTGACCGTAGGCCTCCAGGTGGAAGGGGTCGATCATATTTACGTCATTCAGATCTGCCGTTGCTGCCTCGTATGCCAGGTTAACGGGGTGCTTAAGGGGCAGATTCCAAATGGGAAAGGTCTCAAATTTTGCATATCCCGATTGAACGCCGCACTTGCTATCGTGGTAAAGCTGGCTCATGCAAACCGCCATTTTTCCGCTTCCCGGGCCGGGTGCGGTAACAACCACAAGTGAGCGCGAGGTCTCGATATAATCGTTTTTGCCATATCCCTCGTCGCTTACGATATGGTCAAGATCCGAGGGGTATCCCTCGATCTCATAGTGGCGGTAAACGCGCACACCGAGAGATTCAAGTCGGGCTTGGAATTTGATAGCCGTGGGTTGATCACCCCAACGGGTGAGCACAACGCTGCCTACCATCAGTCCAAGAGCGCGAAAAGCGTCGATGAGGCGCAAAACATCGAGGTCGTAGGTGATGCCAAGATCGCCGCGCACCTTATTCTTTTCAATATCCGATGCGTTAATGACGATAACGATCTCGACCTCTTCCTTGAGCTGTGTGAGCATATGCACCTTGCTGTCGGGGGCGAAGCCGGGAAGAACGCGTGCGGCATGGAAATCGTCGAAGAGCTTGCCGCCAAACTCAAGGTAGAGCTTTCCGCCAAATTGGTCGATGCGACGACGGATGTGCGCCGATTGAAGCTCCATATATTTTTCGTTATCATAACCAATCTTATACATTTTTGCACGCTCCTTTTCTTTTGGGAAATTGCAGGCGATACTCGCCATCCCCAAGTACTGTCAGCTCGGTGTTGTAAAATGCGGTGGCTGCTTTGATAAGATGATCAATATCGTCGGAGCCTGCGGTCTCGTAAGCGGAGTGCATTGCGAGCTGCGCCATACCGATATCTACGCTGAGCATTGGCGTGAGTGTTGTGGCAATGCTGCCAAGAGTCGATCCGCCGGGCATATCACTACGGTTGGCGTATTGCTGAATCGGTACGTCTGCGTGCGCGCAGATTTGAGAAAAGACAGATGCCGAAACGCCATCGGTGGTATACTTTTGCGCGGCATTGTTTTTAATGACCACTCCCCCGTTCATGTGCGGTACGTTTTTGAAATCGCACAGCTCGGGATGATTGGGATGCTTTGCGTGCGCATTGTCGGCAGAGAGTAGCATTGAGGAAGCCAAGGCACGGCGGCGGTCAACGCCAAACGCCTCGCAAATGCGGTCGATAACGTCAGAGAGGAATACCGAGCCCGCACCTTGCTTGGTCGAGCTTCCCGTTTCCTCATTATCTGCCGCATAGTAGACTGTAATAGTATTCTCATTTTCGCTGTTGATAAAGCCTTCAAGCGTGCCGAATGCACACATCAAATTGTCGATGCGCGGAGCCGAGAAGAACTCGCCCTCCATACCAATGCGCGTAGCGGGAGTACGGTTGTAAACGTAAAGATCATAGCCAAGGAGCTCTTCCTTTTTGCATCCTGCCTCCTCGGCAAGAAAAGCTGCAAAATCGGTTTTTGCATCCCCCGAAAGCAGGGGCAAGAGGTCGACTGCAGGATTGTAGGAGTGACCCTGATTGATGCCTCTTTGCATATGGATCGCAACGTTGGGGATAACGAGCAGATCGCGCTCAAAATTGATCAGGCGTGCCTCGACCTTATCGCTTTTTGAAACGATGACACGTCCAGCGAGGGAGAGCGGACGGTCGAGCCAGGTGGAAAAGATAGTTCCTCCATAAGGCTCAACGTTCAGGCGTGCATAGGTATCGAATGCGGGAGAGAGTGCCTCGCTTTTGATTTTGAACATAGGAGAGTCGGTGTGGCTTGCGGCAACCAAAAAATTGCGCGGTGCTCCCTTTGGAATGCGGAACGCAATGATAGACGATTGGTTGCGCGTAACGTAGTAGCCCTTGCCTGCCTCAAGCTTCCATTCATCGTGCTCGCCAAGGTGCAGGTATCCCTGCTCCTCCAAAATTTCGGCACAGGATGCAACGGCGTGAAAAGCCGTTGGACTCTTTTCGATAAAGCGCATAAGCGCGTTGATAGCTGTTGACATAACGTCCTCCCCGTGTTGCAAAAGAATATAGATAGTATTATTATAGCACAGTTCTTTTTTCAATGCAATACAAAAAACGCAAAAAATCCAACTTTTTAAAGTTGGATTTTTATGCTTTTTATTGTCGTGTCAAGTCGGGCTTGACGTGCAGAGTTGCGTGGTTGCGCAAATAGAAAAGCAGGCTGATAAAATTCGATTGATACGGAATGAAGGTATCGTTCTCGATCATGTTCAAAATTTCGGCTTCGTCTGCCCAGCGAACGGCTTGCACCTCTTCCACTTGGAGTGTGAGCGCCGAAAGGTCAACGTCCTCTTCAACTACAAAGACGTCGCCCAAGCCTTCGGGAAAATGCACGGTAAGTGCGGGACGACGGTTGGCAAAAGAGAGTGAGAGGCCGAGCTCCTCGCCAATTTCGCGCTCGGCTGCCATGCAGGTGGTCTCCCCTGCAATAACGCTTCCGCTGGCGCTGATATCCCACAAATTCGGCCAACCGAACTTATCGGCTTGGCGTTGTTGTATCAGCATTTCTCCGCGACTGTTAAAAATTGCGATATGCACCACAAGGCGATATTTTCCCGCAGGATGCGCCGCTCCGCGCTCCATCGTTTCGCCAAGCTTTTCCCGATCCTTGGTGTAAAGATCCCAAAGTTCCATCGCTTTCTCCTTATGCGTTGGATATTTGGTTTTTGGATTCACGGCGGCGCTGCTCTCTTTGCTTGAGCTGCAGCTTGTGCGCGAGTGCTTTTTCCTGAATGATGCACTTTACAAGAGAATCAAGATCTCCGCCCTCCTGATAGTCGGCAGAGCAGATGTAGTTTACGCGGTCGTCAAGGAGAAGATCGGTGACCTTGTTCTTCTCGCCCTTTTGGTAAACGGCAATGGATACGCCGCCTTGCTTTTTGATAAGCGTCATACAAGGAATATCGGTGATACCGTCGCCAAAATAGATCATATTTTGATACGGGATCTCACGCTCGCGAACCTTATCGTTTACCTTTTTGTTTTCGGTCTCGTCGTAAACGCCCTTGGAAATACGGAAGACGTATTGCGTTTTTTGCGTGTAGTTGATAGCAATTTTGGGCCAGATAGCCTTGCCGTTCTCGTCGTAGAGATATTGGCAGGCAAAGATCTTTTTAAAGCGATTGCTGATTTCCGAGCCCTCGATGATCTCCTTGATGCCGCTGGAAATAACGTAGTGCTCGATGTTGACGCCAATGGATTCGCCATACAGATTGATGCGCTCAAACCAATTGAGTACGCCCTTGTAGAAGCGAATGTCCTTGCCGGTGGATCTCAAATATTCTTTTGTTACGTCAATCCCCTTCTCCTCGCAAAGCTTTACAGAGGAATAGAGATACCCGAGAATGCCCTCCATATAATTCTTTTTGCGGTAAGCTTCTACTCTGCCCCAAAATTCGGCAGGGGTCATATCAAGGTTGGGAATAAACGTATAGTTTTGCATATCCTGATCGCACAGGGTCTTATCAAAATCGTACATCAGGGCAATGGTTGGTTTCTTTTTCATAATTTACCTCTTCTATATCCGTTATTTTGTTTCGGTATCGTTGACTTCGGCAGATGCGGCAATTGCAGAAGCGTTTTCCGCTTCCTCGCGTGCCTTGAGGTCGGCTAAAATATTTGCATAGGTCTCTTCGTCAATTTTGAACTTTTTGATGTAAAGAATAAAGCCAATAAGAATGCAGATAAGCGGCAGGATCATCATAGAGATCTTCATGATCCATACGGCGGACTCAGGCATTGTGGCAATGATCTGCGCCTCGTTTTCGGGGTTTGCCGCAATGGCGTTTGCGATCATATTGATGCCGGAAATGATAAGCGTAAAGGAAACAACGCCCTTGCTTGCGGCTCCGCCAAACTGATTGATAAAGGGTTGAACGGCAAAGCTTGCGGCTTCGTTTCGCTTGCCGAGCTTCCATTCACCGTACTCAACGGCATCGGCAAGGAAGAGCAACATCAAAAGCTGAATGAATGCTTGAGCAAAGAAAAGTCCAAGACCTGCGATCACGATCAGGGGCAACCACTCAAAGGAGAGGAAAAAGATAATGTAAGAGACCGTTACCGCGATCATAGAGCCCGTATAGAGCTGCTTGCGGCTGAACTTTTTGCGGAAGAGCGGAAATACGGAAAGCGCGGTCAGCTGTGCAACTGCAAGCACTGCGGCAAAGACCATATACATTCCCTCGTCGCCATAGGCGTACTTGAAATAATACGTGCCGAATGCGGTTGTGGTGCAATAGCCGATCATAAAGAGCGCCATAGAAACGGCAGTGACCATAAGCTGATCGTTGCCAATGAGCGCGCGCCAAAGGTCCTTAAGCGTTGTTCTCTCCTCTTTTTGCAGCTTGCTTCTGTCTTCCTTAACGCCAAAGAGGGTCACACTTTGGAAAGCCCACATAATGAGGGCGGTGATGATGGCAAAAATGAAGTAAACGTCGCGATCGCTCATATTGAGGAAGGAGAACATACCGGGGACATTGAGATAGATGAGGACCATTGAGAACATACCAACGTTTGCACAAATTCTTGCAAATGCACCAACGCCCTCGCGCACCTTTTGGTCTTTGGAGATAGCGGGCATCAGCGACCAATATGCAATATCATTGAGCGAGAAGAAAATGCTGAACAGCAGATAGGTAACGCCAAGAAGAATGATGTGTGCGGTCTCCCCCATGCGAAAATTGTGGAACATCAACACACTCAAAATACCTGTACCGATCATACCAACAAGAATCCAGGGCTTGAATTTGCCCCATTTGGTTTTGGTGCTATCAACAATTGCGCCTACAAAGGGGTCGATGACGGCATCAAAAATACCAAAGAGAGTCAGCATAATACCGATAACGGCAAGTCCGCCGTCCGAGAAGCCGACAACGTCGGTCAGGTGCACCAAAAGATACATACTGACAAGCGAATAGAGTGCATCTCTGCCCACTGTTCCCAAGCCAAAGCAGATCTTATTTCGTTTCATTTGTTTATCCATTTTGATTTGTTCCTTTCTCGTTTTCAATTTCCACGAGTCGAAATTCAAAGGGATGCAGGGTGCCGACAGCGCTTTCCTGATAATTGCCGGCAAGCAGCTTGCCCTCTTTGGCGGCGGCCGCAGGCAGCTTTGCTCTCTTGCCCGTCATATTGCAAATGGAAAGCAAGGTTTTGCCGCCCAACTCACGTGCAAAAACGTAAACCGAGCGTCCCTCGTAAAGCGAGCGGAAGGTTCCCTCTTGCAAAACGGGATGCGTTTTGCGAAGTGCGATCATCTGCTTCCAAAAAGCAAGAACGCCATTGGGGTTTGCATTTTCGGTTTCGACGTTGACCTCGGTGTGGTTGCCGTTGATCTTGAGCCAAGGCTTGCCTTTTGAGAAGCCTGCATTCTCGCCCGCCGTCCATTGCATAGGTGTACGGCCGTTATCGCGCGAGGTGCGCTGGATCATCTTCCAACGGATGCCTTTGGGAATGCAAAGCTTTTTTGCCATTGCCCAGATGTTGTGACTTTCGATATCCTGCACCTCGTCAAGGCTTGCAAAATCGCCGTTTGTCATACCGATCTCCTGCCCCTCGTGCATAAAGGGCGTGCCGCGCAAGGTCATCAGGAGCCCTGCCATCATTTTGGAAGCCTCCTTGCGGTAGGGACCGAGGTCGGAAAAACGAGAAATGAAGCGCGGTTGATCGTGATTTTCAAAATAGCACGCGTTCCAATCAAGGGCGGTCTGCCATTTGGTGAGGCACTTCATCAAGCGACGCGGAACAAGCTTTGTTTTAAACCATTTGACAATGATCTGGTCACATTCCATATGTTCGAATGCAAACACCATATCGAGCTCGCCGCGCGTGGGAGAGGTGAGGTCACGCGCCCTCGGGATATCGACGAATACCGTCTCCCCTACCGTGAATGCGCCATAGGGTGCGAGCACCTCGCGATTTAGGGTCTGCAAAATTTTGTGGCAGCCGTCGGTGGAAAGATAATGCTCCTGACCCGTGAGTATTGGGCGCGGACGGCCGTTTGCAAGCGTGTTTTTATAAATGACGTTGATAACGTCGCAGCGGAAGCCCGCAACGCCCTTATCCAGCCAAAAACGCATGATATTTTTGATCTCCTCAAGCACCTCTGGATTGTGCCAATTGAGATCGGGCTGCTTCTTGGAGAAAAGGTGCAGGTAATATTCGTCTTCGCTATCTCCGAATTTTGTCCAAGGACATTCGGCAAAAAAGTTGCCCCAGTTGTTTGGAAGCTTACCGTTTTTTCCTTTTTGGATGATGTAATAGTTCTTGTATTTTTCCTCGCCTGCGAGTGCGCGTTTGAACCATTCGTGCTCGTCGGACGTGTGGTTGATAACAAGATCCATCAAAATGCCGATGCCGCGCTCCTTTGCTTTTGCAACAAGCTCGTCAAAGTCTTCCATCGTACCAAACTCGGGTTGAATGGCGGTGTAGTCGGCAATATCGTAGCCGTTATCGTCGTTGGGGCTGACGTAAACGGGTGAGAGCCAGATCATATTGGCGCCAAGCGAAGCTATGTGGTCGAGCCCTTCAATAATGCCGCGAATATCCCCCACCCCATTGCCGGTGGTATCCTTAAAGGAACGCGGATAAATTTGATATACAACGGTATTTTTTTGGTAAGCCATACACAACCTCCTTTACCGATTGCGATAATATCTCAATTTATTATATCACATATAAAGATGTTTTTCAATAGTAAATTGTCTGCAGAAGCAAAATTTTGGGCGGCAACGAAATTCGCTGCCGCCCTTTGGCGTTCGCAATATGCGGAACTTTTGAGTTGTTTTCCCCTTTTGTCAGTAGAATAACTTTGATCAGGGCTTTTTGAACTTGGAGATCAAGCTCGTAAATCCACCCTTGATTGCGGGAAGAAGAATTTTCTTTTTGGACTCAATGTAGATCAATGCAGCGATCAAGCCTGCGTTGCATACAACGCTTGTGGTTGCCATAGCGGTGGTTGCGATCTGGCCGCCGGAAGGCTTGCCGTTAGCCTCTTCTTCTACCTCTGTCTTCAAAGCATCAAGCTCTGCCTTAAGGCTTGCGTTTGCCGCATTTGCCTGCTCGAGAGCCGCAACAGCGGATTGCAAAGCGTTGATGGCGCTCTCGTTGGCTGCAAATCTTGCTTCGGCTGCCGATACCTTGCCGGAAAGTGTATCAAGGCTTGTGTTCATTGCCTGCACGCTTTCGGTAATGGTGCCGTTGTTGGTGCCAAGAGAGTTTACGGTTGCTTGCAATGCCTCAATGCTTGAGCCAAGAGATTCGATAGCACTCTTGTTTTCGGTGATATCTGCAGGATCAATGGTATCCAGCTTTTCACCAATCGTTTTGAGCGTGGAATCTACACGCGTTGCAGCACCTTCAAGTGCCTCAAGTCTTGTGTGATCCTCAATGCCCTGAAGATCCTCAAGTGCCTTATTGACGTCGGCAAGTGCCTGTTGGATCTTATCAATAGTACCGTGGTCACCGGTTGCGATCTTTTCAAGCTCTGCAAGCTTTCCATCAAGTGTTGCAAGCTTACCGTCAACATCGTCCAGCTTGTTTGTGATGGTGCTGATGTTTCCGCTGATTGCATTAATCTCACCTTCAAGCTCTACGTCCTTTGCGGTGAGCGTGTCGAGCGTTTCGAGCTCGGTCTTCATTTCTGCCAGAGAAGCATTGAGCTCTTCAACCGCTTGCTTATTGGAAGAGATTTGTTCCTTATCGATGCCCGCAACCGTAGTGTTGAGAGCATTTACAGATGTGTTAAGCGTTGCAATGGTTTCGGTAACGCTGGACTTGAATGCAACAAGTCCAAGTTCGTCAAGGCTTTCCATCTTGGAATTGATGGTGTTGATTTGCGTAGCAATTTCGCTTAAATTAACTTCGCCTGTATTTGCATTGATGAGAGACTTGAGAGTCTCAACAGCAGTTTGCAGATCGTTAATGGTCGCCTCGGCTGTATCAAGTCTTGTTTGAACATTCGTAAGAGTGGTCTTTGCAGCGGTGAGTTCATCGCTGATTACCTTATCGGCTGCGGCATATGCTGCCTCTGCTTCGTCAAGTGCCTTGTTGAGATTTTCTACCTCGGTGGTAAGAGTTGCATCGCCTGCTGCGATTGCTGCCTCGAGTGCGGTCTTCGCATCGTCTACCTTCTTGTCTACTGCTTGAATAGCGGTATCAAGCGTGGTTTGTGCTGCTACGAGCTTATCGTCGAGTGCCTTGTCGGCTGCGGCATATGCTGCCTCTGCCTCGTCGAGTGCCTTGTTGAGATTTTCTACCTCGGTAGAAAGGGTTGCATCGCCTGCTGCGATCGCTGCCTCGAGTGCGGTCTTCGCATCATCTACCTTCTTGTCTACTGCCTGGATAGCGGTATCAAGCGTGGTTTGAGCTGCTACGAGCTTATCGTCAAGTGCCTTATCGGCTGCGGCGTAAGCTGCCTCTGCATCATTGAGCGCCTTGTTGAGGTTTTCTACCTCGGTGGTGAGAGCTGCATCGCCTGCTGCGATTGCTGCCTCGAGTGCGGTCTTCGCATCGTCTACCTTCTTGTCTACTGCCTGGATAGCGGTATCAAGCGTGGTTTGTGCTGCTGCGAGCTTATCGTCGAGCACCTTGTCGGCTGCGGCGTAAGCTGCCTCTGCGTTGCTGAGTGCCTTGTTGAGGTCTGCAATGCTTTGGTTAACGGTTGCGGCATCAGCCTTGGTATCAATTGCATTTTGGAGATTGGTTTGAGCGTTTGCAAGGTTTTGATCAAGGGTTGCGAGTGCCGCATTGATTGCCTCGTTTGCCTTTTCGATGAGGTCAAGTCTGCCCTCGCCTTCTGCATTTGTGAGGGTATCGAGCAGGTTGTTTACGTTTGCAATTTCGCCCGCGATCGCATCGAACTCGCCGTTCTCGGAGAGCAGCTCGTCAAGCTTTTCGAGCGCCTTTTCCATTTCTACGTTCACGACTGCGTAGCCGCGGATGGTAACATAGCTTGCGATATCATCGTTTTCATCCCAGAAGGATGCGCCGTCGCAGTAAGCGTTCATCATATAGTCATAGTCCTCATCAAGGCTGATCGAATCGCAGTGGATCGCCTCAAATGCGCGAACGCTGATATCGACCATCTCTCCGCGGATATCAAGATAGAGATAACCGTTAATGCCATAACGTGCCGCCTCGATAGAAAGGGTGCTATCATAAACGTTAACATACGCTTCATATTCGCTATAAATGCCCATATCTCTGGAAACAATAGAGACCTCGGAGCCCACAAAGTAAAGCGAAGCAGAATCGAGTTCAAATGCGGTTTCGGTTACCACAACGTTCAATTTGACCTCATAAACATCAACGGACGTGTCACACAGATAATTGCGCTTTGCATTGATGTTGACCTCACTTACATTGCCGGATGTGCCGGGGGTGGAATTCAAGGACAAAATCATGCCCTGTTGAGATGCAAACATAACTCGCGTACCATCAAAATAAAGACCTGCGTCCTCGGCGGTAATATTGAGAACAGATCCTGCAAAGAGGACTTCGGGATAACCATAAATGCGGATGCCGTCATCGCCCGCCTCAATATTGAGAATGCTCTCCGTTACAAAGAAGGCGTATTCTTCCTCGGAGTCGGAATAAACCGTAATGCCGTGGTCGTCTGCCGTAAGATCGAAGGTGGAATTTTTCCACTCAATGTAGCAATCGTCTGCATCGATTGCATCATCCGCCGCAACAACGGTTACGGTAGCATTTGTAGCAAGGAAATCGGCATAGCTGAGCGCAAAGCCATCGTCGTCTGCAGTAACGAAAACTCTACTTGCAGCGGCGAGGATAACACGGCCGTCACTGATGTAAATGCCGTCATCCCCTGCGTTGACGGTAAGGGTGGCATTTGCAACGGCAAAGATGCCGTTTTGAATCTCAATGCCATCTTGTTGTGCGTTAATGGTAACAGTAGCGCCGTTTTGAACAGCAAAGGATGAATCGGACCCGAAAATACCAACCTCGGCATTGACGGTCAACGAACCCTCGCCAACAATTACAACCTGGCTGCCCACAGCAGCAATACCTGCGCCATTGGTAAGAGCGCCCGAATAGAGTACATCATAATTGTTATCAGCGTGTGCGGTGATGGTGTTCTCCCCTTCCAGCTGCATGATGTACGCATAGTTTGGAAGAGCGATAATGGCTGCTACACCGGTATACTCAAAGCTGAAGTTTGAAAGGACGATGTTAACGATAGGAATGTTTCCCGTAGTGTCAACCGTGGCGTAGAGGTAACCGCCCGTTGCAGGCTTTTCGGTAACGACAATGGGATTTCCGTCAAGATCAAACGTCAGGTATTCACCGATCTTGAGGTAGCGATCGCCTACCAAAAGAACTGCGTCCGTGGGAGGTTCCTCATCGGGCACCTCAGCACCGTAGCTACAAACCGAGCAAGCAGCTTCTCCCTCGGGAACAGTGTGTTCGCCGTAATTGGCGTCTTCAAAGTATTGATAGTAGGACTCGGGGAGATAGAAGTAACGGACGACACAATCCTCATCGACACAAATATGATAGTGATGCGTTTCGTTTGCTTGATAAGCATCCGTCCAGTTGTGAGAAATTTCTACTCCCTCGTAGTAAGAAGTACCGTCAACCGTAAAGATGTGCTTGATCTCGCCCTCGGTAAATACGGGCGGAATGGTGGAAATGATATCGCCCTCAATAAAAATTCGTGTTGCTTTGCCGCCAAAGGTTACAGTGGTTGTTTCGGTAACCCAAATATGACCCATCAGGTGTATAAAGCCGCCGTTGATGGTGACTGCGGTTTCATCGCCGCAAGCTTCAATAGCATAGTTGCTTCCAACAGAGATGACCACGTCACCGCCGGAGATCGTGATGTTGCCATAGGCACTAATGCCGTTATACGAGTAGCTATAGATGTAAATATCACCACCGGAAATCGTAACGTCGCCCGCGGCATAAATGGCGTCGCCGTAAGCCTCGATTTCAAGCTCTCCGCCTGTGACAGTAACGTTGCCGTCGGCAGAAATACCGCGATCACAGTAAAGAGTCACTTCGCCGCCCGAAACGGTAATGTCACCTGTGCTGTAGATGGCGTCGCTGTACACACTGTAAAGAGTAACCTTGCCGCCCGAAATGGTAACGAATCCATCCTCTTTTTCCGTATCCCAAGAAGTGATTGCACCGTATTTGGCTTCAACCTCAACTACGCCTCCCGAAACGGTAACGTAGTCGGCATAAATGCCGTAGCATCCTTTTACAACCAGCTTGCCGCCTGTGACGGTAAGGGTTTGGGTATCAAGCTCAACATCGTCGTCATCATCCTCGGGGAGCAAGTAGAATTCGCCGCCCTTAACGGTAACATTTTTCGAATCAACACCATCCTCGGAAACGGTGATCAGCGCGCCGTCCAAAACGGTGATGCTATCGGACTCGATCGCTTCGTCGTTGGAAACGATCGTAACCGTGCCGCTCTCAAAGATGAGATCTTCAATATAAAAGCCGTCATCCTCAACCTTAATGTTCAAGCTTCCCTTGCCGCGAACGGTCAGGTCGCCCTTGACGCGAACACCGTCGGTGTCGGCATTGAAATAGTAGTCGTAGTCTTCATCGTAAAAGATAGCAGTACCTACAAGATTGCTGCTGCCAACAAGCTCGATGACAAGATCGGTTGTGGAGTAGATAAGAGCGAAATATTTCTCATCATAATAGCCATCGTATTCATACGCAAAGCCCTCGCCCGTGAACTGATAGTTGTTGAGCGTAAGCACGCCATCCTTATAGTAAGCGTAGCCACCCGTGGTGGGACGCTTGTCGGTGGTCTCGGTAGCGCCCGATGCAAGGTAGTCGCCATCATTCATACCAACGCCGCCAACGTAAAGGGGTGCGCCCCATTTTGCCGTAAGGGTTATATCGGCGAGCTCGGGAGCGTAGAATGAATTTGCAAAAATGCAGTCATAATCCTTACCCTCATAGATCCAGCCGATGAGCGTGAGCCCCTCGGGGTGAGAAAGACCTTCGGGCGTGGGGATATCTCTTCCAAAGTCACCACTGCTAACCTCAACGGTGGGCATTGTACCGCTTCCCTCGCCAAAGTCAAAGGTAACGGTAAATACCGCCTCAATATAAGCGAACGCAATATTCTCAACTCTTGCTGCAAGCGTGGTTACGGTGGGAACGGTGTATCCCTCGTAATTGGGGTCATCATACCAAGCGGGATCAAATGCGCGGAAGGGTGCAGCAAAGGTTACAACATCAGCGATCGTGATCTCTGCATCGGTAAGATTGTAAAGCTCGCAATAGGTAGCCAGATGTGCGTCACTGATATCGAGCGTGCCGCCATTGTAGGAGATGTAGCCTATCAAATATGCACCGCTAACAGTGAGCTTGGAGCTACTTTGCAGTTCAAATGCTCCATGAACGTCGTAATCGTATGTATTGGCGCCATCAACCTTTTGTTCAACAAAGAGAGTAATATCCGCTCCCTCACCAAGAACAACCTTGCTACCATTGGGAGCATAGAATTCCAACAGGTAGCCGTTCAAGTCGATAAAGGACTTGCCGCTGACGGTAACGTCGCTTTCCGATAGTTCAACCTCGTAATCGGCAAGCAGCTTTGCGTAGGGGGCTTCGCCTGCGTTGATGGCAGCCACAAGGTCGAAGAAGTCGCCCGTGTTTGTCATTGCATCGGATGTGTTGCCCCAAACAAAAGGTTCGTACTTTGCTTTAACGGTAACGGTAACGTCATCCTCGGGCATTGCAAAGCTGTAAACACCTGTTTCGGCATCGGGCTCGAGTGCCTCGCCGTTCAAAGCTACAGAAACCAGCTCGTAATGATCAAGCAGAACAAGTGTAAAGCTTACGGGAGTGCCCCAAACCAACATTTCGTTGCCGTGGGAGAAGCTGCTGCTTTCTCCATTTATGCCGTTGCCAATATCCCAGGACAACTGATATTGGCCCTCGTCGATGGTGTAAAGAACGTTTTCAAAAGCACCGTCAACTCTGTTGCCTTTTTTATCGTAAAAGCTGTAGCCCGCAGGGAGCGTGATATTTGGTTCTGCGCCTGAAAAGTTATAAACCGTAATACCCGTGGGGTTTGCGTAGTCGGAGAGGTCAAGCACACCGGTTGAGCCCCACCAGATATGCTCATTGATGGCTGTTTGTAATGTGCCACCCTTGATGGTGAGATTGACGGTAAGAACTTCCCCGAAAGCGGAGTGCGCCACAATCACACGACCGGCACTACTGAGGGTACCGCCTTCAATAGTGATATTTATCGCCGAGGTGTCATGCACCAGAATGACCTCATCCAAAGTTGTGGATTCAATTTTGCCGGTTTGCTCCGCAGAATTATCGGTAATAGTGATGTCAACAGCATTTTTCAAATAGAGGACGTGACCTGCAGAAGTAACTGTTTTGCCGTTCAGAT
>JBGVQK010000032.1:0-58231 GCA_045127455.1 Eubacteriales bacterium
CCCTACAAAAGTTGTTTATCGTTCGCGTTTGTTAATTCGCAAGTTATTTTGAACATATGGTAGGGCTTTTAATTGCCAAAGGTAAAGATTTTTCGTAGGGGGCGACGTCCTCGACGCCCCGCAAAACAAACGCATACCGCAACCAAAAAACGGGCGACCATTGGTCGCCCCTACTACGGTAAAACAATAAAATTTCTTGTAGGGGACGACGTAGCGTAGCGGCGTGAGCGTAATGAATGACAGTCCGGTGGACTGTCAGAACGCGAGCGAGACCGAGCCACAGCGAGACCCTCGGCATCCCGAAAAAACAAACGCATATCGCAAACAAAACGGGCGATTCGTGAATCGCCCCTACGGAATATAAAAAAACACATTGTAGGGGCGACCATCGGTCGCCCGCGTTTAATTTAAATCACAAGTAAATTCCATCTCAAAAATCCGCCACGTGTTTACGAATATACTTTTTGAGATAGGTTTCAAGAGGTTCCATTTCGTAATATGCCTCGTCGTAATCGTCAAAGGGATATTCTTCTGCTTTCTCTTCAAATTCTTCGATTTTTTCTATGTCAAAAAAAGAGAGTTCTGTTACGTTGATGTTATTTTTCTTGATGAAATCATCAAACAACTTTTTGTGAGCGTCTGCGCCAACAACGCTCATATATTCGCTAACAAAGGGGGCGGCAACGCGGCTTGAATTTACAAAAAACTGACACAAGCCACCGTTGTTAACTTCCATTTCCAACCAATTCAAGGCATAAAACACCTTTTGTGAATCGTTCAGCGCGTTAAAGCCCTCGGCGAGCTCTTCAAAACTATCTACTTTGTTTTCTGTTCTTACGTTGACCGCTTCGAACAATTCCTCGTCGTCAAGTGCGGCAAGTTCATCGGTCGTCATAATAGGGTAACGTGTTTCTCTTTCTTTTATCGCTTCAAGCTCTTTTACAAGATTTTTTCTCAAGGCAAAAAATGTCTTTATTGTGCCAAAAAGTCCCATTGTTTTTCTCCTTTTATTCTTATCAATTTTCTTAGCGAGCAGGGTCTCGGTGGGTCTCGCTGCGGCTCGTGTCACAAAAGTTGCCTGCGGCAACTTGGCGCTCTGACACCACACCGTGGTGTCATTCACTCCCCTCGCGCCGCTTCCGCTACCTGCGAGCTCGCGGCAGCAAAGCGTGTCCTTGTGACGCGCGTCGCCCGTCTATCCGTATGCTTGAAATTTTCTTTTAGAATTTATGTTAGAGAGTTTTTTGGAAGGGGTACGGGGGAAAGCTTTTTTCTCAAAAAAGGTTCCCCCGTATTCATCCCAAAACTCTATAACAACGAGCTGTCAATATCAAAGGTGTCGGCTTTATGCGCATCGCGCACGGCGTTGGAGTGAGCATAGACGTTATGTAATAGCCCCATCATCATAAAGACGGCGAGCATCGAGGAGCCACCGCAGGAGAGGAAGGGGAGCGTGATGCCGATAACGGGCAAGAGCCCGAGGCACATTCCAAGGTTGAGGAGAATCTGCACAAGGAGCACGCTGCCAATGCCAACGCAAATGAGTCCGCCATAGTCGGAGCGGCTTGCAAATCGCGCGAGCATAAAGATGCGAACGATCATAATAATGAAAATAACGACCACCAAAAATCCGCCAAGAAAGCCGAATTTTTCGCAAATGGTAGCAAAAATAAAGTCGGTATGCGAAGCCGCGAGCACCTCGTAATGCTCACCGCCAAGCACGCCCTTGCCAATCAGTCCGCCGGCGGCAATGGCTTCCTTGCTCAGCAGCGGCTGCCAACTGTACTTCGAGTCGGGGTAGGCTTCGGGATTAAAGCCAACGATGATACGCTGCTGCTGGTAGGTGGCAAGCATATCCCAAAGAAAAGGGGAAAGCAAAACAACGACCACGGCCACGCCCACAAAATAGAGGGGGTGGAGTCCTGCGCAAAAGAGCATCAGGGCGATCATAGCAAGGTAAACAAGCGCAACTCCCAAGTCGCCCGAAGCGAGAATGGGACCCACCACCAAGAGGGCGTGACCCGCAAGGAGCAGGACGTTGAGCGGCTTGTTGATCTCTTTTTTTACAAGGAACAAATGCCGCGAAAAGGTGCAAATGAACGTAAACTTTACAAACTCCGAGGGTTGGATCATCAGTCCCGTACCGGGAATTTTGAGCCAGCTTTTGTTCGAGGTCTCCATATTCTCACCCGAGCTACCCAGCACAAGCGTCAAAACGAGGAGTGCCACCGAGCCGATGAGCATATAGAGCCAGAGCTTATCCACAATGACACGAAAATCAAAGAACGCCACGAGGACGGTGACAAAAATGCCAAGGATGAAAATAAACACCTGCATGCGCAGCTTCGACATACCAAAGTTGTCAACCGCGCCCCAAACGGTAATGATGCTGATAATGGAAAGAAGCGTGGCGCAAGCAAACAAAATGGGGTCGATGTTCAAAACGGCTTCTTTTAGTACAGCTCTTATTTTGTTCCAATTGATCGCCATAGCTTCTCCTTTCCGCGCGGGCGCATAATTTTCTATTTTCATTATACTCTACTTTGTTTGCAATGTCAAGTTGTTTTGCAAAACGGGCGTAAAAGCTGCGCGCAAAACGACAAAAAAATAACAAATCGTGCCAAAAATTTTGCATAACATCTTGATTTTTTCCGGAGAATATATTACAATATAGGTAATTGTGAATTTGAACTGTTTTTCAGTTTTCCCGAAAAGCGGGAAGAAAGGATACCTTATGGCATTTAAGAAAATTGGCGTTCTCACCTCGGGCGGCGATGCTCCCGGCATGAACGCGTGCGTAAAAGCGGTTTTCAACCGCGCAACCGAAATGGGCATTGAGGTCGTTGGCATTATGGGCGGCTACGCAGGCCTTGTCAATGGGGATATCGTTCCCTTGACACGTCAAATGATGCGTGGCGCTATGACGATTGGCGGCACACGCTTGTATTCCAGCCGTTTGCCCGAATTCAAAGAAAGAGAAGTACAAATGATCGCCGTTGAGACCTGCAAGAGAGAGGGCATCGAAGCACTCATCTGCATTGGCGGCGACGGAACCTTCCGCGGTGCAACCGATATGACCAAGCTCGGCATTCCCTCCATCGGCATTCCCGGCACCATTGATAACGACATTACCGCAACCGACTACACCATCGGTCTTGACACCGCTACAAACACCACCCTGCGCATGATCGACAACCTCAAGGATACCTGCGAATCTCACGCACGTCTCAATGTTGTTGAAGTTATGGGCCGCGACTGCGGACAGATCGCGCTCTACGCAGCAATCGCAAGCAGTGCAGTAGCGGTAGCCATTCCCGAGCTTCCCTTCGATGAGGATGCAGCTATCCAAAAGATCGCAAACCTGCGTGAACTGGGCAAGAGAGGCATGATTGTTGTTGTTTCCGAGGGTGTAATGAATTCCGACGGCACACGCTTTGCCGAAGGCTTTGCAAAGAGAATTGAGGAGCGGACCGGAGTAGAGACCAAGTTTGCACGCTTCTCGCACGTTGTCCGTGGCGGCAGACCCACCATGCGCGACCGCGCAACGGCGGCTCACATGGGCGTAAGAGCGGTCGAGCTTTTGGCAGAGGGCAAGAGCAACGTTGTTATGTGCGAGCTCAATGGACTGATCCGTCCCGTTGACATCCACTTTGCGCTGATTGCCGACCGTATGTATAAAAACAAGCTCAAGGATGGCGACCTCGACGGCTTTACCCCCGAGCAGCTTGAAGGCATGAAGCAGCTTTGCGAAAAGCGCCGCGAAGAGATTGAGAATCTCTACAAAGTTGCAGGTCACGTCGGCTTCAGATAATTGCGAGCTTCGAAATTCGCTCAGAACAAAAGCCACACTTAAAGAATAATTCGAGTTTAGTAAAAACTTCAAACACACTTAAAAAGGTTGAAGCCCACCGAAAAAATCGGTGGGTTTCTTCCTTACTAATTTTTTTGTAGGGGCGATTCACGAATCGCCCGAAAACGAGCGGTTATCGTTTATAAGGGCGGGCGATTCATGAATCGCCCCTACGGCGAAATATAAAATTTCTTGTAGGGACCGGCGTCCTCGACGGTCCGCCCTTAACGGTAACAATAAAATCAAAAGTCAACTAAACTCGTTTGGAGGTCCTTGCTAAAGCCGAAGTGCTTTTTAGTTTTTTCTCGCTATTCGCTCAACAAAACTTCAACCGGTATGCTTATTTAACGAACCATTCAAAAAAGTTTAAAACATAAATAGGCACCACAAACAGGAGAATCGAAAGCCCGAGCGTTGCAAAAGGCAAGAACTGCCAAAGAAACGCACGCACGTAGTGCTCTTTTCGCCATTTGATGATTGAGAAAACGATGCCCAAAATGCAAAAGAGAGGCGTGAGAATGATGATGCCGAGCGCCACACACCAAAACGCTTCTACCACCGAGCCTTCAAAGTTGAGGGCTGTGATGTAAAACAGCGCCGCGGCAGAAACCATCCAAGAGGTTGAAATATAAAAATAAGACAACACAATGTTGCTGATGATGCAAATTGTCTTTTTCATTTTTCGCACCTCGCTTTCGCTTACAGTATAGCACAAAGGGGAGCAGTTGTCAATACAAGAACGAGCGAAGGCACCCGCGTGAGTGCCTTTCGTGTTTTTTAGAACATCAAATCCAGCATAGCAAGAGCTGCTATAAGGGCGGGAATGGCAATGGTGATGCCGATTTTGAGAAAGTCAAAATATCCGAATTTGAGGCCGTGCTTTTTGAGAATGGAGCTCCACATAATGCCTGCAAGCGCGCCGATGGGGGAGAGGCAGGCTCCAAGGTTTGAGCCCACCACCGTTGCGTACACAGCCGCCTCGCCTGCGCCCCCCGAAAGAATTGCGGAATACAACACGCTCATGGGGATGTTGTTGATCAGGTTTGCGGCAAAAAAAGAGGTCATGCCATAGCTCCAAACGGGAGCGGAGGTATCAAGTAGACGGAATATATGATCGGTTACGCCGTTTACGTGAAGCGATTCCACAACCACAAACATTGAAATGATAAAGGGAATCAGCTCCCACGGAGCGCGCTTCAGGCTCGCCACCGTATGCACGGGAGCTTCCTTTCTAACAAACGAGATGATGATGGTAAGGGTCAACAAGCTCAATGCCGATGCAAGAGCAACAAGCCACATCTGCAAGCCAATATACGAGCCAATCGCCAAGAGGATAGTGCAGACAGCCAAATGAATGATGCCAACCAAGAGAGAAAGGCGGTCATCGAGCCTGACCTCTTCAGGGGTTGCTTCAATCGGTTGGGAGAGCTTTTTGTGAAATGCAAAATACAGGCAGAAGAACGCAACCGTACCCGAAATCAGGGTAGGGAATAGCATTGTAACGAGGTAGGAAATAAAATCGCCGCCTGCAGCTGTCACCAAATAGATGTTGGTGGGGTTGCCAATGATGAGAGCCATGCTCCACGTGTTGGCGGCAACAAACTCTGCGGCAAGGTAGGGCATTGGGCTGATGTTCGCGCTTTTTGCAAAATAACAAATGAACGGTGTAAAAGAAAGAATAATAATATCATTCGAGGTAAACACCGTCAAAATAGATACCGTAACGTAAAGAATGAAGAATAGATGCATCTGGCTGCATCCCGCACGGCGAAGGGTGGTGCTTGCCAAATAGCGAAAGAAGCCGAGCTCATCCAAGTAGATGGAAAGCAAGGTCATTGAAATGAAAAGAACCAAAATTTTGAGAGGATTGATTGCCGTATCCGCCAACAGCGCGGAAATAACACCCTGCAGTTCTACCGCACCTGTGGAGAGCAAGAGAATCGCTCCCACAAGAGTGACCACCCAATAGGAGCTGAGTGAGATGCGTCCGATATTGATTTTTGGATAAAAAAGAACCGCTACAATCATAGCAACACAGGTTGCAGCACTGATGATAATGGAAAGTGTCATAAAACGCCTCTCAAAGCAAAAAAATGGAGCGCTCGAAGCGTTCTTCGAGCGCACCCCCAAATTTTATCACAAGAGTCGACATTTGTCAACTATGTTGACAACATTTTTCACTCCTTTTTGTTATATGCAAAAAAATGAGAAAAGGCACCTATGCAGATGCCTTTGTTGGTTACTCATTTTTTATTCCCAATCCGTGATTTGTTGCTTGATTTCCTCATACGGGATGGCGATATCGTAAAATTCCAAAGAGTTTGTAAAATCAAACGCGGCATCAATAGCGGCGTTGTATTCTTCCTCACTTACAGGTTGCCCTTCTATCGAATACTCATAAGAACTGATATATTCTTCTTTCCAGGGGCGCGTGGGATCCTCGGGGTTCTTGTTTTCAACAAGCTCAAGGTGCTCTACTACTCGCGCACTTAACGTTTTGGTAAAACCGTTTTCGTCAAGCTTGTATACCGTTGTGTAACAATTGCCCATGTGCCCATTTTGGTTGATGACGCTCCCGCCTCGTTCGATATACTCTCCACCGCCGATACGATTCATATATGCATCTACAATAGTTCCGTTTTTGTAGGAGCAAATTCTATCCCCCTCGGCTTCGCAACCCCCGCTCATATACAATTCGGGGACGTCGTCGTTGTCTACATAAACGAGGGCATAAGACTTGTAAGCGTTTTTGTTGTTCTCGATAAAATCGAGATAGGCGGTTTTCCATTCGGCATTTGTCAATTTATCGGTTGCAGGGGTGTTTTCTTTGGGGGCTTCTTGTGTGCTTTCAAAGATAGGTGTCGTTGAATTTGTATCATCAACGTTTTTGGCTGTTTGACAAGCGCACAACAACAACCCAAGCGAAATAAGACACACGCACAGCAAAAATCTTGCTTTTTTCATTCTTTTTTCCTCCCGATTTTCTTTTGATCTCTATTCTCATTATAATCGAAAACAGACAAAAGTCAAGAGTGTTTCAGTGATTTTTATTTGCAGATGAAAAAAGGATAATTATAGATAAATGTTGTCGTATAAATGATACGAGAAAAAGCCAAAAGGTACTGTGTGTAACCCGCTGAGCTCGGGTTATTTGCTATGCGACGGTCGGACACGTCGCATAACGCAATATTCCGCCAAAGGCGGAATGGATCCCGACGGCGAGCAGAAAGGGGGAACCACATGGTCTTGCCAAATTCTCTGCGGAGAATTTGTCTGCGGTCATCCTCGCGGTTCTGACAGTCCACCGGACTGTCATTCATTGCCGCTCGGCCGTTCACAAAACGCTTTGCGTTTTGCTCACTACCTCCGAGTTATTCGCCCTTCGGGCTCATAACCCTGTGCCCACGTGGTTGCAACCAACACTACAAGCAAAAAGAAAAGCAACCCGAATGAGTTGTTTTCTTTTTGTGTAATAGCGCAAACGAAGAACCAAGCAGCAGGCATATCACGCATATTAGTGAATATATCTTTGTTTTCATTAACTTTTACCTCCGATGCAAAATGGGCACAGTAACCGTCCTGCGCCCAAGTTGTCATTTTCACCTTATTCTATCTTTTCTTGTTTTTGCATGATATTTTTGTCAGCTCATATCTTTCGTCGCACATATCGGCAACGTCGAGAGAATGGCTGACGAGAATAACGCATTTGCCCTGATTTGCAAGTTCACGGAAAATATCCATGATCTCTTTCCGCGTATCACGGTCAAGGTTGCCCGTAGGCTCGTCTGCAAGGATAATGTCGGGATCGTAAGAGAGCGCACGAGCAATGGCCACTCTCTGCTGCTGACCGCCCGAGAGCTTGAGTACACGGCGGTTTGCCTCATCCTCATCAAGCCCTACGCTATCGAGAAGCTCCAATGCCTTTTGCTTTTTGTCTTTGATCTTTGCGCCCGAAACGTCCATAGAAAGAACCACGTTTTCAAGTGCGGTATATTTTGTGATCAGATTGAAGCTTTGGAACACAACACCGATATAACGGGAGCGGAAGGTGTACTTATCGATTTTGGCAATACTCTTGCCATCGTAAAAGATCTCTCCTGCGGTAGGTTTTGCAAGTCCCGACAAGAGGGAGAGCAATGTTGTCTTACCAGCACCCGATTTACCGATGATGCAGTACATTTTTCCTTTCTCAAACTCGTAGGAGATATCCTTCAAGATAGGCGTTTTATCGTAAGCAAAACTAATATTCTGAAGCGACAAAATTGACATTTTCACACTCTCCTTTCTTAATCTCTGTTAGCGAGGATCTTCAGAGGATCGTATCGCATAATGAACAGCACCGATGCCGCGCTTGCGATCAGCGTGAGTAAGAGGCCTACGCCGATCATTTGGAATACGACGGTCAGATTCATCGCGCTGTCCACCTCGGTAATATAGTCGGCAGCACCGCCGAACATATCGCCAAAGGGATTCCTTCCGCTGCCCATATCGGGCATATCGGACGGCATATCCGAAGGCATATTGCCACCGGGGAAACCGCCGCCAAAGTCACCGGGACGACCAAAGTTCTGTTCCATTTGACTTTGCTGATTGCTCTGACTCTGTGCCTGACCTTCAAGTAAAGCATTGGTAACGGGAACCGCGCTTACCGCGCCGATGCCTGCGCCGATGATAACGGCAAGCATCGTGACCACGAGTATCTCGCACATAAACTGTGCGGCAACCTTCCACTTTTTCATACCCATTGCGGTGAGCACTCCAACTTCGTATTTGCGCTCACGCACGTTGAAGATGTTAAGCACCACAAGGATAATGCCGCCAATGATAAGAATGACAAGCAAGAACCATCCTGCCATCGTGCCGAGAGTATTAAGCGGTGCAAGGCTGCTCTCAAAAGCGGAAATATCAGAAGAAGATACAGTATAAGACTCGTCAAGACCGAGCGCACGGACTTCTTCCTCAAACTTTTCATAAGATTCAACGTCGGCAAAGGAGTAGGTTGCAGAAAGCGTACCCTCGATCTTTGTTTCTGTTTCTCTGCCGTAATCGTCGGTCGTAGTCGTGGAATTTTCCTCGGACAGATCAAGCACCGCCTGCAAAGCGTTGGCACTCATATAAATTCTGTTTGCCGGGTCTTGGCTCGCGCCGAACATTGACATTGAAAAATCGTTGTTATCGTTGCTCGTATAAATGCCGGAAACCGTGAGCGTATAGGCTTCGGTGTCGAGATTAGGATTTGTAATGGTAATCGTATCACCTACAGAAAGGCTGTTATACGTTGCAAGCTCCTCGGAAATAACGCAAACAAGCTCACTTGTTCCTTCTTCAAACATCGGGCCGTCCACGATAGATGCGTTACCGTTTATAAATGCGGTCATCGAGCTGTCGCTGCTGTATCCAATAATGGAGAAATCTCCCGAGGAGAACGCGCCGCCCATCATACCGCCCATACCGTTAGGTCTGCTCGGTCTGTTGCTCTCTTCTCCGTCAAGGCTGCCGTCAAGCGTCCCGTCGCTATCCTCGGAGTCATCTGCCGTTTCATCACTGACGGGATTAAAGCTTTCCGAGCCGTTAAAATATGCGGTCAAGGTATAGTAAAAGTCCTGCACGCTTTCGGCTTCTGCGTATTTCAGATATTCTTCAAGCGTGAGGGATGAGCCTTTTCCCATAATATCGCCAAGCTGACTCGGATCAAAGCTACCGCCCATAAATCCGCTGCCACCCATTCCGGGTCTGCCGCCTGCCATATTTCCCATAGCATCGGCACGGTCATACGAGATGGTTGCGGTTATACTCATTCCGTCAAGCGCACTTTTCTTGGCGCTTTCCGACGCCTGTCTTATCGAAAGACCGATACAAGCCGACACGGCGATCACGAGCGCGATAATGCCGATCAAAATGTTTCGACCTTTGGATCTACCAATGCACAGAAGCGCATTTTTGATAATGTACATGGATAAATTCCTCCGTTTTTCTATTGCTTTTCTATTTTATCATATCGCGCTAAAGACAGACTAAAGAAAGCCGTGAATGTTCTATGAAGTTTATGAATCCTAAAAAAGAAAGGGACCACTTTTGTGATCCCTAAAAAAGATTCATCATTATAATACAACCTTAAATCCGATGTGCGTATTATCTTTTTTATATGCCGTGATCTCACCATTGTGGTTTTCCACGATTGCCTTTGCCATCGAAAGTCCGACGCCGTAACCGCCCGTGAACTTGCGCGCTTTATCAGCGCGGTAGAAGCGGTCGAACAAGCGGTTTAATGGGGTTTCACCAACGGCTGCATAGGTATTTTCCACCGTCAGCACGATTCGTCTGCCACGGCGGAGCGTAACGCTGATCTCACCGCCGTTATCACAATACTTAATGGCGTTATCCATCAAGATGCCGACAAGCCTGTGTAAAAGTGCTTCGTCACCGAGGTAGGCGATTTTTTTGTCAACACTTGCGGTAAGCGTCTTTCCGCGCTCCTTGGCGAGAGGCTCAAATTCGGAAACCGTATCGGCAACAAGCTCACCGAAGGATACCTCGGTCACGTTCATTTTATGACCGTCCTCGTCCATACGGGAGAGTGCGACGAGCTGATTTACAAGCTCGGTCATTCTATGACCTTCCGCACGAATATCGTCAAGCCACTCGTTTTTACCAAGCTCAAGCTCGGCGATTTCCACGTTTGCCATAATCAAGGTTAAAGGGGTTTTGAGTTCGTGGTTTGCATCTGTGACAAACTGCTTCTGCTTCTCATAGCTCTCGGCAATCGGTTTTACCGCCTTTTTCGAGAGCAGGAATATCAGCATCAGCACGAGTGTGGCACAGCCGAGAAGAACGAAACCGGCAATGGTTGTGGATTGCATCAAGACGGTTCGGCTCATACTGCCGTCCACGAACACAACGCCCATACCGAGATCGGTGGAAAAGATCTTGTAACGGTAGCTCGATATCCAACCGCGCTCATCGCCGTCCGCCATCGCTTTTTCGGCGTACTCGATTGCCGTATCCTCGTCAATGGCGTAGATCGACTCGGTATTGGTTCTCGCTACCTCCCCTTTTTTATCAAAGAATACGGTAAAATGGCGTGTGGAAAACGGTGTTTCGGGTGTGATAAACTCAAAATTCGGCTCATTTCTCGGGGGCATTTTATCAAAAGGCGGTGGCTCGTCAAACAAACCGGGGAATCTGCCGCCGCCCTCGGATACTCGATCTGCCAGCATATCCATATTTCTGTTCATCGAAGATATATTGAGAACAAGAATCACACCGAACACCAAGGCAATGACCGTCAGCACCGAAACGGTACAGATCAGAATAAATCTCTTTTGAAGTCTGTAAATCATACCGTCGCCTCCAAGGTATAGCCTGCTCCCTTGACGAATTTAATTGCTACGGGAGCGGAAAGAGCTTCGATCTTTTTGCGGATGTTGGAAACGTGAACGTAAATCACGCTCGTATCCACGTTGGTGTTCCAGCCCCAGATATGCGTGATGAGCTGCTCCGCGGTAACGATCGCGCCGCGGTTCTGCATCAGCATCTCCATCACTTGAAATTCCTTGCCGCTGAGCGACTGTGTTTTTCCGTTACACACAAGCTCGTAGGTGGAACGGTTGAGAGAAAGCGCACCGAAGTTCAGCATATCGGGGGTAAAGTTGTCTTTTCTGCGAAGCATCGCACGGACACGGGCAAGCAGCTCACCCATGGAGAAGGGCTTGGGGAGATAATCGTCAGCCCCTGCATCAAGCCCTTCAATTCTTTGGTCAATCTCGGTTTTTGCCGTCAAAAAGAGCGCAGGCGTGGTGATACCTTTCGTGCGGAGCTTTTTGAGTAACGTCACGCCGTCCATACCGGGCATCATAATATCAAGCACAAGACCGTCGTATTCGTCCGAGGAGGCAAAATCAAAGGCGTCGTTCCCGTTATCCACACCGTCAACGGAGTAGTGATTTAATTCGAAAATATGCAGAAGGCTTTTGAGTAATTTTGGATCGTCCTCTGCGATCAATATCCGCATATCCGCGCCTCCTTTCGCTTTTTCTTAATTATATCATTATTTTTGATACATATCAAGGTGATATTGTAAACTTAATGCCAAGCCACGCCATTTTCGTCAAGCGTCTGCGTCGTGGAGCCTTCGGTAGTAATGCTCGGAGAATTATCGCCAAGAACGACAACGATACCCGAAAGCGATACGGGCATTTTAATCGTTGCGGTCGTGTTTCCAATACCAACAACGAGATATCCGCCGTTTGAAACGCTCACGTTCTTTTTTGAACCCACACTTGAGAAATTGTCGCAATGGGTAGCTTCACTTGACATACCGCCCTGCGGCATAATGGCAACCACCGAGCCTGCGGTGTAAGTGTATCCGTTTTCGGTATCAAGCGCGGAGTTCATTCCCGAATTTGAAATGACGACCGTTTTGCCGCCCGTAAACACGATACCGACATCGGCCGTTCTGCTGTTGGAGTCGATACCGTCGCCGGTACAGTAGATATACACCGTACCTCCGCTGATAGCAATTGCCGTTCCCGTCGTGGTAGTGGCGTTGATACCGTCATCCTTGGAGCTTATCGAAACATAGCCGCCCGAAATACTCACCTGCGTTCCTTCAAGTCCTTCGTAAGCGTTGGTTACGCTGACCGTACCCGCTTTGATATTGAGCGTTCCGTCGGCGTGAAGTCCGTCATCATTTGAGTATGCGGTGATATTGCCGCCGTTTATTGTTACGTTTCCAAGAGCCGTCGCTCCGTTTTCAAGCGCAGTATCGTTATTGGCATGAATGGCATCATCGTAGGATTTGATGTTGATCGTGCCATTGTTGATGATGATCTCATTTGCCGCTTTGATACCCTTGGTGGAATGATCTCCCTTATCGGTGTTTCCGTCACCCATTCCTCCGGGGCCTCCACCAAAGCCACCAGGACCGCCTCCCCAGCCGCTTTCTTGGACTTTGGTAGTGTAATTCGTCCAGGAATAGCTCAATCTGTTATACGATTGTGTCAGAGCAAAGGTATCCGAGCCGCTATTCGGTGTCAGATAATCGGACTTAACAAGATATTCTTCCTCCTGACCGCGTTGCGATTCCTTCTCATAGATGAAGAACTGCTGCTTTGCATAGTCGGGCATTTTGGGATAGGAGTAGTAATAATAGGTGCTTCTACCGCCGGACACCTTGGAGTGATACTCTGCATTCACCCAAGTGTAATCCGTATCGGAGTTATAATACTTGACCGAATAGTAATACTTGTTGTTTGTAAAGCGAATATAGTTTACGTCCGACGAGGTTGCCGTAACCTCTTTTGAATAATTGGAGTATTTATCGGTATAGATATTCAGTACGGTGGTGCTATCGTCAACCGTCACATTATATGCCGCATCAATACCGTCGCAGGCAGCGTAAAGAGTGTGCGTACCGCCAACAATGCTGATACTTCCGCGCTGATTGCCTTTCTCGGAAATATCGCTGTTTGAGGTCTTGATGCAATCGCCACCCGAGGCGATCAGCGTGGTGTTACCGCCCTCAATCTCCACGCCGTCATTGCCTTTGAGTGCGTTGTCGATACAAGCCACAAAGAGCGTAAGGTTCTTAACCTGCAAATCGTCACCCGAGTGAATACCGTTATTATTCTCGGAAATAACGGTCAGCTCTCCCTTGCCACCGATCTCAAGGTCAACGTCGGAATGGATCGCTCCCGAATAGAGAGTTTCATCGGTCGAGTCAATAGCGGAGCGCATATCGTAAATATAGTTCTTGGTATCCTTTTTCGCCTTGATTGCAACCTCGTCACCGCTGATTACGGTAATGGGATTAGTAGTGTTGCAGACAAGTGAAAGTCCGTGAAGCTCCAAATCAAATTTGTAGCTCTCGCCAACGTCAATGACAATGTTTCCTCTGAACGTACCGGAAATGGAATACACCGTTTCCTCGCCGATGGTTGTAAAGGTCAACGTGGTTCCTTCGAGCTTGTATGCTTTATCCGTACCCGAAACACATTCGACTACAATATCGGCGGACTCGCCCTCAAAATATCCGTCGTATGCTCCCTCGTCCTCAATATCTTCGCCAAAGGTCTTGTTATCGTCACCGAGATCGGCAACCTCGCCCTGTGTTCCTGTTTCGCTACTGTCGGGATTTCCTTGGTTTTCTTGTGTGGCGCCGTTATCCTTATTTCCGCATCCTACAAGAAGAAAAACAAGACATAGCAGCAATGCTATCAATTTTATTTTCATAGGCTTCTCCTTTTATCAAAGCTCTGCTGTGCGGTTTTCTTGCTTTGATACCATTATTTCAAGATTTCCGTTGCGTTCACGGATGCGGTCGATCATCTCTTTTTCCTTGGTCGCATCACGGAGCGTTACGTTGTATGTAAGGCGGAACATACTGCCCATATTGGTGGTCTTGACCTTGACAAGCTCGTTTTTCTTTGTGTACTCTGTGAAGATATCGTCGAACGCGCCCGTGTAGTCAAGATCCTCGGGGATGGTGATCTTTATGGTTTTGTTGACCGCTTCGCTTCTTGCATTTCCTGCCAATGCGTTGTAAAAAAGGAACATCGCACACATAATCAAGGTAAAGAGCGCGGCAAATCCGAGATAACCCATGCCTGCGATGAGACCTGCGCCCATAGCAAGAAAGATTGTGACGATCTCTTTTGCCGAGCCGGGTGCGCTACGGAAGCGAACAAGGCTGAACGCGCCTGCCACCGCAACACCCGCGCCGATATTGCCGTTAACCATCATAATCACCACGCAAACAACGGCAGGCAGAAGCGCGAGTGTTACAATAAAGCTCTTGGTATGCTCGTTTTTAAACATATATACCGCCGCCATAATGACTCCAAGCACGAGAGAAACGCCAAGGCAAAGCAGAAAATCCTGCACACTGATAATCTGTGTCAGCTCGTTATCGAAAATACCCTTAAATATTGCATCCATTTCTTATTATCTCCTTATTTTTTATCGAATTTGGTAAATAGATTTCGGGAAAGATCAGCGCACTGTACGCCGTTCCGTACTTTGAGAATGAAGTTTTATAGATACGCTCACGGGATAACACCTCCACCATCCAAAGCGGAATCCCACCCGAGCATTTCAGCTCCATCAAAACCTTGCCTTCGGGCAGGATCGGTGTGCCGTACACGGATGAGCAAAGATTCACGTCAGTCTGCCTTGCGAGAATATTATCGTCAAAGGTCACACGAAAATCTCCGCCTTCCTTATCATAATAGGCTTCTCGCTCATAGGAGAGAAAGACGGTTGGCTTTAGTTTTCCGTAAAAGTCGATAAAATAATCTATCTCTCGGGATATCTGCGTGTTCACGGGACACGGATTTTCTCGGCATACCCACGACATAGCATCCGCTTCGCATAGCGGAAGTCTGCGCTTGTAGACCACCTTCTCGTATTTCTTTTTCAGCTCTACGAATACAGTGCTGTCGGCAGTCGCTTGGGAATAGCTCCGTATTCGTATCTTTTCCTTATACGCAGGCTTCTCAATGGAACGCCTGATCAGTCTGTAACTGTCGGTATCGAAGTAAATGTTCCGTATCGTTGTTCTGCCATACTTGTCAAACTGCATATAGTTTGCCATCGCTTGAAGTATCTTTTCCTTCTGTTTGAGCGTCAGCATATATTTCAGCTCATACCGCTTGAATACCGTCACAAACGCCATCCATAACCCTCCTTCCGCATTTTACAAGGGGATTATATCATGGCTCGCTAAAGATAGGCTAAAGATTTGAGTTTTACAGATAATTTATAGGGCTGACGGTTATTTCCGTCAGCCCCGTTCATTATTTAGTTAATGTATCGATAGCAATCTGCATACCGAGTTTGAAAACATACTCAAATATAGCCGCCCCTGCCAAGCCCATATATTCGCTCCAACAATCGTGGAATTTCTCAAAGGGTTCCTTTTGCTCGTCGCTCATCGTTTTGAGCAGGTCATCGTGATGCCGAGCCATATATTCCATAAGCTCTTTCATTTCAGGGGAATTGTTGCGGCTATCCTCTTGCGGGATGATGTTTCCGTGCCAAAGCTCGTTGATGATTTGCCTTCGCAATGCTCTTAGTTCTTAATTCTTAAAAACTGTCCTTAACGGTACGAAGCATTGCGGTCGGCTCTTTTTTTGCTATTAAACGATTGAAAAATTCATAAAAATATGGTATAATACAAAAAAGTCATTTGAAAGGAGTCGAAGCAATGCCACTTGAAAAATTCTACGAAACATATTTTCCGTTCTGGAGTGTGCTTGCCGCGGCGGACAAGCAGCTACTGTGCGAAAACACGGCAGAAAAGCACTTCGAACGCTCCCAACCCGTTCACGACAACATGGGATGCACGGGGCTTTTCATCGTGCGCTCGGGCAGGCTTCGTCTTTATATGCTTTCCGAGGACGGCAAAGAGATCACCCTCTACCGCCTCTCGCCGGGTGACATTTGTATGCTTTCGGCTTCCTGCGTTTTGCAGAGCGTAACCTTCGACGTATACGTAGACGCAGAGGAGGAGAGCGACTGCTACCACATCAGCGCGTCAGCTTTTGGCGATGTCAGCAATCGCTATCTTGAGGTAAAGAATTACGCTTTGGAAACAGCCGTCAGCCGTTTTTCCGATGTCATGTGGATCATGCAACAGATCGTTTTCATGAGCATGGACAAACGTCTTGCCATCTTCCTTCTCGAAGAGACCCAAGCGAACGGCACGGACAGCGTGAATATGACCCACGAGACCATCGCCCGACACCTGGGAACAGCCCGGGAGGTGATCACGAGGATGCTGAAGCATCTTGCCGCCGACGGCGTGATCGAGGTCACGAGAAAGGGCATCCTGATTACGGACAAAAAGAAGCTGCGGAGTATTGCCTATTGATCCCCATTCAAGAGAAGGAGAAAGAACGCAAGAAGTTTTGTCGGATTGAAAGGAAACGCAAATGAGGAAATATCTGAATCTGTTTCTGACCATGTTCAAAATCGGGCTGTTTACCTTCGGCGGCGGTTACGCCATGATTGCCCTTCTGGAAAATGAATTCGTATCCAAAAAGGAATGGATCGAAAAGGATGAGTTTCTCGATATGGTTGCCATAGCCGAGTCCACACCTGGACCGATCGCTATCAATGCCGCCACCTATATCGGTTACAAAATGCTCGGCTTTCTCGGCTCGTTTACGGCAACCGTGGCGGTTTGTATCCCATCCTTCGTCATCATCTACGCCATATCGTTGTTCTTTGATGCCTTTCTGTCCATCACCCTTGTGTCGTATGCCTTCGGAGGAATACAGGTCTGTGTGATATGGCTGATCCTTTCGGCAGGGCTGAAAATGCTGAAGCGGATGAAGAAAACGGCATTCAATATCCTGATTCTATCTGCCGTTATTCTGTGCATGGTGGCGTTTTCGGTGTTTTCGGTTAGCTTCTCAACAATATTCTACATTCTCCTATCGGGCAGTATCGGCTTGTTTATCTATGCGCTCGGTCTGCTCCGAGGAAAGAAGGGGGCCGGCAAATGATCTACCTTGAATTGTTCTTGACTTTCTTGCAGATCGGTGCCGTATCTTTTGGCGGTGGATACGGAATGATCTCGCTCATTCGAGAAAAAGTACTGATTCACGGATGGCTCACAGAGGAAGAACTGCTGAATATGATTGCTGTTTCGGAATCCACGCCCGGTCCTATCGCCGTGAATATGGCAACCTTCGTCGGTTCTGCACAGGGCGGCATTCTCGGCTCTTTTCTCGCAACCCTCGGCGTTGTGCTGCCGTCCTTTATCATCATACTGATCATCGCCGCGCTGATAGGCAATATTTTGAAATACAATGGTGTTCAGGCATTTTGGGGCGGCATCCGCCCTTGCGTGGTCGGACTGATATTGGCAACGGCGATTACCATGTTTATGAGTACGCTTTTTTCCTTTAAGAGCATTGACAGCACGGTGATCCCCGACGGAAAGGGATTGATTATTTTCGCAATCATTGCCGCGACGGCTGTGATCTCCAAAAGAATCGGAAAAAAACCGCTTTCGCCGATTTTGTTGATACTGATATCGGCAGGACTCGGGATGATCCTGTATTCCCTGTAAAAATGAATCAGATGAAAAGCAGACCGCCGCGGATCAAAACGAGCCGTGGCGGTCTGCCTGTATATCGCGTTTATGCCAATTCCGCAAGAATGGCGACTTTGGGTCTTGCTCCGACGATCCTTGTCTTTTCTTTTCCGTCCTGAAAGACGATCAGCGTGGGAATACTCATCACACCATATTTCATAGCAAGGGCGTTTTCATCATCTACATTCACCTTGCCAACGGTAATGTCCCTTCTTTCCTCGGCGATCTCGTCCACGATGGGGGAGACCATTCTGCAAGGGCCGCACCAATCGGCGTAGAAATCCACGAGAGTCGTGCCGTTTGCGATTGCGTTATGAAAATTATTTTGATTCAGTTTTTGTACCGACATAAGATATACCTCCTTGTTCTTTTTTATCGTCACTTGCATTCGGTGCAGACATATTCGGGCACCGTTCTTTCATTTATGACCGACTCGTATAGCCGCCATCCGCCTGCGAGATTGTAACATTCAAAGCCAAAGCCTGCAAGAATGCGGCAAGCGATATAAGAGCGCAAACCGCTGTGGCAATGCACGTACACGGGCATGCCTACGGGGATCTCGCGGATGCGCTCGCGCAACGAGTCAAGCGGAATGTGCATAAAGTCTTCGATTCTACCGCGAGAGACCTCGGTGTTCGTGCGAGTATCAAGCAGGGTCACGCTTCCGTCGCGTGGGAGATTTTCCACGTCGTGCCAGAAGAACTGCCCGATCTTGCCCGTGATGACATTTTCGGCAACAAATCCTACCATATTCACGGGATCTTTGGCAGAGCCGAAGGGTGGAGCATAGCAAAGCTCGAGTTCTGCAAGGTCTGTTACCTTTGCGCCAAGTCGCATTGCGGTGGCGATCACGTCCATACGCTTATCCACGCCGTCAAAGCCCACGATCTGCGCGCCGAGAATTTTTTGCGTAGCCTTATCCCACAGCACCTTGATCGACATCATAGACGCTCCCGGATAATAGGATGCGTGGGATGCGGAATAGGTGTAGGTCTTGTCATAGTCGTAGCCTGCGGCAGACGCGCTTTTTTCGTTCAGACCCGTGGTGGCGACCGTCATATCAAAGAGCTTCAGCACCGACGAGCCTTGCGTGCCCTTATATTTCGAGGGGATACCGCAGATATTATCCGCCGCGATGCGTCCTTGCTTGTTTGCCGGACCTGCAAGCGGAATGAAGGACGGCTCACCCGTTACAAAATTCTTAACGGCTACCGCATCGCCAACAGCGTACACGTCGGGAGCACTCGTCTGCATTTTCTCATTCACAATGATACTGCCGCGTTCGTTTGTTTCAATCCCGGCTGACTTGATAAAAGAGGTATCAGGGCGCACGCCTACGGACAGAAGAACCATATCCGTATCAATGATGCCTCTGTTCAACTCTACGGTCAAGCCGTTGTCACCATCTTTAATAGCAACCACACCGTTGCCAAGGGCGAGCTTAATGCCTTTCGACTTGATATATCTGTGAACGTCCGCCGCCATATCGAAATCAAGGGGAGCGATAAGATGGTCGGAAAGCTCGACGATGGTCACGTCAAGTCCTGCGTTAGCAAGATTTTCAGCCATCTCCACGCCAATATATCCACCGCCGACAACCACCGCCGATTTTGGATGCTTTTCGTCTATATACTGTTTGATTTTCATCGTGTCGGGAATGTTGCGCAGGGTGAACACCCTGTCACTGTCGATTCCATCAATCTTCGGGCGAATGGGAGAAGCACCCGGGGAGAGAACCAAGCTGTCGTATCGCTCGGCGTATTCCTCACCTGTTTTCAGATCTTTGACCGTAACGGTCTTATTTTCCGTGTCTATGGCAACCGCCTCGCTGAATGTGCGAACTTCGATATTGAAACGAGCCTTGAAGCTCTCGGGTGTTTGCAGAGTAAGATTTGATTTTTCTGTGATTTCACCACCGATATAATAAGGAAGTCCGCAGTTTGCAAAGGAGATGAACTCTCCGCGCTCCAATATAATAATCTCGGCTTTTTCGTCAAGCCGTCTGAGTCTTGCCGCGCAGGACGCACCGCCTGCCACGCCTCCTATGATCAAGGTCTTCATAAGCTTACCTCCGTTTTTCTTTCTGTGAGTATATTTTACCATACCTTTTTCGTGCCCGCTGTGACTTTTGTCACTCAAGCGTATTACAAGAATATTATATCATATTTTGTGCCACATATCAACAAAAACCTGCTTGTGACAAAAGTCACGGAAGAAGTCACGCCTTCGTGTTAAAATAAAGCCGTAATCAAAACACAAGGAGGATACAAAATGAGTATTCTTAATATATTCGCACGCAAGGATATTAACGAGGGAGTCCGAAGCTTCCGTGAAAGTAAAAACGCAATTCTTCTCGACGTCAGAACGAGAGAGGAATACGCAAGCGGACATATTGAGGGAAGCCGAAATCTTCCGCTTGACGAGATCGACAAAGTGGATTCGGTTATAAAGGATAAAAACACTCCTCTGTACGTCCATTGCCTCAGCGGAGGACGAAGCGCCCGCGCGGCGGCTTATCTGAAAGGCAAGGGATATCGGGAGGTTCATGATATCGGCGGTATCGGATCGTACAAAGGAAAAATCGTGGTATAACCGCAGCTCTTGTAATCTAACGAATATCGGTCTTTTAACGATAGAAAAGCACTACACCTTGACGGGGAGTAGTGCTTTTCTATATTTTAAGGTTTCCAAGACACGGAATATTGATGTCGCCAACACCGAAATGCACCACAAAAGCAAAAAAAGCCCTTGTAAATCCAGGACTTTCGGCTAATTTTTAACGATAAAACATTTCACCTGACGGTGAAATAAAAAACAGTAGGTCGATACGATTGTATCAATCTACTGTTCCTTATTTGTGTTGTACAGCCTAAATAGATGCCAAATCCAATTATGGACAATAGCAACTTACGTATTAAGAGATGTCATATTTGTTGGGTCAAAGGAGATTTTCTGCTTCAATAAGCCGAATCAACGCATTAGCCATAGATGCAAATCCGAGGTCTGTCGGATGGGTATTATCTACTGTGCCCTCATTACCGCAAAGCTCAGTAAGATCATCACCACTCAGAAAATATACGTTGCGGTCTCCCCGAACTTTGGCGTTTTCATACGTTCGTTTAATGATTTCCATTCGCCGCTCATCGTCAATTGTACGATTGGATTTATGAAGAGGTCGTGACATCATAATGATCGAAAGATATGGGTTCGCCCCCCTCACTGCAAGAAACATTTTTTCGTGAGTTGCCTGAAGATGTTCGAGAGTTGGCGCATTATGATCGTAGTCATACACGAAAAGTCCCATATCAAGCCCCTTTATGTAATTTATTATTGCATCCTCTGCGCGAGCACTGCCAGAGAATCCGAGGTTTACATAATCCGCGTTAAACCTTCTCGATATGTACGCTTGATAGCAAGTCCCGGGACGTGACGCGCATCCGCCCTGGGTGATAGACGATCCGTAATATACTATCGGCTTTTGATTCGAATACTTTTCGGGTTCTTCAATTTTAGCATTTTCGTCAAGTCCTATATACAGATCCTTTACCGAACTGTAAAGAGGGAAATTTATAGTTATGTCCCGCATCTTTGGCTCCCCCAAGTTAATAATAGACTCAAACTCAGTATTGGGGTCAACTGTGGGTATAAAAGTCTTTACGTATCGAGTCCCTTCATAAAGATCAAAGCCTGTCGAGCCGCAAAAGGCAAAATGCGGCATCCTGCCAAGCGAGAAATATTTTACGGATATCGCAACGTACGGGCTGTTAGTCTTAAAGCGCACTCTTCCGCCTGCCGTGTTGTAGTTCAGATGCCTGACTCCGTCGTTGACGTTTTTCGCCACATCGACCGGTATTCTGTGAAAAATACCTCCCGAATACATCAAGCCGTGAATAGAGAAGGGGGCAGACTTGGCATCGTAAAATTTGACACCCTTCTTATTGATAGTCGAGCCGATGTCAAAATTTTTATCAATTGCAGATATGTCACTCATTTTTGCTTCGGCTTTCCTTGCTTCGCAAAGAGAACCTTACCTCCTTTCGCTTCAATGCGTCTATTATACCACACTTTCGTACATAAATAAAGGCGTAGCCTTGTATATTGCGTTATTCCTCAAAGCAATCGTATTTTTCAAGAATACACTTTCCAAGCTCATAAAGATAGTGCTCGAAAGCATCCCGTAACTCCAAGGGTGGGGTAAACAGTCGCATATCACGTTGATACGGTCTCCGATTCTTGGAGGAAGCAAAAAATGAACCAACCTCAAACGTAAAATAGCCATTATAGCCGATATTTTTCAATCCGTTCATTACGGCATCCATATTTGTCGTACCGAGGAAAGGAACAAGATGCGTATCTTCATCTCCCATATTATCCTGAATATGTAACGCGCGTACGTGATGTCCCAATATTTGAAGTGCTTCGTCCTGCGGCATTTCCTGCATGTTGGCGTGGCCTACATCCCACACGGCATGAAAAAGCGGGTGATTTACACATTCAATCATGAGTAGAAGGTCGGGGGCATTATCGATCCAATAAAGGCCGTCAACGCACATTTTATTGAAGTTTTCTACAAGAATATTCACCTCGTATTTTTCCGCGCGATCAAGCAACGGCAAAAAAAACGACTTGTTGTGTTCAAAGGTCTCTTCCCGAGAAAGCCCAGGTACGTATCCCGAATGAACGACTAAATTTTTTATTCCCCAGGCACCGCAAGCATCAATGCAACGCATCGTATCCGCCAGAAAACTGCCGTCCTCGTCTTGCAAAGGTTTTCCCATTGGCGAATGTGCTTGTATAAGCTTAATCCCGTCTTTTTCGGCGGCATTGGCTACGGTATAAAGATATAATTCGATATTTTCGGAATACACACCGTCTCTTTGATTATAGTCTTTCCCAAAGTTATAATCCGCATATCGGAATCCGGCTTTTCTGATGTGCTTTAAAATATCTGTGTGAGAGAGTGAATATGCGAAATAATCGCTTGTGGTTGTTGCCAATTTCATAACCGTTCCTCCAACATTTAATACAAGGAGTCTTTGCTTGAATGCAAAAAACAACATGTTTGCTTGATACAATCATTATACCGTAAAACCGATTGTTTTTCAATATGAAAATGAATTTCAAGCGCGAAACTTTACCGGCTTTCGTAAAAAACCAAAACCTTCCCGAACTTCGCCAGGGAAGGTTTTGGTTGCGGAGAAGGGATCCCCACCACATGTTCTCGCTGCGGCTCGGTCACCTCGCGGTTCTGACAGTCCACCGGACTGTCATTCATTGCCGCTCGGCCGTTCGCAAAACGCTTTGCGTTTTTCTCACTACCTCCGAGTTATTTGCCCTTCGGGCTCATAACCCTGCGCCCACGTGGTTGCAACCAACACTACAAGCAAAAAGAAAAGCAACCCGAATGGGTTGCTTTCTTTTTGGTTGCGGAGATGGGATCCCCACCACATGGTCTTGCCAAATTCTCTGCGGAGAATTTGTCTGCGGTCACCTCGCGGTTCTGACAGTCCACCGGACTGTCATTCATTGCCGCTCGGCCGTTCGCAAAACGCTTTGCGTTTTGCTCACTACCTCCGAGTTATTCGCCCTTCGGGCTCATAACCCTGCGCCCACGTGGTTGAAACCAACACCACATGCAAAAAGAAAAGCAACCCCAAATGGGTTGCTTTCTTTTTGGAAGAGTACCATTAAACCAATACAATTAATAGTTTTGTATACGCGCGGTGCATTCTTGCTTAAATTTTTCGCGTTCTTCAAAATCGTTGATTAAATGGTTTAATTTGGCGGTGTCATTCCCTTGTCCAAAAGAAGTCATAACATCTGTCATGACCTCATATGCATGCTTATGCTTATAAAATTTGGTATTTAAGAAGGATGCCATATTCTCGCGGAATTCTTTGTATTTTATTTTCTTTTCGACTTCATATTGAACGTAATTTTCTTTTAGGGCTTCCAGAATATCATGCCAATCCTCATCACTAATAATATCAAGACCGTCATAATAATCCATTCCTAGGTTATAGATAAAATAAATAAAATCCTTATACGAAAACTTCAAAACCACTTCTCCAAGATTTACGTATATCTTATTTGGATTTAACTTACCCATAAAAAAACTCCTTCAAGCCCTGTGAACTATAAATTATATTTTGTTCCCGTACAACCGCATCACAAAGATGTATCATCTATTGCAACAAAATGAATCTTGTTTGATTTGGCGTATTTTTGTGCGCAACTATCAGCATATCCCTTGATTGTAAGTTTTTTGCATTTCATAAAAGCTTGATCACCGATACACTCTACCGTGCCAGGAATAGTGATAGTTGTCAAGTTCCCGCAATAAGCAAACGCACCAGAGCCAATATTTGTTACTCCGTAAGGAATTACTACATCCATCAAACTACCGCAGTGATTGAAAGCATCATCTCCGATATTTGTGACACCATTTCCGATTATTACACTTGCTAAACTACTGCAATCTTGGAACGCATAATCGCCAATACTTGTTACGCCATTAGGGATCACCACACTCGTCAAATTGCTACAACCGTCAAATGCAGCATCGCCAATTCTCACGATGCAATCTGATATTACTATTTTCCTCAAGCTGTCGCAAGATCGAAAAGCGAAACAACCAAGACTTGTTACAGAGTCCGGAAGCACCACGCTCGTCAAATTGCTACAACCGTCGAATGCAGCATCGCCGATATTTGTCACACCTTTAGGTATCTCCACACTCGTCAAACCATTGCAATCAGCGAACGCCTCATCGCCGATACTAGTTACACCGTTAGGGATTACCACCTCTCCGCCTTCTCCTGCATATTCTATCAAAACATCATTTTCAATTATAAAATCTTTATTTGCCATTAGATAATCCTCCAGAGAAGTATGATATATTGATTATAGCAGAAAACACGCTAAAATTCAACATATTATTTTAAAACACCTCTGTATATAGGGCGTGGTGGGCCAGATATCTTTTCTATTGCATTCAGCAAACAGAGCGCATCCAGCACCCGGCTTACCGTTCCGTAGCCGCATTTCAGGTAGCGTTGAAGGTCTGCTGTAGTAAATTCTCCCGCCTCACGCACATAATCGAGCGAGGCAAGGAAAAAGTTAAGTTTACATGTTTTATTTTCTTCACATGTAAGTTCGACTGTGTATTCTTTCATATATTTTTTCTCCCATTAAGCGCACTTGATTATCTCCTGAACCTGATCGCCGAGCAGAGTCTTTTCTGCTACAAGGCGAGTTATTAAGTTATCAAGCTTGGATTTGTTTTCGATGAGAAGCTGCTTGGTTTTTGTATAGAAACGATCCATTTCGGATGCAACCCTCGAATCACGTCTATCAAGAGCCTCGTTGGAAACGCAAGAATCAAATATAAACTGCCCGAACCCGTAGGAACAATAGTCATCAACAAAGCGATGGACTATGTCAAAGGCTCTCTTAAGGTCAGATATTGCGCCGGTGTCAACTGTTCCATAACAGATTTCAGTTGCAGCTTTTCCTGCCAGAATATACATCACCCGGTTTTCCATCATCGCTTTGGAGTAAAAGTACATATCATCGCGATGAACTGATGCTATTCCACCGGCCGAGGAATCGTGATTTAAGGCTGTTACCAAATTCACGCTACCCGGTTCAAGAAGCTCTGCGACAAGAGCATGACCCGCTTCGTGACAAGCGACTATAGGTAATGCGGCGGCGTTATCATCAAAGCTTTCTGGGGCTTTAAACACTATTCTGAGGATGGCCTTTATCATATCCTTCATTTCGACCTGATTTCTTCCGTCAAAGGCTGCATAGGTGCCTGCCTGATTGATTACCGTTTCGAGTTCTGCGCACGACCTACCTTCGAGTAGTCTTGAAATCAGTTTAACATCCATATCCGAAACAAACGTTTTCTGTGACAAATAATATGCGATAATATCTTCGGCATCCACACCCGTCGGGCATCTAAGTTCCAGCACGTGATCAAATCTTCCTGCACGGATCAAAGAATCGGGCAATTTATGAATGTTGTTGGCAGTAGCAACCACGAAAACACGCTTGTCCTTTACCTTGTCAATACACGCCTGAACGGTAACAAATTCCTCTGCATCTCTGCGTCGTTCGTCTTCATTTGCAAACTTATCGAGATCATCAAGAAGGACAACGGAGGGAACGCTTTCTGCCGCTTCATCGAAGATATGTACAATATTGTTTACAAAATCGCCGTTAGATTTGTCCTTGCGGCAAATAAATACTTTGCGACCGGTACCTTCTACAACAGCATTAGCAAAAGTGCTTTTGCCGACACCTGGCACACCGTGAAGCAGCAAACCATGAGGCTCATTAACACCAAGTGCCGAATATTTATCGGGATTAGTAAGCTGATCGAGAATCCTCGAAAGCTCAAGCTTAATAGCCTTATAACCTATAATTGAATTGAAATACATTACCGTTCCTCCTGTGTGTGTGTTTGATACTCTGATATTGGATTGTGCTTGCACTGCGGGAGCACCCAATCTATCACCTTGTCGAAACAATGACAGCACAGATTTAAGCATATGCGGTGTAAGTCATGGGTTGAACCCCAACCGATTTGGTGATCAAAAGAGAAGTTTTCCTGTTCATCCCAAAGGTCAAAGGTTTTTCCACACATATTGCAAACCTTTATTTCTTCGCTATCGTCCTGCGTTTTTCTATACAACTTCACCGGCAGCTTTTTCATATCATCATCGCGCCAAACTTCATCATTACAGTCAACGCGAGTCCAATCGCCATCTCGCAAAAGCTCAAAGCTTGTCGCATACGGGCATCCGTACTCAAAGTCTGTCATATGTATCTTGACTTGGTCATAAATGTCTGTTACGTAAAGCTCCTGTCTTGTGACCGAGAAAAGATATAAGTATCCCCTACAAGGGAATTCATCGTCGTCGGTAAGTTCTTTTAAAACTCTATACACGTATCCGTCACCGTATCTGCAAACTCGAAAGCATTCGTGTCCTTCGGGTATGGGAAACTCCGTTTCCTTGGGATCATTATTAAATAACGGATACTTTTCTGCCATAAATTCATAATTCTTCATTCGCGTTTAACCCATCTTTTCACATGTATCAATCGTGCTGAACTGTCCTTTATACTGACGCTGGAAAACGCTGATTGCGTGTGATCTGTCATAGCCTTCAACAAAAGCTACGCCCTTTATGCCATTGTTCCACTGCTCGGGCGGGAGATAATATACTATCTTAAAAGTGTAGGTTTTCATATGTCTGCTCCTTATATTTAATTAATCTTTTCTCATCCAGTAGCCTATTTCTTCGTAATATGCGTCTTTGGTATGACAGTATTCTTTGTATGCTTTTATGAAGAGCTCAAGCAAGCTGGCGTCTTCAAATTTTAACAAATTGTTTGTAAAGGGGTCTCCGTTTATAGTTTCAAACAGATAGGTAGACGGATCCCCCGAGCTGTTAGGTGCTTTCGTTTGAACCTGAATATAGGGTGCAGTGATCTCGGTCAACACACAGGAGGTTTTTGTCTTTTCAATAATGACATCCTGACCAATAAAAGCCTTGATATCCATAATAGCCACACCCTCTTCCTTTAGGGGTTTACAAATTCGGCAAAGCGCCTCAGGGCATTGATAACGGTGTAGTTGCTCTTTGCACCTATGTGTTCTTTCTTTCCGCCCACGTCGTATATTAGCAGGATGCTGTCGATGTTGCTTTTGAGCATATCCCAGCTGATATGCTCTTCATCGAGTACGTCGTTTTCAATAGCAGAAATGTAAGAGTATACAGTGCTGGGGTGACCGCTGGGAGTCTCGGTTGAGTATCCTTCGTTGATGAGATATGCTTCAAAATCGGTTGCAATAGGTCCGCTAACTACCATTTTAGAGGAAGCTTTTTTTCCCGATGCATGACCTGCAGCAGTTGTTGTATGTGCTGTTGTTGATGCAATAAAATCTGCGCGCCTTTTCGCCTCAAGTGCCTTCTTGTCAGAAATAACCTTTTCAATCTCTTCCTTGAGATCGCCCTCTGCGGTAGCAAAGCCATCTTCAAAGGATTTAACCGCCAGGCGCATCTCCTTGCCGCTTGTAAAACGAACTGAAACGTAAATATCGTTCTCCTTGACCTCTTTGGCGATGACCTCACCGATTCCGAATATCTTGTGTGTAACTGTCTGCATAATGATTCTCCTTTAATGAATGTTTTTGATAATAAGGTATGGGAACGCACGTCAAATGACGTACGTTCCAAACTCGCGGTAGAAAGGCGCGAACTTTCCATTGAGTCCTTGCGGTCTGCGAGCACGCTCAAGAATGGAAAACACGAGCAGTTTGAACTTGTTCTTGAACTCAGGCTCTTCCATCACAACGCGGAACAGCGGAGCAACTGCGGAAGGCAGCAGTGCATACGCACCGCAGCCGAAAGCACCAAGCACAAGCGCGTCATTGCCATGTTCCACACCAACGCGGAAGATTGTGCGAATCTTATTTAGCATGATCTCCCTGCCTTCGGGTGTGAAGCCACCGTCTTCAGCCTGATAAGAAAGCTCATCAACGCCTGCATAGTGCGATTTACCGTTAAAGCAAAGCGCTGCTACCGTGATAACGTCGCACTTGAAGATCGTATCTCTGAGGGTATAGTACTTCGATATGTTGTTTCTGAAGAATGCAACGTCGGGAGAGTATATGCCACCATAGTTGATGTCGTGCGGATAGCCGATTTCCCTCACGGGGACACCGCTGTCGCGGACGTTCTTATACTTGGGATCACCGAACTGATACAGAGACTGACTAAGGGTGGAAGAAAAGCAAAGCGATTCTTCCTGAGCACCCATACCTGCATCCCATCCGCCACAAGGACGCTTAGCGGAAGCAAGGTTAAGGATTGCGGGATTGTATCCTTTCGCAATCAGCTGCTCGGCAACATCCATGCAGTCGGCGTTGATACAGCCGGTGACGGTGGACTCGTATACGGTGCCCATATCACTGACATCGAAGGGCTTCTTATAGAGCTTCGCGCCATTCAGAAAAGCCTCGTGGTCACCAAGATCAATATCGGCGCAGCCCCTCTGCCAATCGTGGAACAGCTCGGTGTTGAGCTTGTAAACCTCTTTGCGAGCGTTCTGACGACCGAATCTGCCACTTGCCATCATGACCTGCATGCGCTCGGAGAATGAGATAGAAAAGTCAGAGGACTTATGATGCGAGAGAACGTCAATCGTTGCAGCAGGAACGATGTCAGCGAAGTCCTCGCCCGCATAGAATCGGCGACGAACCTCGGTAGAGCTGATCTCAGAGCCTGCCTCAAGAGGGGGCAGCATCACGAAGGAGCTTCTGTGAGCATCAAGAATAGGCTGTTCTACAAACATGGGCTCAAGGTCGATTCCTTTTCGACCGATGACTGCAATCTTGAACTGAGCAAGATAGTCCTCGGCGTGAGAGGATTTATAAAGGGTGTGTACCTTATCGGCCCCCATGACCTCGAAGATCTCGGCATCGGGATACTGTTTCTGAAGCTTGCAAAGAGTCTTGAAACGACTGGGTGTTGCACCACCCAATTCAAAGCAAGCAAATTCGAGGTTTTCCTCACTCTCGCAAACACGCTCGACGATCTCACGGCGCTCGTCCTCGGTCAGATAAAACGCGTCGCCGATCTTGACGGTCTTGCGCTTGAGGTACTTCCCGTTGGTGGCCACAAAGAGACCAAAGTCGGCCTCAAGGTGCTCCACGGCTCCCTTAAGCATAGAAATGTGGGCATTGGTAAGTGGGTTAAATGATCCAAAAAGCACGGCAATTCTCAATTTAGTAAACCTCCTCAAAGCAGATGCTGGATTTCACTCGTGATTACGCTCAAATTATATCACATCACAAGTGATTTGTAAAGTGCATTTTGACAAAATCTCGCACAAATTTTGAATTTCGTCTCTTTGCACAAAAATCAATCCTCTTTTTTGTAAATTCTACAATAATTTTATCACTTGTGATTGTGCGTTTTCTCAAAAAAACGCACCGAGGAAAAAATGCTCGGTGCGTCAAACATTATGTTGGTTTTTACTATGTAGTAATTTTTTTAATTAAATCGTAATAGCGTTTGTTGAGAGCTTCATCCTTAAATAAAGCGCTGCAATCTGTTCCGGATTTGCCACAGTATTCGTAATCATAAGTACACAGCGGTCCATGCACTGTGCGAATAATTGTATGAGAATCTGCAAGTTCCCCTTTGCGCAGTGCCACGTTAAATATGTAGATAAGTTCTCTCATATCTATATGGGATATTCTTTTCACAATACTCCTACCGCTATCAAATCCAACACCGTAAAAAACGTTAATGGCATCATTATCTATGATATACTCTGATAGGTGTTCTCCGGCCGGTCTAAATGACGACCACCCTTTTTTATAATGAACGTGAATATCATATTTCCCATTAAAGGGAAGAATATCGCATTCATCATAGCTAATGTCGTCTATTATCTCATAGACAGCTTCAACGATATGAGCCTTGTCCTTTCTATGCCATAGCTGCGAAGATATATTGTTCATCAAACTCGAGTTGGGAGTAAAATTGCTTGCGTCCCATATTTCAACTTTGACACTTCCGTCTTTGTAAATTATGGTTCTTTTTGCTCGATGTATTTTAAGAAGCAATGTCTTGAACAGCACGGGATCGCTTGGTATTAATGTCTTTATAATCATAACAATTCCTCAATATATATTTTTTATGTTGCCTTACGAACTGAACAATATTTACGTTGAAAAAATACAGCTGTTTTATGGGTTAAGTGCCTTTTTCTTGTTTTTAATATCCGTTATTGTGATAGAATGCTTTTTATCTAACATATCATGGCAATCTTTACATAAAAAGAAAATATGATCAGCTATCGGCATATGTGCACTTTTAAATTGAATAAAGAACTCCTCCAAATCGACTTCATACAAGTCGGCGCCTATTTGATATTGTTTATCTAAAATTCTTTTGATAATGACAGGTCTCTCCTCGATGTGCGCCGATTGCAATGTATGCTTCTGTCCACAGTACTCGCATATTCCGTTGCGACTTTGTCTTTCGCTTTTGCAAAATATATTCACTTCATTGCGGCACTTAGGACCAACATATCTTTTAAATTCATCAAAACTGCCGACGAATTTTGCGTTTGTTGAATTTAAAACAATAGGTGCAACATACTTGATATCCTTGAGAAATTCAACAAACAATCTAAGTACTTGTCTGTATGTAGCCAAGCCATTATAATAGTTTCCTGCTATGACAATTGATGTTTTAGGTTCACTGTCAGTTGATGAAAATTTCAAATCATCAAAAATTCCTTGACATTCATCAATTGTATATTCCTTTAGAATATCATAATGCTCTCCAATCACTTTGATATTTGATATTCGGGAGCTGACCGTATTCTTTTTTTGTCCTTTTGTTAATTCCAGCCATTCCTTAAATTTGAGAACATACTCATCAAACAATTCTTTATTTGCCACTGCATTATTCTCCTATTTATAAATTCAATTCTTCTCAATATTATAATTGAATTTAGCCATCACGTGCCCAACAAATTTCTCTGTGTCATGGGCACCCCACTCAGTGCACACAATAGCTCGCTCACCGGAAGGAAGACGGATTATTTCATTCTCATTTACAAAATAGCGCTTGGCACCGCCGATGCCCTTGTATTTATCCGACACTTCATCAATCAGCTTCACCACGCCGAGGCTGCCCTGAAGATAATCGGGAAAGGCTTCTTTTAGCTCATCGAATGTGGCCGGACGATAATCCTCAACATACTGTCTCACTACTGCCAGCACCAGACGACGTTTAACAAAGGTTTCTCCGTTAAAAATATATTTTGAAAAGTCCTTAGTTATGGGTTCCTTTCGCTCTGATTTTACCTTTTCATGATTATCGCCGCACAAAGCCTTGCTAAAGGTATTAAAAGCTGCCCTTGTATTGGCAAAATTACGATCGCCGCCACTACCGGCCATTTTCATGCTGACATAACAATTCAATTCTTCAATATAATTATAAGCGTTTAACAAAGGAGCGTCCGCCTTGATTTCTTCCTCTATCACTGATTCTGCAAGCTCGGAGGGGAGCTCGCTCGCTTGATAGTCGGAATAAAAACTACGCCAAAGGTTTTGAACTCGTAAAATGTAATCGTTGGCCGTAAAGCTTGATTTACCTTCCTTTTGCATGTAAGCAGAAAATACAGATCTGATTTGCTCGTCGTTAGTAAATCCGCTTACGGTTGATATATATGATGTTGCAAAGCCATTCTGAGCTATAACATTACCAACGGGCTGTGTTTGGCTCTGACATTCTATCGTTTGAATAATCTCTCTCTGCTTACGAACAATGTCGCAAAATGTATCGATAATTCTTTCAATAAATATTATATCGTCAGAATTATTCACGTTTTTTGCCAAGGTTATAATCAATTGAAGATTCGCTTTGATATAGTCATCTTCTTTTTTTGTGAAATTTTGCTCATACCATTCGATCAGCTCATAAATTCTTTGGGTAAGACCATTTGTAGAATTTGATAAAGAGGTAAAAGAAACCCGACTTGGCATAATAAAATATCTCCTTTGAAACTAAAAAACTTAATTTACAATCACAATTGTATAAATATTATACCACAAATGCAAAGTGATGTCAAGATAAAAACAACATTTTCCAAGTGATGTATATTTTAACCTTCGCAGAGAATTGACTTATTATGGCATTGTATGATTTTTCCTTAAACAACCACTCTATCAATGTTTTTAAAAATGGAAGGAATCGGTGAGATCAACTTCATTTACAGGATTCTGTATGTCATCGAGTGGTGGGGTGAGCCATTCCTTAAGCTGATCGTCCTCGACCACCTCAAAGGTGATGCCGTCACGTCCGGTTTCTCTGCAATATTTCTCAATGGGGCTACCCGCCTTGCCTCCAACCACAAGCTTCCAAGTACAGGTACACATCACATTTAATTTACCTGTAACGCCGAATATAAAGTCATCCTCAAACTCGCTTACCGCAGGATCGACGTAAATATGATGCTGTCTGTAGGTGTTATAGCATGCCATCGAGCAGATTTTTTTGACGTTACTGCCAAACTTAATGCATCTGAGACTTGCACAAAGCATGCATTGCTCTCCTACGATTTCAACGTGTGATGGGATCTCGTAATAAGCATCCTCTCTACCCGATGGGTACAAAACAAGAGTTTTAAGATCGGATGAGAAAATTACACCATCAATACACTTATAGTGCTCGTTTCGATCGTCTACAGCAAGAGTCGATATTTTGTAATCGTCATAAAAAGCGCTTGCCTTAATAGCCGAAACGTCCGCTCCAAAAGAAACACATTCCAAATCGTAATAATTCCAAAAAGCGTCCTTTACGAATGCGCATATTCCGTCACCGATAATCAGCTTTTTAATCTTTTCACATCTGCTTTGGGGAAGCCTTGCATCAAGTTTACATACCGTAACATCCTTACGGGATTTGTCAAGCACGAATAACTCCAGCGTATCCCCTTCGAGCTTTCCGCCAAAGCCTTCTTCGGTAAAGTCAAAGAGAACCGGAAAATCGCCTGTTGCTTTATGAAGCGCCTGCAATTCTGCAAAAGGAGTCGCCAAAAATGCCTCTGCATCTTCTTCCTTAACTTCAAGGAATTTGATATCACACTTATTACAGTACTCCCATATAGCAGACCCTATCTCGCCGCCAACGATAACATTCTCGTAAAAAACGCCATCTTCACACCAGTCGCCGTCAAAAATATCGTGTGCAAGATCCTGCACCGACGGAGAAATATAATATTTGCGAATTCCAAGATATTCACAACAATCTTCTGTTATAGCGCCATATTCATTTTTTCCAAGTACAGTATGGGTTGTTTGATGAAAGGCATTTTTCTTGATGCTGCGGCAGTTCTTACCGATATAGACACCGGATACGTGCTTCGCATGCGCAAATGCATACTCTCCGATTTCTTCCACCTCAGCCGGCACGCAGAAGATATCACAAACCATACCCGCAGGATATTTGATGAGCTTCTTTTTGCCTAAGGTATAGATAACCCCATTCTCGCTGATGAGGTTTTTGTTTTCGCTTGAAACGCAAAAACGAAGCACGTTATTATAATTTTGAATGAAATCTCCCTCAACTTCTTCACAAGATGCGGGAATATTCACCTCAGTAATAAAATCGCATTCCGTCGCAACGCCAAAAGAGTAGTTGTGCGCTATCTTAGTTACGCCTTCGGGAATATTTAACACACCGCAAAGCCCCGTAAGTACGCCATTTTCATCTACATTAAAAATGTTTGTTTCGTTATTTTTCATTTTCGCACTCCTTACTAAAAAGGAAGATTGTCTTTGTCAAATTCGGCAAGTTCACCGTACGAGGTTTCGTAAAAGACGCCGCTTCCACGAGGCTCATCAATACGCTCCTGCCAGCCAAACCACGCCTTGATCTCCTCGTCGGAAGAACCAACAACCTCAAACTTGATTCCGTTTGCGTTGGCAAATGCCTCGGCAGGAGAACCTGCCTCGCCGCCAATGGTGATGTCCTTGTTATTTTCCAAACAAGTCTCGTAGGTTGACTTCATCTGTTTCAGGCCATTCTCATGCACCTTAGCCACGTGAGATCCAATCCATTTTGTTACTTCGTGAACAAAGGCGTTTTCCTCAATGTGCGTTGACGGTGGAATGTAAATTTTATCAATGTTCGTGTAAGAAAACGCTTCGTTCTTTACAAGCTTTACACTGTCGTAGAGACGGATCATTTTCACGCCCGAACAATTTGCAAATGCCTTTACAGGAATTACCTCGTTATATATTTCCGTAAATTCAGGCAAAACACATCCCTGGAATGCGCTCTCACCAATGTCGCACGCAGGGATCTTGCTCTTTCCGAGATCAGACCCACAACACGCACAATCATCCACGCGACGCAGAGATTTGGGGAAGAGTATTTCTTTTGCCGAAACAAAGCAACACGACTCTTTGCAAAGCTCGTAAACGCCCTCTAGAATCTCCACCGTTTTATTGTAGCGAGAAGGCGGCAGGTATATAAGCTGCCTGCCGTCAGCAGAATACAGCACACCGTTTTTGCTTTGATAGACCGAATGGTTCTCACAAATATGAACTTCCTTTAAATAAGACGGGTGTGAGGAAATTCCCCAGCTCATAGCTCTATCCTTTGTCATAACGTCATACGGTTTGCGCAAGCATGACGGCTCGAACTTTTCAAGAGTGTACGGCAGATACAGGTATTGCACGTTTTCAAGAGGTGCAAGTGCCAATGGTGCAAGCTGTTTTACACCGCTCGGAATGTGAATTGTGGCGGAGAATCCGCCGAAAATGCCGTTTTCAATTTTATAATTGCTGTTTTTTTCAATCATAGCATATTTTTCACTTAAATATTTTTTTGTGTATTCCTCAATAGTTGATTTATTGGCAGGAGAGTATTCATCTTCAAAGTGCAATATTTCTGCCTGCCAATTACAATGTGGGCAAATAAACCAATCGTTAAAGGTTTCGTTTCCACAAATAGGACAATTGATAATTTGTCTGCCCAAATCGAGGCACATTTGATACTCGTCCTCGCCTATTATAGCTATTATTTCTTAGTCATTTCATTCTTCTCGACCAAGCCCAAAAGACTCAGAAATAGCAGTATCGACATTTTGCATTATTTGCTTATCAAGATGTCCGATTTTTTCTTTTATTCTTCGTTTATCTACAGTTCTTATTCGTTCAAGCAAAATTACAAAATCATTAGAAAGACCACTCTCACTTGCGTCAATTTTCACTTGTGTAGAAAGGAGTGTTTGTGGAATTTCTGATGTGATCTCTACGGCGATAACAGTTGGAGAGTTTTTCTCGCCAACATCGCTTTGAACAATCAAAAAAGGACGCAATCCGCCTTCACCTGCACTAGGAACAGGACTCAAATCCGCATAAAAAATATCTCCTCGTTCTATCATGTCTTTTTCTCCTAATTCAATTTCAACTTGATTTTTCATTACACACAGCTCTCATCGCTGTCAACAGTTCGCAGTATTGTAACATCATCACGACCTTCAAACGCCAAATTGCTGACATCTGTTTTTGGTCCAAGGATTGACACGTCTGTCAGGCTCTCACATAGCGAGAATGCATAATCATCTATGTACTCTACGCTTTCGGGAATTTCCACGTTAGTCAAGCTTTTGCAACCGTCGAATGCGGAAACACCCACTACGCTAACGCCGTATGGAACAAAAAATTCGGTTTCTGTTTTTCCAGCAGCATATTGAATAAAAGTTTTGCCATCTTTACTATATAAATTTCCGTCTATATCTCTATAATTGACGTTATTTTTATCGACCGTTATGCTCGTTAAGCTTTGACAATGACCGAAGGCGGATTTTCCTATGTTAGTCACGCTTGCGGGAATGCTAACATGGATCAAACCGCAGTCAAAAAAAGCAGAGTTGCCGATATCCGTAACGCTGTCGGGGATAACAACGTCCGTCATTTTACTACATCCGAAGAATGCAGAGTTTCCTATGATCGTTACACCATCGGGGATAACTACGCTTCCGCCCTCTCCTGTATATTCAACCAACATGCCGCTTTCAATTACAAAATCTTTCATATCTTTTACTTTCCTCTTTTCATTTTTCTAAGTTAGGATGTGATTTACGATTTTTTACATCATAAATCTTTATAAGCTACAGTAATTACATTTCTATAAAAATCAAAGTTTGCTGAGAAGTAGTCAGATTTGTTTTTTAAAATGACATGGCTCCTTGCGGGGTGTCGTAATTTTCTTAAAGCTTTAGCCGTTACCTGTCTTACCTGTTCCGGTGTTAAGTTCAAATAATCTGCAACTTCTTGCAACGGCAATTGTTTATTATCGCAAAAACCAAAGCTTAATTTCAGAGCAGCTTCTTCCGTCTCGGTTAACGTGCCTAACATTTTTTTAAAAACGTTCTTGGGACATATCTCTCTGTCGCCACGGCAAGTGTTGTAAAACTCGCACTTAGTCTGGCAATAGTCTGCGCCCGAAAAATCCTCCCATGCTAAATTGAACTGTTTGTTTTTTTCATTTACGACCATGTCCGACCCATCCTTATAAATTTTCTTAACGCCGTAATTGTAACAAAATTCATATGGATAGTCAAATCGAAATTGACGAAAAAACCGTGTTTTCTAATTTTCGGAGATTTGCACAAAAATCTCTTCGCCTTTTTGGGTAATTAATACATCATTCTTAACAATGTCGCCAACAACCAGCTCTATAACATTGTTCTGAACAATTAACCAAATATCATCAACAAAAGAGCTTTTATTTATTATTTCTTATCAACAAAACGCTTTTTCTTAAATATTGTTTTTTAACGTCGATAAGGTTATGTCTGTGGGATTAGCAGCGATTGCAGCGTCAATAAAAATGGTTGCCAACTGTTCGCCAAGTTCGGAAAGGTAAAAGCCTTGTTTATTCTCTCCTCGCTTAGTAAAAGGGGCGTACTTCATGGAGCCATACATCGCTTTTTCCGCCTTAAAGGCGCGGGTACTAGCCGGATTGGCAAGAATGTGATAGCTAAGATCAACATATCTACCAACCTCGCCCGCATTCGGGTGTCCTGCTATCGCAGCCTGCAATGTACAATCATCCCTTGCAACACTAATGGCGTAAATATGGTTAGCAAAGTGGTGGAAAATAATATCTCCCTTTCTCACCAAGTCCATTTCAGCGTGAGAAGCTACCTCTCCTTCACCCTTATCGATATGCGTCGGAGCCCAAATAAACCCGTTGTCAGATTCTACCTGGAAATTATTATTCTGACACACAAGAAAAATAGCATGTTTGCCGCTATTTCTTCTTTCGTCTATATAAGGATGGATAGGCTGATTTCTCGTTTCTTTCTTATCCCGTTTTTCACGTTCCAATCTTTCAGCTTCCTCACGAGCCAAGCGCTCCGCCTCTTCCTGACGCGCTTTTTCCGCTGCCTCCTCGGCTGCTTTTTTTGCTGCTTCAGCGGCTGCTTTAGCCGCTTTTGCTTCATCAATTGCCTGTTCCATCAGTTCACGAGTTTCGTCATTATTGAATTTCAGGCTCTTAATAAAAATCTCCATAGAGAATTTCTTTACTACACCACCAAAATCAACGCTAATAATCTCTCCTTCGACAAAAACGATGGTACCTTCACCATTTCCATTGAAACCGCCCTGAAAAACCTTGCGTCCAATCAAAGCACTATAATCCATTTTAAAATCCTCCTGTTTTATGCTTTTGTTATATCGTAGTATATAGGTTAGCTCTCCAAAATTTTTAAATATCTGTCAAGCCTTGCCTCAATGTATCCGGCAAACAAATTCTCCATTGTGGAAAGCTTACCCTTGACGTGGTATTCATCAAAAGCGTTGTAATAAGCCAAACGGTCGGTAAACTTTATATCAATTGGTGGATATCCCGCTTTCATAAGCTCCAAGTTCACCAAAAGACGCCCGGTTCTGCCGTTGCCGTCAATAAACGGGTGAATGCCCTCAAATTCAATATGAAACCTTGCAAGCTTTGTAACAATATTTTCGTCGCTTTCTAAAAACTCACGGATAAGCTGCTCCATCTTGGGTTCAATAAGATATGGCTGAACCGGTTCGTGATACGCCCCCATAATACGAACGGGAACGCGACGGTAAACACCACGGTCGTCTTTTTTGTCTGCAAGAACCAAATAATGAATTTGCTTGATAACTCTCTCGCTGATTGGCACATTATCCCTTACCAGCTCGCAAACGTAGTCAAAGGCTTCCTTGTGACCTACCGCCTCCATATGGTCTTTGAGCGGTTTTTGGTCTATCGTAAGACCTCGGAGTACAAGGTCTGTTTCACGCAGAGTGAGTGTGTTGCCTTCAATGGCATTGGAATTATATGTGTATTCAACGATGAATTCCTCGTTGAGCCTTGCAACTTCTCCCTCGGTCAAAGGTCTTCTGCTGTCAAGCTCCTTCTTTTTCTGCTCGATTCTTGAAAGGATACTTTCTCTGGACTTATATCTTCCGTCTGCAGGTTTATCAGCATCACCGGGGATTTTCCATGCGCGTCCGTCTTGATATGCACCCGGAATTTTTCCTTCTGAGCAAAGCACGCGAATTCTTCTATCCGAGATGCCCCACTTTTCGGAAGCTTGTTTTATGGTCATAAACATAAATTTATCCTCCTTATTTTTTACTATTATGGCATAATCTCAGAAACACAAGCCTCTCGGCTTGTACAAAGGCAAAGCCTTTGAAGTCGCATCGCACAATGCGACCTGTGTTATGCCAATGATCTCGCGGCTTTTGCTCTGCAAAAGGCAAGGTTTCCTTGCATTAGCGTTCCTTACAAGAGCGCCCCGCGAGATTATTATACCACATTTGCGGAACAATATCAATAGTTGCGGAATAATATTTTCGCATTTATCGGAATAATGCAACCATGCTTTGTATTGATTTGTGTGAAAAGGTGACCACAGCATCGACACACTGATACAATTTTTTTGTGACGCGCGAAGTGCCTTTTGTATTGTTTTATGGGTACTGTGGAGCACAGCACCGACACACTGATACAATTATTTTGTTACGCAGTGATGGCTTCTTGTATTGTTTTATGGGTACTCTGGAGAAACACTCCTATAAAACAGTACAATACATGAAATTAGCGATGCAATAATCATTATTGGAATAATGCCCCGGGGACAATGGGGACAGAAAGGACAAAGAGTAGCATAGAGGCTTTCTCCGTGCTACTCTTTTTTGCGCATATTACCTTTCGGTCAAAACGTCAATGGCGATTCTCGCCCCGAGCTTGAACGCATATACGAATATTTCGCGCTCGTTTATATCCGTAAGCTCGTCCCAGCAATCGTCGAATTTTTCAAACGTTTCTTTTTGCTTGTCCGTAAGCATTCCGAGAAGCGCCTCATGATGGTCGGCAATGTATCCCATCAGCTCTTTGACCTCGGGTGTGGTTTTACGGCAGCCTTCATTCGGGCATATATTTCCGTACCACAATTCTTCAAGTACGCTTTGCATAACTTCACCTCCTTGTAGCAGGAGATATTACCATAACTTCGCCAGAAAGTCCAGATAACTTTCTGTGAACGAAAAGACCGGCCGCATCGAGCATTATCGCCCGGCACGATCGGTCTTGTTTTATTATGTTTCCCTGATGTAGAGCAGGCGCTCGGCGCGTTGCGCAACAATGTTCTTATCATAGTCGGGGTGCCACTTGCGAAAGAGGCTGTCCTCGGCAAGCCGGTAACGGTCTGCAAGTATCTGTTCGGCCCTATACCAGGAGCGCAATGAAAGCTCTCCCCGGTGGTACAACAATCCCAAACTCGCCATTGCCACGCAATACCGCAGCAACCGTTTATTAAAGCTATCTTCATTGCGTTTGCGCCTCGGAGCGCATACTGTATCAAGGTGTCCGTAAGCCATCTCCGCACCTCCTTTCTCTCATAACACGGTATGTTACCATAATTTTGAGAGAAAGTCCAGCGGTAGCGGAGAAAGTTATCAGAATGTTATCAATTTTGGGTACTTCAGCAGGTTGCCCGTAAGTTAAATTTGGTGGGGACATAAATATCTTTACCAACAAAAATGCTACTCTGATATGCCGTTGAAAGCTGTTATAATCTCATCTATATCTTGGAAGCGCTTTTTCTTGTCAGTCGATAAGCCTTGCGCAACGAAACTTTTGAGAGTCGGATTGCTTATTTTGTCGGTATTGGTTCTTCCTGTCATTACAAAATATATAAGTCTTGTTATGGCATAAGTTTCGTGAATAATGCAATATGTGTTGAAACCCTCAAGACGCAATTCGGGGTCATTGAAATATCCTTTGTATTCCGTGTTGACGGATGTAAGATCAGTGTCCGGAATTTTAACAAGTCCAAAGTCGGATACTTTAACCACCCGCACATCGTCATACAACTTTAGAAGTATATTTTTAGGGCAAATATCCCTGTGTAATAACCCCTTGGAATGAATGTGTTTAAAGGCTTTTAATAGTTGAAGCACTATGGATTTACGCTGTCCGAAAGTGAGCTTACCGTTATTTTCTGAAATATATTTATCAAGTGTACAATCCATATATTCCATAATGTATTCGTTAGTTGTGTCGTTGTAAGAATATACTTCTACGATATACGGAGAACTTAACGATTTCATTTGTTCGAATTCGCGTTTGAACCTTGTGAGTTCTTTTTCGGTTAAGTCTTTTTTAGCCCGTTTCACAACAAAGGTATGTTCATAAAAGGTATCGACATACTTGAAAACTTTGGCATATGACCCTTCGCCGATTAGTTTTAATTCGAACGTAGGGGTAGAACGCTCAGGAATAGAAATGCTATTAGGCGTAACGACTTTCCAGCCATAAATGGTTCTTCCGGATATATGGCTTTTCTCAACAATCTCGTATCCGTCTGGCTTTAACAGCTCGTTGAACATATCTAAAAATTTTTTCCACGGTTGATGCTCAATACGCACAATGGGGTGAAATATCTCGCACAAAAACTTCAGCAGGATTTCGTCGTCACCATTCATTAAGCCAAAACGCGTATCAGAAAAAACCCACCCGTTATCCCAGTCATCGTTATTAACTGTATGTTGCCATATGTCCCCAGAGGCATTTTTGAATCGGCTGTCTGTAGATGGCATATTATCTAAATCGTATATGCGCGATAAGAAATCTATTTCATCCAGACGCCCGTGATAACAAATGTGATAGTCCACGGGGACTTCTTCAATATATTGGTGTTCATAGTAGTCAAGTTTAGTTTCAGGTTCTGTACCAACAAAACCACTACGAATAAGGTCTATTATATCTCTACGTGTGACTTCTGAAATGTTTTTCATAGTAGGTCTCCGTGATTTTTGATAGATTTTTTAAGGGTGAATTAAACTGTTTGGATTATGTTAATTGTCTTTTTGCTTTGAGCAACAGGAAATCCTTATTGCTATTCTCTGGGCGAATACGAGCCAATATCCGGTCACACACCTCGGGTGACCAGTATATTGTCAAATGCTTTCGCGCTCGTGTAATTGCCGTATAAAAAATATTGTGCGTGATCCTATCTTCTGTTTCATCGGCTATAACTATTTTGACGGAGTCGAATTCAAGTCCCTGGGATTTATGAATGGAAACCGCGTATGCAATTTGAAAAGGCACAACATGATGATTGGTGGTCTCCTCATTATCACTGGAATAAGGTTTTCTTCTGTTCACAACAAAAGCAACGTGCGATTTTTTGTTTTCGGATTGCAGTAAAGATAACCCATCTTCAAGGAATACATCAGCTTCGGTAAGTTCCACATCCACTTCAACAACGAAATATACGATTTCGCCACGATCTTCAATATCTATAATTTTACCTTTTAGGTTGTTATACAAACATGAGAACCGCTCCGAATCATTGAAAAGGATGGGATCGCCCTTCTTGAATTGCCAAACGCCAATCGAAACAGCCGGAGAGGGATTGCTTAACTGCAACAACTTGTTTATATTATTTAAGCCGTACAAACCATTATAGTTTAAGCACAAAATAATCTCATCATCAGCTTTGCGCTGAAAAATGTCCTCGTCGATGGGATGGGAGTAGTCGCTACGAACCATTCTCTCTAGTGCGACATTCACATCTTGCATATTCCGAACTTCGTCCCACAATTTTCTCAAGTATGTGTCGGTACTTCTATATGGGGTAGTAAGTTCGTGACAGCATTCTTTTGGCATTACATTTTTTACAATAGAAAACCAGTTACCGAACCCTATCGCTTCAATTTGGTATGTATCACCCATTAATACCAAGGCGGCATTACCCAATCTCTCCAATATCTTTATCAGCTCTTGATTTTGCACTGTGCTGCACTCGTCCACAACAATCAAATCGTATTCGGAGAACTCGTATCGTGCATTTTTCGTGAATTGGTCGATCGTCACAAACTCATCCTCGTCGTTCTTGAACACAACTTTCCTACGGAGGTTCTCGACCGCCGGATGCGTTTTGGCAAGAAAAATGCGTTTTTTATCAAGCAAAAGATGACTTATATGATTTACCAGAGTTGTTTTTCCCGTTCCGGCAGCACCATAAATGAAGTGGACGCGAGAAAGCAAAAACATATTTATGAGGATTTTCTTTTTGATTGGGTCATCCAAACGAACGCCCTCGGGTAATGCCTCCAATTCTTCTACTGCAAGTTCCGAAAATGCACTTGAGACAGCCGAAAAAGGCTCTGATGCTAGGTCTTTGAGTACCTCGATAATTTTGTATATTCCATCCTCGTGTTCGTTTATAAAGAGATGATTTTTATAAACGCCTATTTCGGATGTGGGTCTAAATCCCGAATACAGGCTGTTGTTAAATTCTTCAACCAATTCAAGCACTTCTTCTTGTGTGCCGAAATTTGTCAAGTCCTCGATAGGCGTAAACAAAACATGATTGCTATAGGTGTTATTGTCGATGTATCGCTTTAGCAATTCCGCTTTGTGTTTTGACGCATCGATGCACTGATACAAATCGTATAAGCTCGTAATATGTTTGCGCGGATAAAAGGCATACGGCTGCTTGTCAAAGGGCATACATTTAGATGACATATTGTAATCTGCATATGTCTTCGGCTGATATACCGTAGGACGCTGGTCTTTTAACACCGTGTTGTTCATACGGAAGAGTAAATATCTTATGATGTTGACTCCCGGCATATTGCGCCGGGAAATATCACGGCATTTATTCAACACCGTCACAATAGACGATCGGCTACCTTGATTCGCCGAAAGCAAACTGTTTTCAAGCGCTTCGTACTCGTCCTGGGGGAGGTCGATGATGTCCACCAACGATAGGTGTGTACGTGTAATATAATCCATCAAAACTCTATAGTCATTATTACCTCGGTTGGTTTTGATGGACAAGCCAATTAAATCGGAAAAATTATTGATTTCACACGGTCTTATCGAAACGTGCCAATCAACAATTACCTTTATCGGATAGGACGTGCCGAAAACGGCAACACGAGTATCCACAAAACTCAATGCCACCGAGTAGTTGCTGAATATGTCATAATGTGTAAATGCGGTAATACGTTGAAACTTGTTAGTTTTATTTGTTACCGGTTCCAGCGTTACTTCATAGTAAATATCGTTATTTACATAAAACGGCTTGATTTTATCTATGTAATAATTATCCGATTCCGTACGAGGCATTTCGGCTCTTATTGCATCGATGCTCCTCGCCACCTTGGCATAGTATTCCCGTGTTTGTTCGTCGGTGTCATCAATAAAGCAATCGACATTCTTCAGGACGACCATACCGTATGCATCAAAAACAACCTTTTTTAATTGCAAAAGATACTTATAGTATTTTAACAGCAATCGCTCCGATCCATCTTCAGAGGGAGTAAAATGTGACACGGATGCTCTCAAAAACTTGTCAAAATGAGAGATAAATTTGTATTTGCCGTTCATTCTACTTGCGACCTTGTTTACATCCATAGGTTGGCTAGGGTTTAAATCGCTCCATAGCTTGTCCGCAATATGGTCATTAAGGTTACGAACCGCATTGAGAATCCGCTGTGCGGTCTCACCTCGGTTTTCTTTTGTCATTGCAGCGAAGGCTTTGTCGATGGCGTCGCTAGCCTTCATTATTTCTTTATTCGTTAAGGCATCCATCTTAAACCTCCTCATTTTTGTTGTGTTTATTCCATATAATCCAAAATCTGATCATTGAGCTAGTGAAATTAAATTATTCATACAAGTTTTTCCTTAATAATACTGCTCAACGTAGCTGTATGCCTTTGCAAAGACTTCGTTATCTCTGATACGATATTTGCGCATAATAACGTCGCGCAAATTTTTGCTAACTGTTTTTCTACCTGTAGGTGTGTCCTGCCATCCAGGGAATCTAACAATCTTTACGATACCATCAATATCGTTTACGATACGTTCAACGATTACAGGCGTTGCATCGTTACGCACAGTTTGGAACAATGTGGTGAGCGCCGCTTTACCGCGGTCAACTTCTTCCTCCGGTGTAACCTCACGCTCCATATGCGCTGCATCTTTTGCAAGCTCAAGCAGTGCCTTGAGGAATTCCATGCTAGTCAAAAGACCTGCCTCGTGTTCCTCGCGGAGCTTTTCCATTCTCGCGCCAAGAGCTATAAATCGAGGATCATTTGGATGCTTGCGAATAATTGCTGCCAAATCGATTTCAATTTTGCGCTTTTTCTTTCCTGCATCCAAATCACCAGAAATGAATTTTTCTATAATTTCTGCATCCAATGCGAGAACGTCTTCGTCTTTGTCAACTGATTCAACGCTGATGTTCTCATGTACGAGCTGAATTGTTTTTGCGCCAAGTGCAGCCCAAATCAGCTTGCCGCGCTCATCGGTAGGACGAATAGAATCGTACACTTTGGAAAGCCATTTATAATCAGCTTTGAACGGATTCAAGCACGAATCAGGCGACAAAGCATTCCATACGCGGTTCAATGCGCGATAATGGGCACCGAATGCGTCTTTGTCTTCGTCGGTCGGTAAACAATCCTGCGCCTCGACAAGCGCCTCCCATCCTTCGCGCGTTCTGTCTACACCGGGGAAAAATCCGATGCACTTTTCAACGAGACCAGGAACGCTCGCCTTTACAGCTTCTATGTTAGAAATGATTTTCTCTACCGATTCTGCATCGAAGGACAATGCCTTTGCTACATCATCAAATATGCCAACATAGTCTACAATCAAGCCGAACGATTTATCATGCCCGTAAACACGGTTCGTGCGGCAGATCGCCTGCAGCAGTGTATGGTCTTTCATGGGCTTATCCAAATACATCGCCTGCAAAATCGGTGCGTCAAAGCCCGTAAGCAGTTTGCTTGTAACAATAACTATCTGCAACGGGTTGCTGGGGTCTCTGAAATCATCCAGCACGCGCGCTTCTTCATCGCGTGTTCTGCGCCACGCCTTATATTCATCGGCTTTGTCATTGTTGGTATCCATGACGATGGTTGACGTAGCTTCGCCAAGCAACCTATCCAGCTCTTTCTTATAGAGAACACAGCATTCTCTATCGAAACATACGACCTGCGCCTTGAATCCGTTGGGATTTACCTTTGTCATAAAGTGGTCGGCAATGTGCTCGCAAACCGCTTTAATTCGCGCGGGATCCTTCATAATAGCAGCCATTCTTACGCGTTGCGCCACTTTGGAACGTTCTTCTTCCGTAAGTCCCATTTCATCGGTCAATTCGCGGAACGCCTCATCAATTGCTACCTGGTCAACGTGCAGCTTTACAGGAACGGGTTCGAAGTGAAGCGGCAGCGTTGCCTTATCACTAACCGAGTCTGCGAAAGAATAACGGCTCATGTATCCGGTTCTGTCTTCTGCTGCACCGAATGTAGCAAAAGTGTTCTTGTCGAGCTTATTAATAGGTGTACCTGTTAATCCGAAGAAGAACGCATTCGGCAATGCCATACGCATTCTAGCACCGAGGTCGCCTTCCTGCGTTCTGTGTGCTTCATCGACCATAACAATAATGTTGTCTCTGAAGTTGATTGCCTCGTCAATTTTAGCGAATTCGAATATTTTTGTAATGATAACTTTACGTGTATCCGCTTTTAGCATGCGAATGAGCTCTGCATTTGTGTCAGCGGGAACAAGGTTCGGTACGTCAGCCATAGAGAAAGTGCCAAATATCTGTCCTGCCAAATCGATGCGGTCGTTTACGATAATAACCGTCGGTGCATTAAGCTCCTTCATCATGCGCAGTTTTTGCGCTGCAAACACCATAAGCAAGGATTTACCAGATCCTTGGAAGTGCCAGATAAGACCTTTTTTGGGGTATCCGGCTTTAACTCTATTGACGATAAGATTTGCGCCTTCGTACTGCTGATAACGGCACACTACCTTAATTTTACGATTACGCTTGTCGGTGGAGAACAGCGTGAAGTAACGGAACAAATCAAGGATTACTTCTTTGCGCGTAATTGATTCTACGCTTTTACCAACTTTGGCAAGGTCGCCCTCTACATGCTCAATATCTGCGTACCAGGGCCCCCAGAGCGTAACGGGCGCATTGATGGATCCGTATCGGAAACATTTTCCTTCAGTGGCGAAATTCAAAATGTTCGTTAAAAACATTTCTGGTATGGATTTTTCGTAGTCGAGTATATCGCCTGCACCGTCCATCCAGCTAATAGCGGGTCTAACAGGAGACTTCATTTCACCCACTGCCACAGGGAATCCGTTTATAAGGAGAACTACGTCAAGACGCTTTCCTCCTACCTTTTGCGGGTAAACCCATTGATTTGTAACGACAAAATGGTTGTTTTCCGGATTATCATAATCGAAAAACTTAATGCTGATGGAACGGCCGTCCTTATCAAACGGGAAGCTGTTTTCTTCAAAAATAAGCTTCTTGAATCGCTCGTTCTGCGTTACAAGGTCGTGGGGTCTTACGGTGGAAATCAGTGCGCGCAGCTTATAAATAACGGTATCCGCGTGCGCAGGATGTTCCGCAATACATGGATTGAACTTAACCAGCGCATCTCGCACGTAACTCTCCACCATTACGTCCGACTCTGCGCGAGGAAGCTGATCTGCGGGTATGTAATCCCAACCATTTTTTTGAATGGCGGCTATTACCATATCCTCCACGTTTTGCTCATTAAAGGTATGTGACATATTTTTGCCTCCTGTAAGGATTATATTTTTCATCATTAATTTTGATTTATCGCTCTGTTGTACGAATAGTGAATACTTCCTTTGCTCCTCTATTGGAGGAATGGGAACAACTATCTTTTCTATGTCTTTGGCATATACATGCGGTTGGCCTGATCCTCGTTGCATTTGAAAAATTTCTGCCTGTAATACTTTTAACCTACAGTACAAAAAAACTTCATCCAGCACTTCGGGGTTTTTAGTCAAAACTGTGTTACAATCCGATGCAAATATAGGAATATTCCAGTAATTAACATAACCGGCGTTTGCTCCAGACGCACTCACCGTTATTATTCCAGCGTCTCTATTAGCTTCATTGTGATAGCAGCTTGGCTCTATTCCTGCCGCTATAACAGGTATATCTCCGGCAACGACTTCCTCGCGTGTTATCATTTTTCCTTTTGTTATATATGCACATTCTGAAAGAAGTGCCGTTCGCTCGGTATTACCAAACATCTCGATAAATTGCGATTTGAACGCTAAATTTTGATTTATCGCTCTGTTGCTGAAAAGAAATAAACTCCAGCTGTCGCTCGTATGTTGGTAACGGAATTTTTAATTCATCTATATGCTCATTCCTTAGATTGTTAATATTGGAACCTTGAGCTAAGTCGGAAATAACACGCCTGTATTCATCGCCCGCCATATACGCAGCAATGAATTCTGGCATCAGTACTCCTGTTGGACGCAGCAATTTACAAAACGCACCAAAGGTATATTCGCCAGAATCGTTAAATAACGCGGCTTTTCCTACGTGTTCGAGACTGCCGCTAGAAGCACATATAAGAATATCCTTGCTTTGTATTACTTGCGCTGAAGCTACTTTGCCACGGTTGACATATTGTACATCGTCAAAGTTTATCCGACCATTATTGATATTATTAGCACGAAGTAGCGTAATGTGTTCATCATCTGCAGTACTTCCTAGATCCGCGGGTTTATACGAAACACCGCGAACTTGCTGGATAAAGTCGCCCAATCGGCATCGAGGACAGTCTTTGAACATCTCGATAAATTGCGATTACGTTTTAATTGTATCAAATTATCACCCAATAAAGCGTTTGTGCGATAATTTGACATTGGCCTGGTTCACCATTGCGTATTGAAGGGTTGTATCGACACTTTGATGTCCTAAAAGCTGTTGCACCTGCTCGATCGGCATACCTTTATCTATGGCCATCGTGGCAAGTGTGCGTCTAAATTTATGTGGATGAACTTTATGTATGTCCAGTTTTTTTCCTAATTCTCGTAAGCGTATTTCTACGCCGCTTATAAGCAGCCTGTTATACGGCCTTTGCAGCGAAACAAACAACGCTTCATTATCGTCTGTGCGGCTCTGTAAGTATCGTTGCAGGTGTATTTTGGTTCGTGCATCAAAATATACCTTACGCTGCTTGTTTCCTTTACCCAACACCACGCATTCGCGATTCTCAAAATCTATGTCGCCACGATTGAGTTTTACCAATTCTCCTACACGGATGCCGGTTGACACCAACATATCGATAATTGCAAGGTCTCGTATGCTCTCTGCGCTATCACGCATGATCTCCAGCGCCTCGTCCGAATAGGTTTCTTTGACCGTTTTACAGGATTTAACTTTATGAATCCTGCGAACAGGACTTTTGACGATGTAATCTTCATCTTCCAGCCAAGCAAAGAAGCTCGACAGGATGCGTCGAATATTATCAATCGTTACTTTGCTTGCACCGCTGCGCTTTTGGTATTCGTCAAGATACATACGCAAATCATCCGTTGTAACTTGATTTATGTCTTTTCCTATCGCAGACAGCACGTTTCTAATTGTCGAATCGTAATATCTTACCGTTTTTTCCGAACACCCTTCAACGCGCTTTGCTGCCAAAAAGATTTTTACGAAATTTTCAGTGCCGCTTTCGCCTGATTGCACGATTTCTTCCGAAAGGCATTGCAAAAGCGCGTTGTGTAGGATGTTCTGCTGCTCAACATTAAGGTGAGCACGCATTTTTTGTTCAATTTTTTCAATAGTTTGGTGTGTCATGTTAGTAAACTCCTTTTTACCAACATCCTACGCCATGATTATTTAGTCATTATTCTGTTGAATAAGCGATTTTATCAGGTTATCGATGCGCTGAATCGCTTGTTCTAGTTCAAATTTTGATTTATCGCTCTGCCGCATAATTGTTTCAAATTCATTTTGTTTGTCGATTTCGGCTATAGGAATTTGAGTTCCATTCAGAAAATCACCTAATCTAAGATTGTGTATTCCTGTGGTTTTGCCTTCAAATATTTTTGTTCCTCCTTGCCAATAATTAACAAACATGAAGTAAAATACGTATGCTGGATTAAAGGTGTATTTACCACTCAAATGCAATCTTGCGGTAAAATTATTATTCAAGTATTTTTCAGGTTCTCCTTCGAAAAATACGACACGTCCAACTGGTTTTTCGCCAGATCCACCAGATTTTTCAATCAATATGTCTCCTGGGGTAAGCGCTTTTTTCTTGATTTTCTCTTCTGGAATAATGCGTGTGGCTACATCAGAATAATCTATGTATCCTCCGTCAGTGAAATTGGTTGTCCTTAACACGGGTGTGCCGATACCGGTTGTATCGTCTTCACCCCACTCACCGCCTTGCGGTTTATCAAAAATATCAGACAACGCAACTAAACTATATCCATTTCGCTCAGCTGCGTCTGCGCCAAACATCTCGATAAATTGCGACTTAACGAGTTCGTCTGCGCGCGCAATTAATGTGCGGTAAGCATTTTTTGCCTCAATAGCAGCCCAAATTATCGGTGCAATGCGCCTTTGTTCCTCTATTGTCGGCAATTCGAAGCACAAATCCTTCAAATCTTTCCAGTTAACTGTTGGCGAAAGAGACCCAACGGATATTCTTATCGCCTCGTTCAAGAAATAATCTGAGCTGATAAACAGCGGGAAATATTCCTTGGTCACTACGTCCTCTTTGGGACGTAAAACCATGCCATGTGCTGAGAATATTCCGTCGAAAGGGGCAATACCAACTTTTTTCTGATATGCGCGTCTTTTCCCGAAAAGAACATCGCCTTTTCTCATTATCAGCTTTTCGCCAATGGGCGCAATCTCGGATCCCCATCTCGACACCTTCAATGTGCCTGTGTCAAGATGTTCAAGCCCTATATAGGTCTCTTTGTCCGCCTCTGTCGGTTTCTTCTTTTCTGTGCTATTTATCGCAATTTCCGTAAATCTGTATTTAGGCATATAACACACCTCCATTTCTATGACGGAAGGCGTATTTCTCCCCGATAAATTGCGATTTTACCAGCTCATCGGTTGCTGCCAACTGTCTTTGATATGCTTTTTTTGTTTGAAGTGCCGCCGTCAAAATATCAACGAGTGCTTGCTGCTTGTCCATTTCGGGCAATTCGAATGTGTACTCTTTCAATTGTTCCCATTTGACGCGGGGCGAAAGTGAGCCAGCAGACATTCCAATCGCAAAATCGAACAATGCGTCATTCTGAATTACGAATGGAAGCAAATCAGGATTGATTTTTTCTGGTATAGCTTCAATTACTGTTATATCGCCTGAACAAATACCATCGAAAGGAGCGATTGCAGCTTTTTTTAGGTACGCACGACGACGTCCAAATAATATGTGTCCCTTTTTGAATCCTTTTGTAAAAGTGGTCTCCACGTCCGAATCCCAGTTTTCCAAAATCAATTCTCTAGGTGTAAGATGTTCCAGACCGACAACGGGAAGACCGGCTGCGTTCTTTATTGTTGCTTTGTATTCTCTGGCTACATCACCAAGTTTAACAAGTGCCATGTCAGTCCTCCTTTGAAATCAGCGCCATAAGCGCCTGTGTCGCCTCTGCTGCGGTAACGCTCTGTGACATCCAATCATCGACGCATTCTGCAATTGATAATACGGGATCCACAATTACGCCATCTCTAACGTAAAGAGCAATGTTCAACGAAAAATCGTGCGTTTCGATTTCCTCAATGGTTGCGACTCTTGCATAATGCTCCTCGTCTGCATAATTTTCATACGCCGACACCATGTGTGCAATATGACTGTCTTCCAAATAACTTTGTGCGTTTTTACGGGTTACTTCTTTGACCGCATTGATGAAAAGCACTTTTCCGCGTTTCTTGAGTTCTTTGTTTGTTCTACAAATCAAAATGCACGCTTCCATAGGCGCGTTAAAGAACAGGTTGGGTCCAAGTCCGATCACACAATCTACGAGGTCGCTCTGTATGAGTTTCTTTCGCATTTCCTTTTCTTCGTTTCGGAAAAGAATGCCGTGAGGGAACAGAATAGCACATCTGCCGGTATTCGGATCCAAGCTCTTAATAATGTGCTGTAAGAACGCATAGTCAGCGCGTCCCTGAGGCGGAGTACCAAGGAAGTTACGACCGTACTTATCGTTTTCAAAAGCACCTCTGTCCCACTGCTTTATGGAGTAAGGCGGATTTGCGAGAATCATATCAAATTGCTGCAACTGCCCTCTATCAATAAATGCGGGACGCTTCAATGTATCGTCGTTTGCAATTTGGAAATCCTCCACGCCATGAAGAAACAAATTCATTCGTCCGATAGCACTGGTAAGCTGATTTATTTCCTGTCCGAAAATGCGAAGGTTTCTCCATTCTTTGCCTTGCTTCTTTAAGTGCGCAATACACGAAATAAGCATGCCTGCGCTGCCGCAAGTGGGGTCGTAAACCGATTCTCCACTCTGGGGCTGCAAAATTTCGGTCATAAGATGCACAACGGTTCTGTTTGTGTAGAATTCCTGTGCGGTATGTCCACTATCGTCAGCAAACTGTTTGATAAGGTATTCGTAACCTTGACCGAGTTCGTCCTCGGGACAATTTGCCAGCGAAAGCGTCTTGGAAGAGAAATGTTCGAGCAAATCTTTTAACAATCTGTCAGGCAATCTGTTTTTGTTAGTCCATGCGCCGTCACCGAAAATACCAACCATTTTTTCACCATTGGCTTTTTCAATTTCACGGAACGCTGCTACGATAGCGGCACCAACATCCTCAGTTACTTGACGCACGTCGCTCCAATGATGTCCCTTGGGAATGACGAAGGTATGCAATTCTGTTTCAGGGTACAATTCGATATCATCACCGTATTCCTCTACGGCTGCTTCTGTTTCCTCATCGTACACGTCGCAAATTCGCTTGAAGAACATAAGCGGGAAAATATACTGCTTATACGCGCCTGCGTCAATGTTGCTGCGCAAAAGTACAGCGGATTGCCAAAGATATGACTTCAGCTCATCTATTGTCATACGGTTAGCCATCGATGTATCCTCCTTCCTTAAGCAATGCTTTTAATATGTCTTCACAACGCTGCACCTCTTGAACTGCCTCTATAAAATCTCTACGTACTTTCTTCGGATCCATAGGCGGAGCTGGCGTTTTCTCTATATACGAATTAACCGAAAGACTGTATCCGTTCTGCGCGATGGTATCAATATCAACGATAGCGCATTTATCAATAACGGGTTTGTAATCAGCCCAATATTTATAAACTTCTGCGGTGTCGGTTTCGGTCATAATGTTCTTTGCTCGTTTTGCTGTATAGATACCGGTAGCGTCTATCATGCAAATTTTTCCTCGATGCGCTAACGGTTTGTTATTGTTGAGGAAGAGAATACACGCCGAAACGCCTGCTCCATAGAATAAATTACCAACCAGTGTGATTACGCACTCGATAATATCCGATTCAATCATTCTTTGACGAATGGTACCTTCACGTCCCCCGTGGAAGAGTACGCCCTGCGGCATAACCACTGCGCAGCGGCCTGTTCCAGGCTTCATCGACTTATACATGTGTTGCAACCACGCAAAGTCAGCGTTGGAGTCGGTAGGACTACCCCAGATATTGCGCCCCCACTGGTCATTCTCGAATGCTGCCGCACCCCACTTATCCAATCCGAACGGAGGGTTTGCCAGAACGCAGTCAAATTGTCTGATTTGACCGTGGTGAATGAACATAGGATGTCTGAGCGTATCTTCGCGCTCAATCTTAAATTCTCTTGCTCCGTGGAGGAACAAATTCATCCTTGCAATAGCCGATGTGGAAAGGTTGTTCTCCTGTCCGTAAATTTTACCATACGATGCTTGTGCGTTATCCATGCATCTGATTGCCTCGATAAGCATACCGCCGGTACCACAAGCGGGGTCGTACACGGATTCTCCTGATTTCGGCTGGAGTAATTGCACCATAAGTTTAACGACTGAACGAGGGGTATAAAACTCACCCGCGTTCTTTTTGCTCATATCTGCAAATTTCTTAATTAAGTATTCGTATGCGTCGCCCATTACGTCGGCGGAATAATTATTGTTGCCAACAGGGAGCGATGACATGTGTTCAACCAAATTACGAAGTCTTTCGTCGTCCAACTTGGTTTTATCCGTCCAGTTTGCCTCATCGAATGACGAGAAAAGACCGCCGAGCGTGTCTGGATTCGCCTGCTGAATCCCCATCATTGCATCGTTTATAGCTTTTCCGACGTCCTCCGTGGTGTTTCTAACGTCAACCCAATGACAACCTTCAGGTATAATAAATGCGTGCAGCTCGTCTTCGGGATAAAAATCGATATCCTCGCCGTATTTAATCTCATTTTCTATCGTTTCTTCGTCATATACATCTGACAATCTCTTGAAGAAAAGGAGCGGAATTACATAGGATTTATAATCGTCTTGGTCGATGGGGCCGCGTAAAATGTTGCATGCTTCGTACAAATGATTATATAACTGATTTGCGGTGGTTTCTTCGGATTCTATATCCAACGAACTATCCGCATCCTCGGTCATTGTTACTGCACCGATCATACTCTCCTTTCTCTCGCTGCTTGCGACCACGGGCTTCGGCATATACGCAACAGGTCGCACATCTCCTTCAGCAAACTGCTTTTCTACAACCATTCCGTATGTAGACTCAAACTCATTAAGTATTGACAACATTTTATTATCGAGAAAAGTGAGCGCATGCTTACGAATATCCGCAGGTATTCCATAATACGCCTCAGCTATGCCGCCGGTTATCGCAGCAAGAGTGTCACTGTCACCGCCGATAGATATAGCGTTTCGGATGGCATCTTCAAAGCTTGTAGACTCAAAGAAAGCCTCAAGGGCCTGAGGAACGGTATCCTGACAAGTTTCGTTAAATTCGTATGTGTCGCGAATATCCTCAAGCTTGAAGTTTATCTTGTAGTAGTGTTTATGAATATAGTCTTGAATGTCAAGAAGGCTACTACCGGTACGAGCCATATAAATTGCAACCGCAGTAGCTTCGGCACCCTTTATTCCTTCGGGGTGGTTATGAGTAACTTCGGTAACCTTGCGAGAGAGATCAATAGCCTCCTCCAAGGAACGAGCAACAAAACCGCAAGCGCTCACGCGCATCGCAGCACCGTTGCCATAACTGCCGTAAGGCTCGGGACTGTCGGAATACATCCAATTGTAGAACGAGCCACCATATCCGCAATCGGGGTAAGGTCTGCCTATGCTCTGCATGGTAGCAACAGCTTCAGCGGACAAATTATCGTAATTGCCATTGCAATTCAAAATAGCTTTTGCGATAGCCAACGACATAACAGAATCATCGGTGAAAAAGCATTTATGCGTTAAAAAATCAAACTTTTTATTTCTGTTGTTGTGCCACTCAAAACGAGAGCCAACAATATCTCCAATAATTGCACCTAACATTGCGCACCTCCTATGAATCTATTTCAATTATCTGGAAGTTCCATCCCTTTAGTTCCGGATGATCTTCTTCGTACTGCAAAATAAAGCTTGTTTTGTCGAAAGGCTCCTCAACTATTACAACGTCTTCGTAGTAACCGTTCAATGCGCGCAATCCCGCATCGCTGTGAACTTTCATTGTGCGGGGATCGATTATCCTTTGTCTTGCAATGATGCCTATTTTCTTCATGTGTCAATCCTCTTTTTTGCCATCAGGAACAAATTCCATAATATCACCAAGCTCGCAATCCAAAGCGATACAAATGTTTCGAAGCGCCTCGGTGCTGACGTCTTTGTCTTTTCCCATTTGCGTCATGGTATAATGCGAGACTCCCGCGAGTTTTTCAAGTTCGCTTCTCGTCATTTTTTTATCAAGTAAAAGATGCCATAATTTCATGTAACTTACATTCATGTTTTTTGTCCTCCTACTACAAATAGGTTTTTATTTATAATTATACATTATAAATTATATCACGCGAAGAAAGCCATGTCAATTGCTTTTGTTTGATTTTCGTACTTTTTGTTCAATAATCTCTCGTTTTATATGTATTTTTGTCATCAAATGAATTATGCTTTATTTTTTAGAAGCAAATTTACTCTATGACAAGGTCTATCAACGTTGTTTACCAAACTTTTTCTTAGAACAATTTTTTTGCTCTATAGAGAGTTTTTGTATATGACGTTGATAGACCTTGCACATCCCCCCTCCTGATGCGTTTGTCCTGTCGAACCAAGAGATAAAATATACATAGATAACATTTTTCCGTTCCCATCGGGGAGCGGATTTTTTATTTTTTGAAGAAAATGCAAAAATAGGGCTTCGAATTTGCCATTTTCGTGAGTTACCTATGAAGGAACCTCGTGTTTTTCAAAAAATTCTCCGAAAAATTCCAAATAGGGGGTCCGGTTTTGCTGAATTTGTGAGCTACCTATGAAGGAACTTGAATTTTTTTACTCATGGGGGCTTAAAAAATGCTGTTTCTGTGAGCTACCTATGAGAGATTACATATTTTTTTGCGAGAGGGGGTTAAAAAATGCTATTTTCGTGAGCTGCCTATGAGGAGGAAACAATTACAACCGTCATAGCAATCAAAAAAATGAAAGGAGCAATAAAATGCAAGAAAACAAAACTATGACCATTTATGCAGCAAAGGTCCGAGGAAACGAGGCAAACTGCCGTTATCCCACAAGGATAGACCTTGTTGACGAGGATGCGGCAATTAAGGCCTTTTCCTACGACACCGTGTTTGCTGAATATCGCAACAATTACAGGAGCAAGGATAACTTCGTCCGTTCTAACGTTATCCCGTTTGATTGCGACAATGACCATTCGGACACTCCCAGGGAGTGGATAACCGAGGGTGATATCGCGGCCTTCTTTAGCGAGGTCACATACATTATTCATTACAGCCGCAATCATATGAGGCAGAAGGGAGAACGTTCTCCTCGCCCTAGATTTCACATTCTCTTTCTTATTGATGAGATAACCGATGCTATCGCTTACACAGACCTCAAAAAACGCGTGAATGACATTTTCCCATATTTCGATGACAAAGCGTTGGATGCTGCCAGGTTTTTCTTCGGGACGGAGAATCCCAAAGTCAACTTCCATCGCGGTACACAAACGCTGAATGCCTTCTTGGAAGATTATGAAAGCTCTAAAGCCTTTGAGGAATATGAGGCACTTAAAGAAGCAATTCCTGAGGGCTCCCGCAACAAGACAATGCACCTGACCGCTGTGAGGCTGCTGAAGCGTTACGGAGACACCGAGGAAGCGTATACGGCTTATATGACCGCATCGGATAAATGCTCGCCACCGCTGGAGCGAACCGAGCTTGACACCATATGGAATAGCGCAAAGCGTTTTTACAAAGATAAGGTAGTAAATTCGGTAGGATACATACCGCCCGACGTCTATAACGCGCCACCGGCGTGGGAGGCACCAATACCGTTTGACGAGTATGCTTTGCCGCCATTCCCGGTTGATGCTTTACCGCCTGTTCTGCGTGACTATGTAAAAGCGGTTTCCGAAACTACACAGACCGCACCAGATATGGCAGGGGCAGCATCTCTAGCCATCCTCGCTATATGCACACAGGGAAAAACCCGCATTTTCGGCAAATCAGATTGGGCAGAACCGCTTAATCTCTTTGTGGTCATCATCGCTGCACCCGCCGAAAGAAAGTCTGCTGTAATGTCCTTGATGACCGCACCGCTTGAAGAATATGAGCAGAAGGTCAACAGTGAGCGCGATGCTGATATTATTGAAAGCGAGATGAAACTTGCTGTACTCGACAGGGAGAAAAAGTCTCTCGAGGACAAGGTGTCCAAGGGCAAGGCGCCTCGCGAGGAGCTCAAAGAAAAGGCTAAGGAGATAGCTCTGTTTAAGGCTATCAAGCCATTGAAGCTCTTTGCCGATGATGTTACCGCAGAAAAGCTCGCCTCAGTGCTTGCAGAAAACAATAGCCGTGCAGCTATCGTATCTCCCGAGGGTGGTATCTTTGATATTCTCAAAGGTATCTACACACCCAATGTCAACATAGACACCATTCTCAAAGGACACAGCGGTGACAGCATTCGCGTTGATAGAATTGGCCGCCCTAGCGAAACCATTCACCACCCGGCGCTTACGATGCTTCTTGCGGTGCAGCCTGAGGTCCTTAACGGTATGATGAGCAACAGCACCTTCCGTGGCAGAGGTCTTACAGCTAGATTTCTTTACTCCATGCCGAGGTCCCCGGTAGGCACACGAACCTTTGATTCTCGTCCTCTGAAGGAGGAAGTAAAATCCGCTTATACCACTCTTATTACAGACCTCGTGTCCGCTGACCTGGACG
>JBGVQK010000033.1:0-48721 GCA_045127455.1 Eubacteriales bacterium
TTTTGTTAGCATAATGTTTTCGAAGCGGCGGGAGCAAGCCCCCGCCCTACGATGTCGGAATAATACAAAAGCACCCCCGCAGGAGTGCTTTCATTTTCTTTTTAATCAATGCTCACATATCCGCAAACGGCGTAGTGGTCGGAGTAGTAGTATCCGCACTTGTCGTCGTCGGGGACGATATAGGACTTGGTCGAATCTGTCTTCATGTTGGTGAAGATATAGTCGATTTTGTGTACGGGAGGATTGTATCTGCCAAAGCCGTGGAAGGAAGCACCGATGTGCTCGGTCACATCCACCGTGCCGAGGCGATCTTTTGTGGCAAGGTAGGTTTTGATAACCCCCGAGTTGGGCATAGCATTGAAGTCGCCTGTGAGGACGTACGGGAACGGCGACTCGCTGATATCCTTGAGCAGAAGTGCCGACTCTACGTATTGCGCGGTAGACTCTTCAACAAAGTCGATGTGCACGTTATAAAAGCTGAAGGGCTTGTAGTTTGTGCGGTCGATGAGCTCGGCGCAAATGTAAACGCGCGGGCAATCGCTCTGCCCCATTCCGTGCAAAAGGCTGCCCGGGAGATTTTCCTCAAGAGAGAGCCAGCGCTCGCGGAAGGTGTGGAGCAGAAAACGGCTCTTGCGGAATGCGATGGGTGTTCCCTCCCAGGAATAGTTATCCTTTCTTCCGTGACCGAGAATGATATATTCGGGGAAGGTTTCCGAGAGAAAATCCTGCATTTCTTCGTCGATCTCCTGAAAACCGATGATATCGGGGTTCTCGCGGCGAATGACCTCGGCAATTTTAGGGCGACGGTGGCGGAACCAGTTGTTGCCGTCGACGGGCGTGTTGATGCGCATATTGAAGGTCATTACTTTAATTGGAGTGGACATATTTCATTACCTCCTAATGGTAAGAATGAGACCCCACAAGGGAGTCTCATTCGTTGTTGTTTAAAATTATTCTGCAGTTTCTTCTGCGGGAGCTTCCTCTGCATATTCTTCGGGCATAGCCTCAGCTGCCTCTGCTGCCTCTTCGAGAAGAGCGCGGATGGAAAGGCTTACCTTCTTCTTTTCGTCGTCGATCTCGGTGATACGAGCGTCAACTACTTGGCCGATTTCAAGGAGATCAGCAGGCTTTGCAATTCTTTGCATAGCGATTTGAGAAATGTGAATGAGACCGTCAACGTCGTCAACGATTTCTGCAAATGCGCCGAAAGGCATCATATTAACGATCTTAACGGATGCGATATCGCCAACTGCATAGCGGGACTTGAAGATGTTCCAAGGATTGCTCTCTTCGGTCTTGTAGCCGAGGGAGATTCTCTTCTTTTCGGGGTCGAAGCTCTTTACGAATACGTCGAGCTCGTCGCCAACGGAAACAACCTCTGCAGGGTTCTTAATGCGCTTCCAAGACAGCTCGGTCAGGTGTACCATACCGTCAACGCCGCCAAGGTCTACAAATGCGCCAAAGCTGGTCAGGCTCTTAACAGTGCCGTGGTAAGCCTTGCCTACCTCGATGTTTGCCCAGAAGTCAGCCTCTTGTGCACGTCTCTCTTCACGTTGAACGACACGAATGGAACCGATAGCCTTTTTGGGAGCTTTGATTTCGATAACCTTGAAGGAAACGGTTTGGCCTACGAGGGTGGAGAGATCGCCATCCTTCGGAACGCCGGTTTGGGATGCGGGAACGAAGATGCGGTTTGCATTGTGAAGAATAACAACGCCGCCTCTTACAGCCTCGGTTACCTTGCCCTCGAGAACGGTCTTGTTCTCGCAAGCGTCTACTACGTTTTGCCAATTCTTATCGGCATCTGCTCTCTTTTTGGAGAGCTCTGCAACGCCTTCGATGTCGCTGACACGAATGACGAAGCCTTCGACTTGGTCGCCGTTTTTGAAGTTCTCGGTCAGCTTAAAGGCGGGATCGTCTGTGATCTGTTCCGCTTTTATGTAGCCGGTTACGCCCGCACTGAGGTCCAACTGAAGCTCAGCATCGGAAACGTGAGTAACTGTTCCGGTAACGACATCTCCTGTATTTAAAGTTAAGCATTGCGATTCGAGCATTTCTTCGAAATTTTCTTTGATAATTTCGCTCATGGTTTTGTATACCTCCTGTATTTCCTCGCTTGGTGTCGATGCACCAGCAACGATTCCAATGTTTAGGGATGTGGCAAAGCGATGCACATCCAGCTCGGATGCATCTGCTACCCACACCGTATTGCCGCACACCTCGCGGCAAATTTCAAACAGCTTTGCGGTGTTGGCACTCTGTCTGCCCCCCACCACCACGATGCCATCGCACCGTGCTGCAAGCTCCCGAGCACACCCCTGGCGTTCTTCGGTCACACTGCATATTGTACCAAAAATTTTGGCATTTGTATATAGTTTTTTGATAATCTTTTCAGTTTTGTTCCATTTGCACAAATTTTGCGTGGTTTGCGCCGCTAAAATGGGAATTTTGCCGTCGTTTTTTTGCGTTTTTTGAGACAAAATTGCCGCTTCCAGCTCTTCGGCAGAATTGAAAACGTATTTTTCGCCCGCAACGCGGCTCAGCACACCCTTGACCTCGGGATGGCTTTCATCCCCGAGCAAAAGGAAAAATTCGCTTTTGGGATCGCATTCCTCGGCGATTTTTTGAATCTTTTTGACAAAGGGACAGGTGGCATCCACAAGGGTAAAATGCGGATTTTTTGCGGCAAGCTCTTGCAATCTTTTTTCGGTTTCGAGGATAGTTCCGTGGGCGCGGATGATCAGCGCGAACGGGTGTTCCTTACTTGCCTGCTCTGCCCTTTTGAGTGCCTCGCCCTCATCAATGGCGAAGATGCCGCGCGCCTCAAGAGAGCGGATATAGCTCTCGTTATGGATCAGCGGTCCGAGCGTGCAGACCTCGCCCTTGTCGGCAAGCGTTTGAACGACATTCTCAAGTGCCTCTGCGGCACGCTTTACGCCAAAGCAAAAGCCTGCGTGCGGCGCGATCTCTATGGTTCGAGAGCCGCTCATGCCTCGGTCTTTTCCTTAATCAATTTGATGATCGCCGCGGTGCACTCCTCGGGAGTCATCCAGGAGTTATCAAACAAAACGGCATCCTCGGCAGCAACTGCAGGAGCAACTGCACGGGTGCTATCGTTGCGGTCTCGCTCGATCATATCGGCAAGCACTTCCTCATAGGTGACCGCAATTCCTTTTGCAATCAGCTCATCGCGGCGGCGGGTGGCGCGGCACTCATCAGAGGCGGTCAAAAAGATCTTGACGTTTGCATCGGGCAAAATGACTGTGCCGATGTCGCGACCGTCCATAATAACGCTGTTCTCGCGCGCGATCTTTCTTTGCGTTTCCAAAAGGAAGGTGCGCACTGCGGGAATGGCAGATACGGCAGAGGCATACATCGACATTTCGGGCGTGCGGATGCGATCGCCGAGATCCTCGCCGTTCAGGCATACGATCTGACGTCCGTTCTCATATTTGAGCTCGACCGAAATTTCGGGCAGAAGAGCCGCAACGCCTACGGGATCCTTGGGGTCGACGTCGCGCGAGCGAACGAAATAGCCGACGGTGCGGTAAAGCGCCCCGGTATCGACGTATATAATGCCCAACTCACGGGCAACTGCCTTTGCAACCGTTGATTTGCCGGCGCCGCTTGGGCCGTCAATAGCAATTTGAATCATAGTGCTTTTTCCTTTTATGAATAAATTTTATCCCCACGCAGCGGAGGTGCCTGCTACGGTGGCGGTGGAAAATGCGATTTGCAGATTGAAGCCGCCTGTGTAGGCGTCAACATCCAAAACCTCGCCCGCAAAGTAAAGCCCCTCTACAAGCTTGGATTGCATCGTTTTGGGATCGACCTCTTTTACACTGACACCACCGCGTGTAACGATGGCTTCCTCGATGGGACGGAACCCGATAAGACCGACGCGAATACCCTTGAGCACGTGCACCATCCTTTCGCGCTCCTCGCGTGTGATAGAGTTGACCTTTTTGCGCGGATCAATGCCGCACAGCCCAATGTAGGGTGCGATCATTTTTTGCGGCAAAAGATCGTCCAACGCGTTGATCAGGTCGCGGTTTTGATATTTTGAAAAATCCGAAAGGATGCGAGCATCCAAGGTCTTTTCGTCAAGTGCCGGCTTGAGATCGATAAGAGCCTCGTATTTGCCGGGAGTAATATCGGATAGATGCGCCGATGCCGAAAGCACCAAGGGACCTGTCAGTCCGTAGTGCGTAAAAAGCATCTCGCCAAAATCCTCGTAAACAGTTTTTTGGGATTGTGTCAGCTTAATGGTAAGCGACACGTTTTTGAGTGAAAGCCCTTGCAAGGATGCGCAAAGCCTTCCCTCTGCCACAAGGGGCACCAGAGACGGATGCAGCGCTGTAACGGTGTGCCCTGCCTCGGTGGCAAAGCGGTATCCGTCACCGTCGGAGCCCGTCATCGAATAGGAACGTCCGCCCGTGCAAACGATAACGGCATCAAACGCTTCCTCGCTCTCGCCATAACGCAAGCCGCAAATGCGACCATCCTGCACAAGAAGTCCGCGCACGCGGCGATGAACGATCGTCACCCCTGCCTCGCGGCATTTTTTCTCCATTGCCGAGACGATATCTGCGGCTCTATCGGAGACGGGAAACACACGTTTGCCGCGCTCGGTTTTAAGCGGAACGCCTGCTTCTTCAAAAAAAGCCATTGTATCTGCCGTGGAAAAGCGCGAAAGTGATGCATATAAAAAGCGCGGATTGGTGGGCACGTTGGTAAGAAACTCGTTGTTATCGCAGTTGTTGGTAACGTTGCAACGCCCCTTGCCTGTGATGCGGAGCTTTTTGCCCACGCGGTCGTTTCTTTCAAAAAGCGTGACGTTGGCACCTGCTTCGGCGGCGGTGATGGCTGCCATCATACCGGCAGCTCCCGCGCCAATGACCGCTACGCGACGCACGTCAGTTTCCTTTTTTGTCATAGACGTCATAACGGTCCCAGACCTCTTCAAGAACACGCAAACGCTCGCTGACCTCAGCCTCGCGCTCACGCGCAACCGCTACCACAAGTGCGTTGATAATGCTCAAGGGAGCGACCAGAGAATCGACAAAGGATGCCATATCGCTGTGCGCTATGAGAAGCTGGTCTGCCGAGTCGGCAATGGGAGAAAGATTGCTATCTGTAAGTGCTACCACATCGGCACCTCTTCCCTTTGCGTATTCCACCGCATTGATGATGCGGCTGGAGTAACGCGGAAAGCTGATGGCGATCATAACATCACCCTCACCGATCTGCATGATCTGCTCGAACATCTCACTGCCCGAAGTGGTTTGTACAAACCGAACGTTATCAAAGATCATGCGCAAGCTATGGTTGAGAAAGCCTGCCAGCGTTGAAGACGAACGCACACCGATGATGTAAATGTTTTTGGCGTTTACTATATTTTGTACTGCTGCGGAAAAGGACGCGTGATCAATTTCGGCAGCGGTTTGTCTGATTTTTTCAATATCCGAGGTGAGCACTCTTTCAAGCACATCATCCTCTCCGATGAGGCTATTGGTAACCTCAACGCGTTGAAACGAGGTCAGGCGGTTACGAATCAGCTTTTTGAGCGCTCTTTGCAGCTCGGGATAGCCCTCGTAGCCAAGCTCGTTTGCAAAACGCACCACCGTTGACTCGGAAACGCCAACGATCGTGCCCAGCTTTGATGCGGTATAATATGCGGCTTTATCGTAATGCTCAAGGATATACGCCGCAATTAGGCGCTGTCCCTTGGAAAAAGAGGACATACCATCTTTTATAATTTGAAGCAGATCACCATTGTGCACGGCAGTTTACTCTCCTTCCCTCAAAATGTTTGCAACATACATATTATTATAACGCAAAAAGGCAAAAATGTCAACCAAAAAACAAAAAATAGCAAAATATTTTTTCATTTTTTGTACATATTTTTTTGTTTGCATTCATTGACAAGCCTACTTGATTGTGGTATAATATCCTCGTGAAAGCAACCCGACCGATGTGGCAGCGTGCACAGCGGCTTTGGGAACTCAAATTAAAGGAGAGTAGCGTATGAAAAAGATCTATACCGGAAAGACCAAGGATGTTTATCAGCTTGAAAACGGCAACGTTATGTTGAAATTTAAGGACGATTGCACCGGCAAGGACGGCGTATTCGATCCCGGTGAAAACACCGTTGGTTTGACGATTGACGGCATTGGAAAGGCAAATCTCGAGACCTCGGTTTACTATTTTGAGCTTTGCAAAAAGGCAGGCGTTAAGACCCACTACGTTGGTGCTGACGTTGAAAACGCTACGATGGAGGTTCTCCCCGCTACCGTTTTCGGTCACGGACTTGAGGTTATTTGCCGCTTGGTTGCAACCGGCAGCTTTATTCGCAGATACGGCGAATACATCGAAAACGGCACCCGCCTTGAGGGTGGCTACGTTGAGTGCACCTTTAAAAACGATGAAAAGGGCGATCCGCTTGTAACTGCCGAAGGCCTTGCCGCCCTTGGCATTATGGATATGAAAATGTTTGAGAGCATGAAGGAACAGACTCTCAAGATTACAAAAATAGTTGCCGACGATCTGGCAACCATTGGTCTTGACCTTTGGGATATCAAGTTTGAGTTTGGTTACAACAATGGCGAGGTCATCCTGATTGACGAGATCGCTTCGGGCAATATGCGCGTTTACAAGGGCGACACCATTGTTGACCCCGTTGAGTTGACAAAGCTGATTTTGAACAGATAATAGAAACCAACTACAAACAACAATATAACAATGTACCGCCGAGAGCGACAAAACTGTCACTCTCGGCGGTTTTTAACATAACATTATTCCTCGTACACCAACACCACAGGGGGGCAACAATAATTAACACCCTTTAGATGCAACCCCTTGTCATATGCTTCACGCACAATAGACATAACGAAATACTTGGTTGCTTCGTGATATCTGAAAAGCTCGGGAACAGATGTAAGATGCTTGGGAATAGGCGTTTTCATAGAAGCAATAAAGGTTGTGAATTCTTCTCCGATAGCCGTCTTTATTTCTTCGGTCGCGTTTCTGATCACCGCACACACCTCATCATATTCCGTTTTCTTTAATACGGGGATATTAACACACAATTTATCCTTTGTATGCCCAATTACACCCAAACGTTCAAGAGTGGGTATATAGGAGATAAACTCATTGGGGATATCTGATGTTTCAAGTGAAATACCGTCGTAAATACTCCACAGCAAGGGAATGATATGCTTGAAGTACAGCTCATACGCGCCACCGTAACGGTGAGGGCTATCCCACAAAGTAGTATCAAATTCATAAAAGCGAATACGTTTAGTTCGTCCTACTGCCACTGCTTCTGAGGTGCGGTGACCACCGTGAATACAATATTCAGATGCTTCGTTATACTCTTTCATATTGTATCCAGCATCAAATGCGGTTGCTTGGGCAAACCACCATCCACCATCCTTGCGCTTGGGGAATTTTGGAGCTTCAATCTTGCCTGTTCCAAAATGCTGAAAATCTTGCAAAGCCTTCAAAACGGCATATCTATCGAGCTTTGTTCGTTCCGCTACGTCCATTTTTTGCACGAAAGACATTTTGGAAATCTTATCGGACATTCTTTCGATAATTTTCCATATTGTTTCAAAGTGCTTATGAGTAAACTCAAGCTGCGGCTTAAAGTTATTGAGCGAATTTTGCGGTCTTGTAATGATAAAATCCGTATATACTTTGCCACCGTCCATCTGGACCATTAGTTCGCCATCCACAAGCTTTTTGATAATTGGCTCAATATAAGCCGCAGGAATACCGATTGCTTTGGAAAGATCACTGATCGTAATAGGCTTGTCGTATGCAAGAATCAAAAGATTCGTTGCAATCAGATCACCCTCAACAAGCGACATCGGTTCTCCCTTTAGTCCTTCCGAGCCACCAAAAGACAGACACATCTCGCCGGGCAAATAGTTTTCTCTTGTTTCCATAGTTTCAAGTCCTTTCTTCATCTGATTGCGACCTGCTGACAATCTGCTTTTTACCGTTCCTTCGGGTATACCAAGCCCCTCAGCAATATCCGAAACACTTTGATTCCCAAAATAAAAGCGTATCAGAACCTCGCGTGTAATAAAGCTTAGATGATTTAGCTCCTTACGTACCTTAGATGCTTCTTCGGAGACGAAGTATTCTTCGTCTTCATCCTCCGCAATCTCTACACTCTCGTCCAAACATACTGTAACTGGAGCTCGATACTTTTTTCTTAGGTTATCATTATGTTTGTGGTAAAGCGTATTGGTGAGCCAAGTTTTGGGATGCTCTATTACTCCTCCGCGATGCATATAGGCAAAAGCCGCAAGCATTGTGTCACCTACAAGGTCTTCGGCATCATTTTGCGAGTTACATTTTGATGTCGCAAGTCTTATCAGATAATCATAATATTGAATAATTTCCTCGTTTGTCATAAATTTACCTGCTTTCCGGAATGCTTTTGAACGTTCACCCATATAGTCGTAAAGGTTTGATTTCGGTTCGAACTTGAAATAAGATTTTTATAATTATATCATAAATTTTTGAATTAGTCTACATAAAATTGTTTGTATTCACAAAGGTAATGCTTAAAAAGCCAAAGACAGAGAATGTAGAACATTCTCTGTCTTTAATCGTCGGCGAATACCGTATTCCAAAAACTATCGTTTTGAATATTCACTGTATGACGGGAATTTTTTGTATTACGGTGCTTCAAATTCAACGATTGCGCGGTAGAGCGTTTTGAATTGCTCGTAGGTCTTTTCATCCGAGGATGCACCCATAAAATAGCTTCTTGTAAACACGATCAGCGTGTCGGCAGGGAGCACTTGCAGGGCTTCGTAATACTGATAAATCGCAGTATCGCCAAGTCGAATGGCGTATTCATCATATGCACCCGCGGGAATCGTTTCAAAGCTTTCGGCAAGTGGAACTGCCAGCTTTTCGCTCATATGCTGTGCCTCATAAACCGACGTATTGACAAGCCAAATGGAGCATTCTCCCGTCATCATGTAGGATGAGAGCTCTTCCAAGCGGTTCATATTCTGCCCTTTTGCCGTATGGAAAGCCGAGCCGTTAAAGTCCCCCGTTTCGGGGTCGGTATAAAGCGCACGAAGCTCATCCTCGGTGTAAAACGGATAAGACGTTACGCCAACGGCAGGGGGATTTTCGGCAAAAGCGCCCTTGGAGACCTCGCCAAAAACGCGCTCTATCGCCTGATGCTCCTCGGTTGTCATTGTGTGAGAGCCGCTAAAGGTGATGTAGACATCCTTGTGCGGTGTGGTTGCGCACTGTGCAAAGCAAACAATGGCAAGGAACAAAAAGAATGCCACTATCAGTATCGTCCATTTGTAGTGGTACCACAAATTCTCAAACCACAAAAAGACAGGATGGCGAATGGCAACTCCCTCTCCTGCGAGCTTTTCTTCCCTCTCGATATGTTCTTTTTGCGACATAAGTATCCTCCTTGAAAAAGAGCGAGGTGTTGCTCTGTTTTGTCAACACCTCGCTGCTCTCTGTTATGCTTGTGTTCTGGAAACCTCGAGGAGCTTCATCACAAGAGTTCCATTGGGAACCTCAATGGTGATTTCCTCCTTGCCGGCCTTTTTACCGATGAGTGCAGAGCCGATGGGAGATTGATCGGAGATCTTTCCCTCTGCGGGGTTTGCTTCGTTGGAGCCTACAAGATAATAGGTGAACTCCTTGCCGAGTGTTACGTTGAGAACCTTTACGGTAGAACCCAAGCTGACAACGCTGCTGTCGATTTCGGATTCATCCATAATAACGGCATTTTCAATCAGCTCTTCGAGCTCCTTGATGCGCGTTTCGTTCTTTGCCTGATCGTTTCTTGCAGCATCATACTCTGCGTTCTCGGAAAGGTCACCGAAGCCACGTGCGGTTGCAATTGCTTCCTTAATGCGTTCGCGTTCTTCGTGTGTGCGGCGGTAGAGCTCATCTACCAGCTCTTGATAACCCTGTTGTGTATAAAGCGTTTGTTTTCCCTTTGCCATAATAATTCAATCTCCTTAATATATGAAAGTGATAATTATTTACTTACTTTTAACGGCATCAATTGCCTTTTGCAGTTGGTTGTCCAAATTTTCGGGGATAAGGTAGAAATGGTATTCCATTGCCTCCTCAGAGAGTGCAACCTCGTATCCAACTGTGGGAGGAATACCGATATCGTGATAGGTGACGCCACACTCGGTGACGTATGCGTGCGTTGTCATTTTGACGTATCCGTCATAAACGCCCGCGGTCAGATCGGAAAGGCTGTAATAGCGTTGCATAATGCCCTTGCCGAAGGTGGTCTCCCCTACGATGGTAACGTTTTTGTGATCGCGCAGGCTTGCCGTAAATACCTCGGCGGCACTTGCGGTATTGCCGTTGCAAAGAACGACCATTTTCAGGTCGGCGAACATACCAACCTCACTTCTGGCTACACTGCAAGGCTCATAGTCGCCCAAATAGCTTGCCGCGCCTGCATATACAGACCCTGCGCTATTGCCTTTACCATCAATGGCGCTCAAAACCAAGTCGCCCTCGTTGAGCAGGTAAGAAAGCACTGCCCTGATGGATTGCAGATCTCCACCGGGATTGTTGCGCACGTCAAAAACGAAATACTCGCAGCCCTTTGCTTGCAAAGCCTTAACGGCTGCCTTGAACTGATTGGGCGTTTGCAGATCGAACTCTGCCAAATGCACAATGCCAACCTTGGAGTCGGTTTCGGATACGCGATAGGTGACAGACTCTTTGGTGTAGGTGTCACGCACGATCGCAACCTCAATAATGGTATAGCCACCGTTTCCGTCGGCACGGAATGCGAGCAGCTTAGCGGTGCTTCCCACCTCGCCGCGAATAGCAACCAATGCTTGGTCATAGCCGCCAAGCTGTGCTACGCTCTTGTATTCGCCCTCAACCTCGATGGCGTAAATGCGGTCTCCTACGCGCAGCTCACTGCTTGCAGCAGGAGCATTTTTGAAAATAGAAATAATGTTAAACGCTAAATATTCCTGACCGTTGACGACCACGGATTCTTGAACGACGCTGACACCGATACCAACGCCCGCTCCCGCATTGTCGCTGCTGAGTGCGGCATATTCTTCCTCGGTAAAGTAGTCTGCGTAATTGTCACCCGTTGCATAGGTGTAAGCACGCAAAACCTCGTCGAGCATTTTTTCTTGGTCGAATTCGTTGGAATAATAAGATGCTTGCTTAAGCAGATTTGCCAAGACCTCAAGCTTGGTAAATTCGTCCTCGTTCTCTAAAGCATCGCGCAAATTGTCGATGGTTTGCTGTTGCTCTCCAATAATAATGGAATCCTGCCCTCTGACCCAGCTTGCAGTCAAGGTAAAGGTGAGCATAATCGTTGCCACAACTGTGACAAAGAGAATTGCCAAAAGCAAGCTGACGGGACAGCGCCACTCTCCCTTTTTGGGCTTTTTGGGCGGCTTGGGATCTTCCATCCAGGTAAAATCGCTGTAATTGTTATAATCCATTCTTGTTTCCCTTCAAATTATAAATCAGATAATACGCGCAGTCACATAAACACATCGTATTTTATGGATGTTTTTTGGCACTTATGCGTGCACATATACAGTACGGAAGCGAAATGCCGGACCTTTTCCGACATTCCGCTTTTCCCTACTCTCCGCGAGTGTATCGCGGGATGCTATATCAAAACTTGATGGGCTTGGAATTGAGATACTTTTTAACCATAAGCGCTACCTTAAAGGTGATAGCGTGCTCAAACTCGCGCAGATCAAGGCCGGTCATCTTGCGGATCTTATCAAGACGGTAGACCAGCGTGTTGCGGTGCACGAAAAGCTTACGGGATGTCTCGGAAACGTTGAGGTTGTTCTCAAAGAACGCCTGAATGGTTTGCAGCGTTTCGCGGTCGAGAGACTCGAGACTGCCGCGCTTGAATACCTCTTGCAAAAACATTTCGCAAAGCGTGGTGGGCAGCTGATAGATCAAGCGTCCAATGCCCAAGTTTTCGTAACTGATGATGTTCTTTTCATTCTCAAAAACCTTACCAACCTCAAGGGCAACCTGCGCTTCCTTATAAGCGCGGGCAAGATCCTTGATGTTTTCTACTACAGAGGAGATACCGATGGCTACTTGTGTGTAGAACTCGGCGGAGAGTGTGTCGGCAATGTTGGTAGCGATCTTTTCAAAGTCCTTGTTCTCGGAGCCGGGCTTAACGTCCTTAACCAGCACGATGTCGTGCTCGCCAACGCTGATAACGTAGTCCTTTGCCTTCTCGGGGAACATATTTTGCAGCATTTCAAACGGGAGCATATCGGTTTTGCCCAAGAACTTGATCAGGAAAATGACACGCAGCTCGTTGGTGTTAAAATGCAGCTCCTTGGATTTGATGTAAATATCGCTGGGCAGAATGTTATCCAGAATGATATTTTTGATGAAAGAGCCTTTGTCGTACTTTTCATCATACAGATTTTTGATGTTGCCAAGAGAAATAGCCAAGAGCTTGGACATCTTCTCTGCCATCTTATCTTCGCCCTCAACAAAAACGATATAATCGGTTTTGGGGCCGTTTGTCATGGGGCGGTAGGTATAGCCGCCGCTGGTGATGACGTCGCTTGCATAGCTGAGCTCATCACGCACGCCTTGACGGATCTCGCCGATCTTGACAAGCTCCGAGCAAGAGATAATAACACCGTTTTCATCAACGACGCCGATAACGCGATCGATCGCATCCTTCATTTGGTGAATAACACCCTGAAACAACCTATTTGACATAAATTCAATCTCCTCTTGTGTTTTTGAGAATAGGCTTCGTACAAAACTACCTATATTCTACACTATTTTTTGGCATTTTTCAATAGGTTTTTGAATATTTCTTATAAAAATTTTTATTTTTTTTGGGCAGAGTGCCTACGGTGCAAAAAATAAGGCAAAAAAAGAGGGTGAATTTTGGTAAAATCCACCATCCTTTTGTGCAACTTTTCTACATTTTATTTCATTTCAAGGGCATAAACAAGACAAGCCAGGGCAAATCCTGATGCGGTTTCGGTGCGCAGAATGCGTTTTCCAAGCCCGACGGGCAGAATTCCCTTGGAGCAGATCGCCTCGGCCTCGGCAAGTGAAAAGCCACCTTCGCTACCTATAATAATAGCAACGGTCGGGGTTTCCTTTTCCAACCTTGCAACCGCTTTTTGGAGTGCTGTGGGCAGCGGCTCGGTGCCATCCCCCTCGTAGCAGAAGAGCGCGATGTCGGCTTCAGAGGCGCGACGGCACATTTCGGCAAACGAAATGGTCGGATTGACTGTGGGAACGATGCCGCGTCCGCTTTGCTTTGCAGCCTCAAGTGCGATGCGCTGACGGCGCTCAACCTTTTTGGCTTCGTTTTCTCCCTTGGCGCGCACGATGCAACGCTCGCTTTCAAAGGTCGTAATCTCGGATGCTCCGCACTCGACCGCCTTTTGGATGACACTATCCAGCTTATCTCCCTTGGGGAGCGCTTGATACAGATGTGCGTAGTAAGGCGGCTCGGTATCGCACTTGCGCGTTTCAAGAATTTTGGCAAGCACGCGATCGGGAAGAAAATCGGTCAGCTGACATTCATATTCGTTTTTTTGCATATCACACACAGTGATGCTCTCCCCTGCTGCCATACGGAGCGAGCGGGAGATGTGATGGGCATCGTCGCCCAAAAGCGTTACAACGCCATCCTCAATTTGATTGGCGCGAATAAAAAATCTTGGCATACTTTTCTCCAATTATTCTAAATCGATAAAGCGAGCGTAAATTGCGGGAAGCCTTACGGAATCTCCGGCTTCAATTTCACCCGCGACTTCTCCCAAAACAGTGATTTGATCGCCGATAGCCAAACGCACTTTGTTTTCTTGGCGATAATCAACCACAAAAAATTCTAATGTCTTCTCCTCAATTTGCACGCGGCAAAGATAAACATTGGCAATAACATACTCGTTTTCATCAGTATAATAGCCGTTTGATGCAACCTCTGCAACCGTGCATTCCATGCTGGCATATTCCCCAACGTACCCTTTGCCGTTGCGATAGAATGCCTCGGCATCGATCGCTTGACAAACTCCGCGGTAATCGGATTCTGACATTTCTAAATTAACAGGGAGATTGGTGGGCACATGAAGCTTGCCCGTGAATTGAACAACAATGCCGAAAATCGCCATAACAATATACGGCAGAAGGATCGCAACGGTAAGAATAATCTTCCAATGCGTTTTCCAATGAGAGCTCCACATAAGAATGAACCCTACGATTGGCACGGTGAAGAACATCAAGGCAATAAACCACACACTGTGATACCACGGCACAAATTGCACGCGTCCGTTGCCCGACGCGCGGCGGCGCTTTTTTTGCTTGATCGGCTTGCGGTTGCCTGCGCGGAACTCCTCGGGGCACTCCTTGCCGCAAATGGGGCAATTTGCATCGGCGAAGAAGGTTTCGCAATCGGGACATTTATTCAATTCGGGAAAGTCGCGTTCGCGGTCTTCGGCAAAAAATCCAAGATCGGCACCCATTTGAGAGTCTCCTTTTTCTCCTTTTATTATATGTACTATCATACACTATTTTGGTGTGTTTGTCAAGAGGGTTTTGCGGGGATAATATTTTACAAATATTATCGGTCAAATTATGAACAAATCGTAACCTTTTAAAAATTCTATTGAAATGCACAATTCGAATGTGTATAATATATAATGGGTGATAAGGTGGCTTATTTCCCAATATCTTGATTTTTATTAAATTTATACATAAAAAAAGGAGCAAAACTATGACCAACAACAAGTATGTTCTTGATTGGATCAATTCCATGGCCGAAATGGTTGGACCTAAGGAAATCGTTTGGATCGACGGCAGCGAAGAGCAAACCGAGGCTCTGCGTGCACAAGCGTGCGCAACCGGTGAGCTGGAAGCCCTCAATCCCGACGTTTACCCCAACTGCTATTTGCACCGCACCGCCATCAATGACGTTGCTCGTGTTGAGAACAGAACCTTTATTTGCACCTCCAAGAAAGAGGATGCGGGTAACATCAACAACTGGATGGACCCCAAGGAATGCTACGAAAAACTTTCCAAGCTTTATAAGAACTCCTACAACGGCAAGACCATGTACGTAATTCCCTACTCCATGGGCGTTGTTGGATCTGACTTTGCAAAAATCGGTATTGAGCTGACCGACTCCATTTACGTCGTTCTCAACATGCTCATCATGACTCGCGTTGGCACCAACGTTATTGAAGCTCTGGGTGATTCCCCCGAGTTCATCAAGGGTCTGCACGCTGTTGCTGACTGCGACGAAGAAAAGCGCTACATTTGCCACTTCCCCGAGGATAACACCATTTGGTCTGTTAACTCCGGCTACGGCGGAAACGTTCTGCTTGGCAAGAAGTGCTTTGCTCTCCGTATTGCATCCTACCTCGGCCGCAAGGAAGGCTGGATGGCTGAGCACATGCTCATCCTCGGTCTTGAAAATCCTCAAGGCGAGATCAAGTATATCTCTGCTGCATTCCCCTCTGCTTGCGGCAAGACCAACCTTGCAATGCTCATTCCGCCCGAGATCTATAAGAAGGCCGGCTACAAGGTTTGGACCGTTGGCGATGACATCGCTTGGATCCGCGTAGGTGAGGATGGCAGACTTTATGCGATCAACCCCGAAAACGGCTTCTTTGGCGTAGCTCCCGGTACCAACGAGCATTCTAACTACAATGCTCTTATGACCACCAAGAAGAACTGCATCTTTACCAACGTTTGCCACGACCTTGACAACAACACCGTTTGGTGGGAAGGTCTTGACAACAATCCCCCCAAGAACGCGCTCAACTGGAAGGGCGAAAAGTGGGATTACACCAAGTACGACAAGGCAGACAAGGTCAACACCTCCGGTGCGCACCCCAACTCCCGTTTCACTGCTATGGCTACCAACTGCCCTTGCATCTCCTCCGAGTTCAATAGCCTCAAGGGCGTTCCGCTCTCCGCTATCATCTTCGGCGGCCGTCGTGCAAAGACCGCTCCCCTGGTTTACGAATCTCGCAACTGGCAGAACGGTACTTTCGTAGGTTCCATTATGGCTTCCGAGACCACCGCAGCTGCTGCAGGTGCCGTTGGCGTTGTTCGCCGCGACCCCATGGCTATGCGTCCCTTCGTAGGCTACGATATGGGCGACTACTTCCAACACTGGCTCAACATGGGTAAAAAGATCCCCCACGCTCCCAAGATCTTCCACGTTAACTGGTTCCGTACCGATGCTGAAGGTCACTTCATTTGGCCCGGCTTTGGTGACAACATGAGAGTTCTTATGTGGATCCTCGACCGTTGCGACGGCAAGGTTGACGCTGTTGAGACTCCTATCGGCTTTGTTCCCAAGGCTGAGGACATCAACATTGAAGGACTTGAGAACGTTACCGTTGATACCATCCGCGAGCTGCTCACCATCGACAACGAGAGCTGGCTCGAGGACGTTGAAAACATCAAGGCGTTCTACAAGCAGGTTGGCGACCGCGTTCCCACAGAGCTCTACGAGGAACTCGCTACTCTTGAAGCTAACCTTAAGAAATAAGACACGGAATATTTGTGGGGAAACTTTTTGAAAAAAGTTTCCCCACTCCCCTTCAAAAACTTCCTCACAAAGGAAGTTTTTTTGTTTGCACAAATGGGAATGCTTGTGCGCTGACGGTCAGTTTTGCTGGCGAAATTCGTTTATTTGCGAACAGACAGTAGTGAGCTCTCGCAAGCGGCTAGGGGCCACCAACCCTATCCGCTCCACTATGTTAGTTTGCCGATGAAAATCAACCGCCGTTTGATTTTTGCCAAAATCGCCTCTATTGTAATCAACCGTAGATTGTGTTATAATGAATAAAACAAAAGCTGCTTTTGGATTATACAAACACAAAGGAGAAACACGATGAATATTGAAATGTTGGGAAAACAGATTGCGCAGTTGCGCCGCGAAAAAGGCGTTACGCAAGAGGAACTCGCAAAATATGTGGGCGTGAGCACGCAGGCAGTTTCGAAATGGGAAAACGGTGGTGCGCCAGACGTAGAAATTTTACCAAAAATCGCTGATTTCTTTACCGTACCAATTGATGAACTCTTCAACCGTTCCATTACAGATTACACTGATTTACAAGCATCTCTGATAAAAAAGATTCAGGAAACAACCCCCGAGCAACAATTCAAAACGGTTTTGAATTACTGTTGGGATATCGAAAGAGCACTATATCCTTCTTCCTTAAGTTTTCTCCTCGAAAATGGTCATTTTGAAGATGGTAGCATTGAGGATTATGAAAACAAACTAGAAAAGCAGGACCAAAGATATTCAAGTATATTATCTGATCATGGGTTCACACGAATGGGAATTGCAAACAAACTGCAATATTTCCTATTAGTTCCCGAAATTCAAGACACGAACTCTGCACTTTTTGAAGGAGTTGATTATCTAACATTCTTTAGAGATTTTTCGGATAAAGATGTATTTGATGCTTGCGTTTTCTTAAACAGACGCGAAAATAATAAAGGCTTCACAGAAAATCTGTTTATAAAAAAATTAAAAATTGAAGCAAGCAAAGTAAAGCAAATCATCAGCATCCTCGAAAAATATAAGTTGTTGGCTAAAACAGAAATCGAATTGGACGATGAAATCCAAACAATATATTATTTCAAGCCCACCCCCTCTTTTATTGCATTTTTAATTTTTGCAAAAGAAATGATAAAAAAACCAGGACACTTTTGCTATTACAGTGAATGCAGAAAAAAGCCGTACCTTCAATAACACACTTTTTCCTACCTCAAAAAATGTAAAAAATTGCATAAAAATTCAAAAAAAGGGGTTGACAAGCGCGAAAAAAGTGGTATAATGGGTGCATAATACAAAAAGGCGACGACCGGAAATCAAGTGCAGAGCGTCACGTGTGCACAGAGAACTGCCGTTTGGTGCGAGGCAGTGACAGGACCGTTTTGGAAATACACTCCGCGAGCTTTGCATCGAAAGTCACCAAAGGACAAGTAAGTTGCAACGGGTTGCTCCGTTACAGGCATAGGGTATGATGGTACCCGATGAGGTCTATTCCGCGAGGGATAGGCGAACAGAGGTGGTAACACGAAAGTTTTTCGTCCTCCGAGCATAGTCTCGGAGGTTTTTTTTGTTCTTTCAGGACAAAATAGAATATAAAAAACCAAAGGAGGTCTATTATGGACACTATTATCATCACAGCTTTACTCGTCGTATTCTTTGCAATTATGATCGGCATTGGCATTTATTGCCGCAAGCATTCCACCGATGTTGGCGGATTTGTGCTTGGCGGCCGCTCGATCGGCCCTTGGCTCACCGCGTTTGCCTTTGGCACGTCCTACTTCTCTGCCGTTATCTTTGTTGGGTACGCGGGACAGTTTGGTTGGAACTTTGGTTTGGCGTCGACCTGGATCGGTCTTGGCAATGCCTTTATCGGTTCGCTTTTGGCATGGGTAGTGCTTGGTCGTCGCACACGTATTATGACGCAGCACATCGGCTCACGCACAATGCCTGACTTCTTTGGCAACCGTTTTGGGTCAAATGGACTCAAAATTGCAGCATCCTGCATTACGTTTATCTTCCTCATTCCCTACACAGCTTCCCTTTACAACGGACTTTCCCGTTTGTTTTCGATGGCGTATGAGGGCATCGACTACTCGATTTGCGTTATTGTAATGGCTGCGCTGACGGGTGTTTACGTACTTCTTGGCGGATACGTAGCAACGGCTATCAACGACTTTATTCAAGGCATTATTATGCTTGTGGGTATCGTTGCGGTCATCGGTTCGGTGCTGAATGCCCACGGCGGTCTCAATGCCGCTATTGAAAAGCTCGCAACGGGCGAGAATGGCGGTTGGGAGTATGCTTCCTTCCTCGGCGCTGACCCTGTTTTCCTGCTCTTTGTCGTTCTTTTGACCTCGCTTGGCACTTGGGGACTGCCGCAAATGGTTGGTAAGTTCTATGCCATTAAGGACGAGGATGCCATTAAGAAAGGCACAGTTATTTCCACTGTGTTTGCCTTTATTGTTGCAGGCGGATGCTACTTCTTGGGCGGCTTTGGTCGTCTCTACAACGTGAGCGATGCCGTTGCAAAGGGTGACTTTGATGCTATCATTCCCACAATGCTCTCTACTCTCCCCACAATTATTATTGCAATCGTTATCGTGCTTGTTCTTTCGGCTTCGATGTCGACGCTTTCCTCTCTTGTTTTGACAAGTAGCTCGACAGTAACGCTTGACTTCATTGCGCCTCTTTGCGAGAAGAAAAAGCCCTTGAATGAGAAAAAGCAGATGCTTTGCATCCGCGCGTTTATTGTGGTGTTCATCGTCATCTCTGCTGTGATTGCCATTATGCAGTACCAAAACAAGAATATGCTGATTGCGCAAATGATGGGTGTATCCTGGGGTGCACTTGCGGGTGCTTTCCTCGCGCCCTTCCTCTACGGCTTGTACTGGAAGAAGACCACAAAAGCCGCCGTTGTTACATCCTTTGTGTTTGGCGTAGGTCTTGAGATCGTACAGTTGCTCATCTCCATGAAGGTATTCAGCGTTGCGAACATTCCCGTTCTTTCCTTCGTGTTCCGCAATTCCCTCTTCTCGGGCGTATTTGCAATGGTTGGCGGATTGATCTTGGTTCCCATTGTCAGCCTGTTTACACAAAAGACAGCTCCCACAAACACCGACGAGATCTTCTCCTGCTACGAGCGTACGGCAACCGTTACCGTTACCGACTCGCTGGGCGAGGAAAAGAAAGATTGATAAAAAACCAAAGCGGCTATCTTCGCTTGAAGATAGCCGCTGTTCTTATTTTTAAGTAACATTTTTGGTGTAGACGCGAGAGGGTTCGCCGTTGACGTCATTCATTGTGGAAAGATAGGTATAGCCGTATTTTTCATAGAGCCCTTGGTGGTTGGTGGAGATATACACCTGCTTTGCTCCCTCTTTGGCTGCCGCTTGCTCGGCAAATTGCAAGAGCGTTTGTGCGTGGTGATGACCGCGATGCTCGGGATAGGTATAAACAAACCCGATCCAAGGTGTGAGGGTGGTGGGTTGAATATCGTCTCTTTCGGCAAGGGTGCAAAAGGAAATCAATTCATCCCCCTCTGTGAGCAAAAAGAGCTTGGTGCGCTCGCCTGCAAGGGATTTAAGTTTTTCTTCTTTTAAGAGGTCGTGCAAAAACGCGCCTGCCGACCAATCGCTCTTTTGAATTTGTGCAAGCCAATGCGGCTTGTTTTCGGCGGTAAAATAGTCTATGATCTTCATTTTCTTCCCTTTTTTGCTCTCCATTCGCCGGCGAGGATGGCGCAGACGCCGACGTTGGCGTAGCTGCCCTTGATGAGCATTGCCTCGCGCTGGATGCCCTCAAAGGTCATGCCCACCTTTTCCATCACGCGGCGCGAGGAGTCGTTGCCTTCCATAAAACGCGCTTCGATGCGGTGGAGTCCAAGATTTTCAAAGCCGAATTCGATGACTTTTTCGAGTGCCTCAACGGCGATTCCCCTGCCCCAGTATTCGGGGTTGAGAACGTAGCCCACCTCGGCACAGTCGTTGTTGCAATGAAAGGCGGTAAAGCCGCAGGTGCCTATCATTTTGCAGTCGGGCTCAAAGACCACTGCCCAATCGTAAAACATACCCGCAGAGTAGCGATTGCCGAGATATTCGAGATACTCGCGCGTAAAATCGCGGTCGGGATGGGGATTCCAAGTGAGATACTTGGTCACGTCGGGGCGAGAGGCGTATTCATACATATCGGAAGCATCTGCCACGATCATTTTGCGTAAAGTAAGCCGCTCGGTTGCAAGCTCGGGCAGGTGCGAGAAAACGCGGTAAATTTTTTCTTTTTTCATTCTTTTTTCGTCCTTCTTTTTTCTACCCTTCATTATACCGAAAATTGAGCGTAAATGCAAGTGCTTTTTTTGTTTTTTCTTTATTTTTTACAAAACCAAGCGAACGGATTTGTGCAATTTTCCGTTTTTTTCCATTTTACTTGACAAATACGAAAAAATATGCTATTCTGTAAATGTACAAAATAACAAACGGAGGTGACATACCAATGAATCACAATGCACAAACGCAGTTCTGCCTTATGCAAAGCGATTTCAGGTGCCACCGACATTTTAGTATAGTACAACAAAAGTCGTTAAATAAGAGCGCATGGGTAGAGCTGTAATAGCCTATCTCTGCGCTCTTTTTGGTTTTACAAAATTCAACATTAGGAGGTTGCTATGAAAAAACTGATTTTGCTTATTTTAGTCTGCTCGCTTTTGTTGCTGACAGTAACAAGTTGTTTGCAAAATAACAACGGCGAGGCAACGACACCGCAAAATACGACAGAAGAAGCCACGCCAAGTGAAACTACGACTTGCGCTATGAACAATCAAAATCCGCCACTCCTCGGAACTAAATTAGATAAAAATAGCGATCTAATTGTAGAGTTGACAGATTATTTGAAGCGATATTGGGGTATGGGCGAGCCTCCCCCGATATCTTTTGCACACAAAATTAACGACATAAAAAACGGTGCACAGCCCTTGCACATTGTTTTTGACTCTTCTAATTACTATTTTGTGTGTGGTTATTATAATGTTCCAAATGAACATGACGAGTACCTTTATTGTTGTGCTCCCGAATATACTTGGGTTGGGTATAAAAGTGAAACCGAAATTCAAGAATATCTTAACGATATGGAATGCGTTGTAACTTTCCAAATCAACAAAACTTTAGGGGCGAGGGATATTCTTTCCGATGAAAGAATTACTCCTATTGTAGAGTATTTTCAAATTTTTAACCCTGTATTTGAAAATGGAGTAAATGTTGCTGCCCCCATTTCATTCAATAAGGCCCTTATTTACTTGAACAAAACCAATAGCGGAACTTTGTTATTAAACTGGCAGAAAAGCAGCGAAAGTATTACAATACTATGCGTCAATCTTGAAGGTCAATGGTATATTCCCATTTGGCTGGATACCCTCAAGGCAGAGCAAGCATTCGTTGCTCAAACTGCGCTGCGTAAAGATCATATTGTTTACGATTTTGAAGAACATTATGAGGCTATCGTTGATGTAATGGATACTGAAAAATACTATACAAACAATGGAGATGGCTACATTGTCTACTATGGAGTTGTTTCTCTTGAGAACTTTGTCGAACGCGTTATTAAATAAGCTGTGACAAAAAAATAAAATCGGATAAACAAAAAATTAAGGAGGAATATTTTATATGAAACTAATCAAAAGAATTCTTATGTTAGTTGTAATTGTATTTATGGTTGCGAATCTTTCCCTTGTCGGTTCAATTCCAGCATTCGCACATCCGGCAATTCTTGATGTGAATTATGATTATTGTGACGATCTGGCGAATGGAGACGGAATTGATGAAGTATGGTATATTTTAGATAAAGATGCTTTGTCTCGGCACATCAGTGACGAAGTTACAACAATTAGATATTACTTTGCGGAGCGCGACCCAAACACAGGATGTACGTGGGTTCCCGCTAACGAAACAGAAAATACTGCTCAGCAAATAAAAACAGCATATGAGAACAGTATGAAAAAATGGAATAATGTATATTTTTATTCTTACAATCCAGATGGTTCCATAACAAAAAACAAGGTAATAAACGTAGTTGAGGGGACTGCCGACAATCACAATCTAATTATATATCCGGACATCACGATAACTTCTATCGCTTCAACGGGTACACTTGGTGACGCAGTTACACTATCGACCGAAACAATTACTCATAAGCACTATGCCAATTGGTATATGAGAGTAAATATTAATTATTTTTATTTCGGCGGATCGTATTCCAATGCATATGTTTCTACTGTACAACAGAGGACTGGCGCTCATGAGTTAGGACACGTTCTAGGCTTGCGTGACGTAGATTATGAGAATATTTGTAATTCAGATGGGAATAGCGACCACCATCAAGAGGTGTTGATGGGATACGGTAGTCCAATGACTAGTAGATCCTCTGACATTAAATATAAAGACATCGCCGGTGTTGCGATAACGCGTGGTTTTCATACAGATAATAATCATAAATGGTTGAATATGGGACAACAAAGTGATGGAACATACAAATTGGTGTGTTCTATTTGCAACGGCGTTCGATCAGCAACCACCAACGAATTGAGCGGCTATTCATACTATACATACGGTTCTTGTAGTAATGAACACAATCTTTCAAGCGGAAATATGATGGCGGTAGCAAGCTACGGAAACAAGGATTATTATAAGTGCAAATACTGTAGATATGTTGCTCCATTTTCTGAAATTGTAACGCAAGACTACAGCATACAATCTGTTTCAAATTATCGCCACAAGTTTGAAAGCAATAATGGACTGGAATATTTCTTTTATGAAGACCATACCATAGTTAATAATGTGTGCACAAAATGTGGTGCCTCACATACTCATGAATATAATACTTGTGTATATATGAATAAGCTTTCCCATAAAATGGTTTGTGCCTGCGGAGCGATAGGAAGCATAAGTGCACATTATGTGGTTGGTGGTCCTGCTCCGGGTCAAACTTCTGCGCCTTGTGGAGGATGTGGTTGCGACTTAGATTTGCTACACAATGGCCAAGTAGGTATAATGTCCGCTACCCAAGTCTCCGTCAACGGCAGCTACATTTTGCCGAACGGCTTTGTGGTTTTGGTAGAAGAGGACGTTGAGACATATCTTGCCGGCACGTTGCAATTCTATCCCCCCGAGGACGTTCCCGTAACGCAATAACAATTTCTTTTCTTGGATGCCACCTCGGTGGCATCCTTTTTTATGTCAAAGAAAAGCAAAAAGTTTTGTAAATTTCCTTGCATTATTTTTGTCTATCCCCTTTTATTTTGTTAATATGTGTGTTATAATATACTATATATAGTGTTTTTTGACCGAGAAAGGGGGAAAGAGCAATGGAATATATTATGAACGACGTATTATCCGGCGCGATCGTTCCCGTTTTGCTTGGTATGAGCACCGAGGCAAGCGAAACTGCGCACCGTATGTATCGCCGCCACGGGGTAATGTCTCACGTGTTCTGCGATAAAATTCCCTTTTCGATGAGACTTTCTCTTTGTATGAAATTCCATCGCATCCCCGCAACCGCGGGGGAGCAGTTGATGCTGCAGGCGCTCTCGGATTTTGCCGATCAGCTTGGCAATGCGGATCTTATTCTCTATCTCGTCCCCTGCAACGAGCACTACACCAATCTTGTGTGGGATCACGCCGAGGAGCTCGAGCGCCGCTTTGTGATCGCCGACCGAGATGAGATGGAGCGCGTTTGGTTTGGTGCTGCGGCTGCACCTCTTGAGGAGGTGACGGCATAATGAAAGCTTGCACTTATCTTGGCATTCTTGGCGGACTCGGACCGATGTCAACCGTTTATTTTTGCGAGCTGCTCAACCGCCACACCGCAGCCGTAAGAGACGCCGACCACATTGATATGCTCATCAGCAGCCGCGCAACCACCCCCGACAGAACGGCTTACATCCTTGACAAAAGCGCGCCCAATCCCCTGCCCACAATGCTTGCCGAGGCGCACCGCCTGGAGCGCGCGGGGGTTGACCTGCTTGTAATGCCCTGCAACACCGCACATTATTTTTATGACGGCCTTGCCGAGGGCTGCAGCACTCCTATTTTGAATATTATTGACGAGACCTGCGCGCATCTTGCACGCACAAATATAAAAACGTTCGGTCTGCTTGCAACCGAGGGCACTATTCGCTCGGGCGCTTACGAGCGCTTTTGCACGCCTTATCATTTGACTTGCATAACCCCCACAGAGGATGAGCAAGCGATTATTTCGAATATTATTTACGGACAGATCAAGCAAAACAAGCCCGTAGATATGGAAGCGTTTATGCGCGTTGCCAATGCGCTTTGCGCAAGAGGGTGCGAGCGACTTGTGCTTGGCTGCACAGAGCTCTCCCTGCTCAAAAAGCAAGGCTTGAGTGATGAACTGTTTGTAGACTCGCTTGACGTTCTTGCCTACAAGACCATTCTTGCTTGCGGCAAAACGCCTGTGGGCTTCCCCGCCTCTTTTGAAGAAACGGAGGTGACACGATGAAGTCTTATCTTCTTTTGGGCAAACACTTCCCCTTTGATCGCATTCCCGACCTTGAAATTACAACGCTCACTGATCACTCGGAAAAAACGAGCGCCGAAAGCGTATTCGTTTGCATTCGCGGTGCGCGCTTTGATGGGCACACGCTCGCCCCTCGCGCCTACGAGCGCGGCTGCCGCATTTTTGTGGCAGAAGAGCCGCTTGACCTGCCCGCGGATGCTTGCGTGCTTTTGACAAAGAACAGCCGCAAGACACTCTCGGAGCTTGCCTGCACCCTTTGGGATGACCCCTCAAAAAAGATGCACGTTATTGGCATTACGGGAACCAAGGGCAAGACCACAACGGCTACCATGCTCTCGCATATCCTCAATTCGGTTGGCATTCCTACGGGATATATTGGAACCAACGGAATTTCTTACGGCGCCGTGCAAAAAACGACGGCAAACACCACCCCCGACCCCTTGACCCTGCAATCTACCCTTTCTGATATGCACCGCTCTGGCATTCGTGCCGTTGTAATGGAGGTCTCCTCGCAAGGGCTGATGCAATGCCGCGTGGCAGGCGTGCAATTTGGAACGGTCCTCTTTACCAATCTTTATCTCGACCACGTCGGTTCTGCCGAGCATCCCTCATTTGAGCATTACCGCGCGACAAAGCACTCTCTGTTTACCGATTTTGCTTCCCAAAACGCGGTTTGGAACATTGATGACCCCGCAACTCCTTTTATGAGGCTGGGTTGCACCGCCCTGCGGAATTTGACGGTTTCGGGTAAGCAGCACGCGGATTATCTTGCCGAGCATACGCGCCCCTTGCGCGATGCGGACGGACTTTTTTCGCTCTTCCGTCTGATTGCAAAGGACAAAGAGATCGACTGCCGCCTGCGTTTGCTTGGCGAGCATAACGTTTACAACGCGCTTATGGCTTTGGCTGTGGCGCACGAAGTCTTCCAAGTTCCCCTCTCTTTGGCGATCGAGGCACTTGAAAAGCTCTCGATTCGCGGCCGCGCCGAATGTATCTCTTTGCCAAACGGTGCGCTTTGCGTGATCGACTATGCGCACAACGGTGAGAGCCTGCGACATTTGCTCTCCTCTCTGCGCGTATATCAGCCCTCGCGACTGATCTGTCTGTTTGGCTCGGTTGGAGAGCGCACACAGCTCCGCCGCCGCGAGCTTGGCGAGGTTGCTTGCCAGCTTGCCGACCTTTCGATTCTCACCTCGGACAACCCCGGCACCGAGGACCCGATGCAGATCATTGACGAGATTGCCGCATCCTTTGGCAATAATCGCAAGGCTTACATCAAAATTCCCGATAGAGCGGATGCGATCCGCTGCGCGATTTCAATGCTGCAAAAGGATGACATTCTCGTGCTTGCGGGAAAAGGTCACGAGGAGTACCAGCTCATCGGGCGCGAAAAGATCCCTTTTTCGGAAAGAGAGATCATTCGTAACGTTCTTGAGGACGACCCAATTCTATTACCAAAATAAATTTTTTAAGGAGGCGCTATGGCACGTTTGGTTTTTCACATCGACGTTAATAGCGCCTTTCTTTCGTGGGAAGCGATGCGGCGCGTAAAAAACGGTGAGGCGGATATCCGTCTTATTCCATCCGCTATTGGCGGAGACAGAAAAAGCCGTCGCGGTGTCATTTTGGCAAAGTCTATTCCCGCAAAAAAGTATGGCGTTAAGACGGGTGAGCCGATTGCCGCGGCTTTGCGCAAATGCCCACAGCTCTATCTTGCAAAGCCCGATTTTTCACTTTACAGTCAATGCTCACACGCCTTTATGGATATTTGCCGCAAATATGCACCCGTGGTAGAGGTCTACTCGATTGACGAGTGCTTTCTCGATATGAGCGGCACGTCAAGGCTCTACCCCGATCCCCTCGAGATCGCGCGCACTATCAAAAATGAAATTCGCGACACGCTCGGTTTCACGGTCAACGTAGGGGTTGGATCCAACAAGCTGCTTGCCAAAATGGCGAGCGATTTTGAAAAGCCCGATAAGATCCACACGCTGTTTACCGAGGAGATCCCCACAAAAATGTGGCCGCTACCCGTGGAAGATCTTTTTTCACTCGGTCGCTCTGCCGCGGAGCGCTTGCACGGTATGCACATTCGCACCATTGGCGAGCTTGCGGCAATCGACGTAGCCGATTTGCGCGCCGTGTTCGGCATTAAAATGGGCGAGCATCTGCACCGCTACGCCAACGGCATTGACACCTCGCCTGTGCTTGCGGAGTCGGAAGAAGCCAAGGGCTACGGCAACTCCACAACGCTTGCAAAGGATCTGACCACTGCCGAGGAAGCCTACCCTATTCTGCTCTCGCTTGCCGACAGTTGTGCCTCCCGTATGCGCAACGATGGGCAAAAGGCTACCTGCGTGTCTGTTACAATTCGCGATACTGCCTTTCGCGACCGCTCACATCAGCAGCATCTCTCGCACGCGACAGATATCACATCCGAAATTTATACGGTTGCCTGCCGTCTTTTTGATGACCTTTGGGATAAAAAAATGCCCTTGCGCTTGCTTGGCGTATCGCTCTCGCAGCTGACACGCGAGGAAGCGGCACAGCTTTCGATGTTCCCTGACCCGAAGCGCGAGCGCGAGCAGGAGCTTGACCGCCTGATTGACGGCTTGCGCCATCGTTTTGGCTCGGATACCATTGTGCGCGGCTCGATTATGGAGCAAAGCCGCCACGTTGGCAAAAAACATAAGGCGGCATTGGATTTGGAAAAGGAAGAAATGGAGTAAATAAATGAAAAACGTAATTGAACATTATAACAAATTGATAGATGAAAACAATGACCCCGTTCACGATCCCAAGCCTTTGAGAGATTATATGGATAAATGGGATGGGCAGAAATTTATTGAAAGTATGCAACTTGATAAAAATAAATCGGTGTTGGAAATCGGTGTTGGAACCGGTCGCCTTGCAATAAAAGTTGCGCCTAACTGTAAACGCTTAATAGGAATAGATATTTCGCCCAAAACAATAGACAGAGCAACCGAGAACTTATCATCACACCCCAATGTTGCGCTTATTTGCGGTGATTTTATGTCATTTGAGTTTGATGAGCAGTTTGACGTAATCTATTCGTCATTGACATTTATGCATATAAAGGATAAAGCATCTGCAATTCAAAAAATTGCTTCGCTCTTGAAGAATAACGGATGCTTTGTTTTGTCAATCGACAAAAACCAAAATTCTGTTATTGATATGGGAACAAGACAGGTGAAAATATACCCCGATAACCCCGCAGATATATGTCACTTTATTGTAAATGCAAATCTTGAACTGACAGACCAATTTGAAACAGAAAATGCACACGTGATAGTCAGTAAAAAAGCCTCTCTTCTGTAAAGGGAGGCTTTTTGATGCGAAAAGATTATTTAACTGCAGAAACTTATAATGAACCATTCTTTAATTATAGGATTATATCGGGCATACCTTTAGCCTGTCATCCTGAGCGAAGTCGAAGTTTTTCTGAGCGAAGAGCGAAGAAAAACCGAGGAGCGAATGCGACGAAGGGATCTCCGAACGAGTTTGGGTGGCTTTCTACAGTAAATGTTACATCCCCTTGACAAGCCACCAAGATTTGTAACGAGATCCCGCTTCGGCTTAAAGCCTCGCGCTTTTACCTCGTTCTTCACTCGGTAAAAGTTCGACTTCGCTCAGGATGACATACAGTGGTTGTGTTTCGCTTTTAACTTTTGATATAATGTCAAGAGAGCACTATCCTCTAACGCCATTTACAATTTTAAGTATATATTCTTTGAATTTGAGATTCCTTTTGCTCTATTTTTCCTTCCTTTCTCATAGAATAAGACAAGTAAGATTGCGAGGTGAGAGGATGCGGACGAGGGCGAGGGAGATTTTTTGGAATGCGATGCTACTGACGGCGGCATCGCTCTTTATGCGTACCGTTGGCGTGAGCTTTCAAGTGGTGGTATCGGGGCGCGTGGGAGCGGAAGCGATGGGGCTCTTCTCTATTCTTTCGGGCGTTTATGGGTTTGCTTTGACTTTGGCGACCTCGGGTATTCATCTTGGTGTAACACGCATGACCGTTGAGGCGATGGAAGGTGACAATCGCGCGCGCGTTGGCGGCATTTTGCGGCGTGCAACGACGTATGCCCTCTTTTTTGGTTCTCTTTCCTCTCTTTTGCTCTTTTCTTTTGCAGAACCAATCGGAAGATTTTGGTTAAAAGATGAGCGAACGATTTCTTCGTTGCGGCTGTTGGCAATCACGCTACCGCTCATTGCACTTTCCTCTGCGTGGAGCGGATATTTTTCGGCAATGCGACGTCCTTGGAAAAATGCCGCGGTGCAGGTGTTTGAGCAGACGATCAAAATTGGGGTGACAATATATCTTTTGACATTCTATTTTGCAAAAGACGTTGAAAGTGCTTGCCGCACCCTTGTTCTTGGCGGTGCTGTGGCAGAGGTGTTTTCGTTCTTGCTTGAATGGCTCTTTTATCGGTTGGATAAGAAAAAGCACCTTGGCAAAAAGATTTTTTATCAAGCGGGCGACACCAAAAAGTTAATTTCCATCACACTTCCAATTGCGGCAACGACTTATATTCGTTCGGGGCTGATTACGTTGCAACACATTCTCATTCCCGAGGGGCTGCGGCAAAGCGGTGCTTCGCACGCCGCGGCACTTGTGGCTTACGGTAGTATCCAAAGCATGGCGCTCCCCGTTATCCTCTACCCTGCCGCCCTGATGTATTCCTTTTCGGGCTTGCTCGTTCCCGAGCTTGCCGCGGCAGAGGTACACGACCGCCGGCGGCACATCCATTATATGATCTCACGCGTGTGGTCGCTCTCGCTTCTTTTTTCGTTTGGCGTGGCGGGAGTGCTGATCTGCTTTTCGCAGGAGATTGGTGCGGCGCTTTATCCAAATTCCGAGGCAGGATATTACATTCGCATTCTTGCGCCGCTCGTACCCATTATGTATCTCGACACCGCAACAGATGCGATGATGAAGGGACTTGGCGAGCAAATGTACTCGATGAAGGTCAACGTTGCTGATGCCGCGCTTTCGGTGGTTTTGGTGCTTTTTTTAATTCCCAAGCTTGGCATTTGGGGATACATCATCACCATTTACATTTCGGAGCTGTTCAACACAGTTTGCAGTATTACGCACCTTTTGATGATCAGCAGAACACCTGTGCGGCTTTGCAAGTGGGTCTACAAGCCGCTGTTTTGCATTGTAGGTGCCACGGCTTTGGTGCGATTTTGCTTGGAAAGGAGCACGTGGCAGATACATTCCGCGGCTCTCTCGATTCTTTTTCACATAGCGGCAGTTGTTTTGGTGTATCTTGTCCTGCTCCGCCTGACGCGCGCGGTTGAAAAAGAGGATGTGAGGTGGGTGAAAAAATTATTTAAGATAAAGAAAAAGGTCGAATCCTCGTAAAAGGATCCGACCTTTGCTTTTTTACTCTTTGGTTTTAATAATTTTAACAGGTTTGATATTCTTGATCTTGATGAGCGGGAATGCAAGCGAGAGGATTGCAAGAATAACGATAAGGATGCAGTTTTGAATTGCAATATCGGGTTGGAAGATCAAGAACTTAAGATCAAGCACGATGCGGTGCGCGGCAATACGCTTGAGTGAATCCAAAAGGACTCCGTTTGCCGCATCTATAAAGAAGTAATATCCTACAATCGACATAAAGCAGGTCAGTATTGCAATAAGACCGATCTGCAAGCCGAAAATGGTTCCAATGGTGTTGTTTTGTGTGCCAAGCGCCTTGAGGATACCGATCTCGTGCATTTTGGTGTGAATGAGGCGTGTGGAGAAGTTTACCATAATGAAGATCGCACCAACACAGAGGAAGATTGCAACCATTTCGAAAATAGGAATAAATACTTCTACGGCGCGCGTCATAGTGTAAATACCTTCAATGATGTAGCTCATATGCTGGTATCCAAGCTTTTCGGTAACACTGAGAACGTTGCCGATTCCTTCTGCACCGTCCAAATAAACGCCGTATGCTCTGATACCGTCTTTTCTAAAGAGCTCGTAAATGTTTTCAGAGGCGCAAAGTGTTACAGTGGAAACCTGGGTAAGACCAATAATGGTGACCTCTTTAGTGAACAAGGGGGCCTCATTTTCCAGATCGCGGAAGTCGTAGTGCGAAATGGTAACCTTATGAGGAACAAATGTATCAAAGTCCTCGGGGGTGTACTCTGTTCCAAATACCTGATTGTATCGATCGTAGTTCATAACGATGCTATCGTCGGGCAGCTCATCACCGTCGGCTCTATCCGTTGTGATGCACTCCTTGTTTTCATCGTAAAAAGCATAATACGCATAGTTGCGCAGAGCAATTGCGGCAAATTCGGTGATCTTGGCACCTTCGGGAATTTCGATGTAATCCGAGATCCAAGAGCCTCCCTTTCCGTTGGCACCCGTATTGACTACGGAGCCATCGTTGGGGTCGAGGCCGATTCCCTCTTTGGCATCCTCTGCGGGCTTTTGGAATTTCATCAATTCCTCGGGGATAGGCTCGTTATCATCAAAGCGCAGGAGTGCATAGCCTCTTTCTGCTACTTCCGGATTGCTTGTTTGAGAAGTGCCGAGTTTATCATTAAAAACGACGCGAATATATTTTGCACCCTCGGGAATTTCGGGGGCCTTTTGCGTGTAAAGGAAGACACTGTAGAGTGAGCACTCATTATCGCTGACGTTTTGTCGATACCAAAAATCGCATACCACAGCGTTGGAAAAGGTTGCAATATCCGCCTTGCCGTTAAAGGTGAGGTGGTAGTGCGGCAAAGATGCGGTAAAATAAGTATTGGCAAGCGCTTGCTCAAAATTGGGATCGGTGGCGTAGCAATAGCCGAGAGAATCGTAAATTTCTTGGTTGAACTCTTGGAAAACGGGATTTTCATAGAGCTCGACCATGATTTGCGTCAGATCCTTTTTGCCCGCTACCAGCTCAAACACCTCGGCATAGCGTTCTTTATAACCGGTATTGATAATGCCGTTGATATACGCACAAGGAGTTGTATTGCTGCTATAATAGTACTGTCCTACAAGAGCGCTGTAGCTCTTGCCGCGGTATCTTTGACTTGTGCTCTTAAGAAGAATAGCATCGGCAAGATAGTCGGTAATGTAAACACCATAAGGCTGTTCTTTTTCGGCTTTTGCAGCATAGGCGATCTCGCCGAATTTGCTGTTCATAAAGGCATCGTCTACAATCATTGTGCCAAACGCCTCGTTCATATAAAGGTTATACGAAAGGCCGACACCTCCGCCATATCCCAAATAAACGCTTCTGTTTATAACGGGAATGGCATAGTTGAGCACGGGGTAAGCGGTTCCCTTATACCCTGCGTCGTAAATGGCTTGAATATCGCCCGCGGCAACGCCCGAATAGTAATCACGCCCCCATCTTTCAACGCCATCGGAGTCAACGTGCTTTGCAATAAAAAGTGATTGCTGACCGCTCTTTTGCAGCTCGGTTGCAACGACGCTGCTCGTATCAAAAGCGATGATGGTTTGCGAGAAGGACATAATGACCATAATAACCGCTATCATAAAGCTTGAGAATACGATGCCGAGTGCTTTGCTCTTGAGGAACTTACGGGAGAGGCGCATCTTTTTAAAGAAACTAAGCTTTTCTTTAACGATTTCAACAAACGTAGGCTCTTCATACCCATGCATGGTGGGCAGGAACTGATTTCTGCACTTTACCACCTTTTTGACAGGGTTTGCATTGATGATATTGATATCCATATCACTCAGCTCTCTGCCCTCGGGATAAAGCAGCATATAACCGGATTGTGTAATGCCGATGGGCATATCCGGATTGCGCGAGTAATCATCTATAATGCGACCTTCGGAAAGCTCGATGATACGGTCGGCATACAGGTGTGCATCGCGCTTGTTGTGCGAAACGATCAGGATAAGGTGATTGAGCGAAATTTCGTGCAAAAGCTCGATGATAGAGGTTGCCGTTTCGGTATCCAAGTTACCCGTGGGCTCGTCCGCCAAAATAATACGGGGCTTTTTGATGATGGCACGCGCAATGGCAATACGCTGTCTCTCACCGCCACTGAGCTCTGAGGGATAGCGATGCTCATACCCTGCCAAGCCAACCTTTGCAAGCGCGCGGCTAACGTCGCCGTGGTCGTGCATACGACGCAGGTTGAGGGAAAGCAGAATATTGTCGTAAACGGTCAGCTCCTCGATGAGGTGATAGTCCTGAAAGATAAAGCCAACGTGCGAGTTACGGTAATTGCACATTTCCTTTTCGCTGAGCCCCGAAATGTCGTTGCCGTCTACCTCGATGGTGCCGCTTGTGATCTTATCTAAGCCGCCTATGAGATTGAGGAGTGTGGATTTACCACTACCGCTCTTACCAAGCACGAAAACAAGACCCGAATCGGGCAGGGTCAAATTGATGTTATTCAGCGCTGCAACCCTTTTGCGCCTTTTGGAACGGTAAACCTTATAAAGTGATGTAATTTTAATCATACTTTTTTCTCCCGTCTTGCAGTTTTAACGAGTCCATTAGCAATTTTGCGCTTTTTACCACATAATTTCTATTATGTGGTACTTATCAAAAAAAGAGATGTAAGGAAGCCCAAAATCAATCACGCAAGAGAGACCAATGCCTTCAACGGTGTGCATTGGTCCTTTTGAAATGTTATTATTTTGAATTTTTTTGGGCTAATATTCACCTTTATGGTAGTTTGAGATTGACACAAATCAAAAAATATGATATAATATAGTATCTGCGTTTTGAAAATGACCACATAATAGAAATTATGTTATATTCATTTCTCGCCCCGATTTAACACCGCAGAAGTCCTAATTTTTGTATCTGTTTGCGGTGTATCTCACCTGTTTCCATCGTATAAATTCTTGTTGTATTGACACTGTTGTGACCGAGAATATCAGCCAAGCGTACGATATCCTTTTGTATGCTGTAATAGGTGCGTGCGAAAAGATGACGAAGATTGTGCGGGAAAACTTTCTTTTCCGATACCCTCGCCACCCGACATAGCTTTTTCATATCGCTCCAAATATTTGATCGGTCAAGCGGATTGCCGTTTTTTGTAACGAACACGGATCCGCTTTTTATTTTTTGTTCTTTGATATACTGCTTCAAAATTTGGCAAAGCTGTTTTGGCAAAAGCACCTTTCGTCTCTTGCCCTTGCAGTTGATTTCGGCAAGGCCGCGCGAAACCGCCTCAACAGTAATATAGCGAACTTCGGAGACGCGAATGCCCGTGGAACAGATCGTTTGCATCAAGAGATAGAGCCTCTCGTTTTTCTTTTGCTTTGCCGCTTGCAATAGGCGTTCGTATTCGTTTTTTGTCAATTCTTTATCGGTGGATGTAAAGATTTGTTTTTGAATTTTCAAATTTTTCACTCTCAGATCATACCACTCCATAAAGCAAAAAAAGTGGTTGAGTGATGAAAGTGCAGCATTCACGCTTGCAGGTGCATAATACTCACAGAGATAGGATTTGTATGCAAGAACCGCTGCCTTGCATAGCTCCTGCTCCCCAAGCCAATTTTGAAATTTATTCACATCATGCACATATTTATTGATTGTTGCTGTTGCTTTTTCCTCGTTTGCTAAATATTCTCTAAACCGCTGAAGCGCTTCTTTTTTAATCATTCTCATAAAATCTGTTCCTTTCCAAATATTTATTTCACTTGAATGTTCAAATATTTTTACTCAATTCTCCCAATATATTCTAACCGTTTTGAATGATAATCAGCCAAAAAATTTGAGCAAATAAACAAAAAAGGACGAAATTTTAAAATTTCGTCCTTTTTTCTATTATGCGTCTTGCTCTTCCTCGTCGTCCGTATGCTTTTGCGAAAGCTGCGCTTGCAGCATCATATCCTTGACCTTCATCAGTCTTGTTGTGTTGCCGCGCTCGTTTTCATCAAGCTTCATTTTAATGGTCTTGATGGTTTCAAGGTATTGCGGCATCAGGATATATTCCAAAGCGTTTACGCGACGGCGGGTACGCTCGATCTCCTCGGCAAGGAGCTGTGCGGTTTTTTCAAGCTCGGCAAGACGAATCAGGTCTTCGAGAATGTCGTTCAGCTCGCGCAAAGAGGAGTCCAATTCTCCCGAGGTGAATGCCAAGCCGTAGTTGTAGCTGTCGCTTCCCCCCTCGGAGCGCACGCGCAGATGGAATTCGGGCACTGTGACGCTCATAATATTTTTGTATTCAACGGAGAGCTCGCCCTCCTTTTTGGGACAGATGAGGGCTTCCTCCAACATTTTAGGGCTACTCAGTGCGCTTGCAACGGTAAAGGATTGATACACCTTGCCAAGTGCTTCTTCCACGCGCTCGCGCAAAAGCTTATCCTCGCGCACAACGTCGAGAAACTGCTTCATTAACTCGTCGCGCTTATCCTTGAGCAGCTTGTGACCCTTGCGTGCGGTTTGGTAGCGGGTTTGAATGCGCTTCATTTCCATACGCGTGGGGTTAACTCTCAATTCAGCCATGTTCGTCTGTCACCTCTCTTTCCTTAAAATTGCCACCGAGCATCACGCTTTCTTGGGCCAGTATTTTTCGATCATTTCGGGCTTGATGCGCTTCATTTCGCTCTTGGGCAAAATGGAGAGCAGCTCCCAGCCAAGATCCAAGGTCTCTTCAATAGAACGGTTCTCGTCAAAGCCCTGGTTGATATATCTCGCCTCGAACTCGTCTGCAAACTGTGCGTAGAGACGGTCGATGGGAGAAAGTGCGGCTTCGCCGAGAACGACCATAAGCTCCTTTGCCTCTTTACCGCGTGCGTATGCGGCAAAGAGCTGGTTGAGCGTTGCGGCGTGGTCCTCGCGCGTTTTGCCCTCACCGATACCCTTATCCTTAAGACGGGAGAGAGACGGCAGAACGTCAACGGGCGGCATATAGCCCTTGCGGTACATCTCACGCGAGAGAATGATCTGTCCCTCGGTAATGTAACCGGTCAGGTCGGGAATGGGGTGGGTCTTATCATCCTCGGGCATAGTGAGGATCGGGATCATAGTGATGGAGCCCTCGGAGCCCATTTTACGGCCTGCGCGCTCGTACATAGTTGCAAGGTCGGTGTAGAGGTAGCCGGGATAGCCGCGACGACCGGGAACCTCCTTGCGTGCGGCAGAAACCTCACGCAAAGCCTCGGCATAGTTGGTGATATCGGTGATGATAACAAGCACGTGCATATCACACTCAAATGCGAGGTACTCGGCAGCCGTTAGTGCCATACGGGGCGTAGAAATACGCTCGATTGCAGGGTCGGATGCGAGGTTGATAAAGAGCACGGTACGGTCGATAGCACCGGTGCGCTTGAAGTCGGAAATAAAGAAGTCTGCTTCCTCAAATGTGATACCAACAGCTGCAAAAACAACTGCGAATTTATCATCGGCATTTCTTACCTTTGCCTGGCGTGCGATCTGCGCTGCAAGATTTGCGTGCGGCAGACCCGAGCCCGAGAAGATGGGCAGCTTTTGTCCGCGAACGAGGGTGTTCAGTCCGTCGATGGTGGAAACACCTGTTTGAATGAACTCGGAAGGATAGTAACGTGCCGCGGGATTGATAGGCGTGCCGTTGATATCCAAGGTCTTTTCGGGAATAAGACGTGCGCCACCGTCGATGGCCTCGCCCATACCGTTAAATACTCTGCCGAGCATATTTTGCGATACGGGAAGCTCTACGCCGTGCCCTGCAAAACGAACCTTACTATCGGCAAGGTTAATGCCTGCGGCAGACTCGAAAAGCTGAACAAGCACGTTACGTCCGTTGACCTCAAGTACGCGGCAACGGCGAACTTCACCGTTTGGCAATTCGATTTCGCCAAGCTCGTCATATTTGACGCCCTCGACCTGCTTTACGAGCATAAGAGGACCCGCAACTTCTTCGATGGTTCTATATTCTCTGATCATTGCCCTGCCCTCCTTTAGTCGTTTTCAACGCCTGCGATCAGCTTATCCAGCTGTGCGGCGATCTCAGCCTTAATGGCTTTGAATTCATCCTGATAATTGTCGTTTTCAACCGTTTTTGCGCGTGCAATTCTTTCGTGTACGGGCAAAGAGCAGATATCCTCAATGTCGGCACCTGCATCAATGGCTTTGCGTGCGCGATCCTCATAGGTGAAGATCATCTCCAAAATGCCGCATTGCTTATCAAGAGGTGTGTAGGAGTCGATATCCAGGAACGCGTTTTGTTGCAGGAAGTCCTCTCTAATGGACTGTGCAACGTCAAGGGTGAGACGGTCAGAGGGAGACAGTGCGTCCATACCGACAAGCTTAACGATCTCCTGCAGGTCTGCTTCGATCTGCAAGGTCTTGAGGCAACGAGCGGTATAATCCATCCACGCCTTAGATACGTTTTGTGAGAACCAGCCCGACAGACGGTCGCGATAGAGTGAATAAGAGTTGAGCCAGTTGATTGCCGGGAAGTGACGGCGGTAAGCCAACGACGCGTCAAGTCCCCAGAAAACCTTAACGATACGCAAGGTTGCCTGCGTAACGGGCTCGGAAATATCACCGCCCTGCGGAGATACTGCACCGATAGCGGAGAGCGCGCCCTCACGTCCGTCGGAGCCAAGGCATACGACCTTACCGGCTCTCTCGTAGAACTGTGCCAAACGAGAGGTGAGGTATGCGGGGTAGCCTTCTTCACCGGGCATTTCCTCAAGACGTCCCGACATCTCGCGCAGAGCCTCTGCCCAACGGGACGTGGAGTCTGCGATAACGGCTACGGAATAGCCCATATCGCGGAAGTACTCGGCTATGGTAATACCCGTATAAACCGATGCCTCACGTGCGGCAACCGGCATATCGGATGTGTTTGCAATGAGAATGGTACGCTCCATAAGGGAACGTCCGGTTTTGGGGTCGGTCAGCTCGGGGAACTCACGCAAAACGTCGGTCATTTCGTTGCCGCGCTCGCCGCAGCCGATATAAACGACCAGATCTACGTCGCTCCACTTTGCAAGCTGGTGCTGAACGACCGTTTTACCCGAGCCGAAGGGGCCGGGAACGCATGCTGTTCCACCCTTTGCGATCGGGAAAAGTGCGTCGATAACACGCTGACCTGTGATCATCGGGTCAACGGGCGGCAGCTTTTCGCGGTAAGGACGAGCCACACGAACGGGCCACTTTTGAATGAGTGTAACGTTCTCGATGGTGCCATCGTCATATTTGATCTTACCGATGCGGTCGGTAACCTTAAAGTCACCCTCGCGCATTTCAACAACGGTGCCGTGCGTTTTGGGCGGAACCATAATTTTGTGCGTGATGACCTCGTTTTCCTGAACGGTACCGTAGATATCGCCGGGGCCTACCTTATCGCCAAATTTAACGGCGGGAACAAAGTGCCATACGCGGTCTCTATCCAGCGCGGGCACGTCGATGCCGCGTTGCAGATTAGAGCCGAACTTCAGGCGGATCTGCTCCAGAGGACGTTGGATACCGTCGTAGATGTTGGAGATCAGACCGGGGCCAAGCTCGACAGACAAGGGGGCTCCCATGGAAACGACCTTATCGCCGCGACCAATGCCTGCGGTCTCCTCATATACCTGAATAGATGCGCGATCGCCGTGCATTTCGATAATCTCACCAATCAAATTCTTGGCACCAACGCGCACAACGTCGAACATATTTGCATTTCTCATACCCTCGGCAACCACAAGGGGTCCCGAGACCTTTAGAATTTTTCCTTCTACCATTTTGATGATGAACCTTTCTTACTTTGTCAGTTGAGGCTTATTCCTTAAACAGAATATCAGCACCCACCGCGCGCTCTACAGCCGAACGGATGTTGTTCATTCCGTAACCGGTAGAGCCGCCCTGCCCCGGCAGAGAGATCACTGCAGGCAGAGGCATATCTTTATAACGATTCATTTCTTCTTCGATCTGCACGGCATAGTTTTCGGTGATAAAGATAGTGGCGTATTCTCCACTCTTTGCCATTGCGTGCAGTCTTTTGCCCGCTTCCTCGGCGCTTTGCACGTCCTCGACAACAAAGCCGAGTGCCATAAAGCCCTGCACCGTGTCACGGTCTCCGATAATTCCGATCTTATACATAGCTATCACGAATCCTTTCGCGAATAGTTGCAGTTGCGATTCCTGCCTCTTTGCCCGAGAGCAGAATGCGCAAATTTTTAACCTCGTACTCGTGGGCGGCAAGGAACGCCACCATTACCTCGAGCCCCATTGGGATAAATTTGTTTTCCAAAACCAGCGACATCCAAAAGTTATCGGCAAGCTTTTCAGCCGTGCTGAGTGCGCCGTCGCTCTTGGCAAAGTCTTGGGCAAAACGAGCGTAGCTCGTGTAACGCAGGAATGCCCACAAGGCTTCCTCACCGCTTGTCAGGCAGTCACTCAAGCCCTCGCGGGAGAGCGTTCCGCCCTCGAGGAATGCCTCGGCAAAGAGGACCTTGCCGACTTCCCCACTCTTCATACGGAGAATACGCAGAGCCATCATAGCGTTGAGCAGGTCAATTCGAGTTTGCACCAAGCGAATAACAAACGCCTCGCCCGATGCTTTTGCAGAGTCGAGCATATCGCGCCAGCAGGCCTTGTCCAAAATCAGGTCGATAACCTGCGGATTTTTTGTTTTTGCATATTCGTCCATTGCAACGGTAGCCGCTGCTTGCATATTTGCGGGAAGCCCCTCGTAGTTGCCTGCCGCTACCATTTTGACGACGTCGGACGCACAAGCCGTGCCGAAATCGAAAAGCATAGAGGCGGGGTCGATGCCGCGAATAAATGCCTTTTGTGCAGCCTTAAGGTTGTTGCAATCGTATGGATAGAGCCACAGACGGAGTGCCTCGGAATCGGGTGCAAGCTCGCTTACGCGGTCATACGCTCCTTTGAGAATTCCCAAAAGAGTTTCCTCGCGCAAAGGCTTTCCGTCCTCGCTATTGCGAAGAACGTTGACGCCCCAATCCGAAAGAAGCGACCAAGCCTCGTCGGTGGTTTTGGTATTGAGCAATTTTTCGATGCGCTCGCGCCCGATAATTGCGTTTTCCAGCGTGCGTATATTGGCACTGCCAAACAAATAGTCAGCCATTACTCACCCTGCTCCTTTGCGTTATGCTCTTACTTCGAACAACGCGCGTGCCACCTCGGACTCGAGGCTTTCGCGCAGCTGTGCGAAAAGAATGGAGAGCGAGCAGTTGGACTCGACGTTGCCACAACGCAAAACGAGTCCGCCGTCGATATTGGCAGTTTGCGAGGATAACTGCAAGCGTGCCAGCCTTTCAGGGGATACCTTGCTTGCCAGATGCTTTTGCGTGCCCTCGATGACTGCCTTGCCGCAGCGGTCGCGGTCACGTTGGTTAAAGAGCACCTCGTAGCATTCGGGTATCATAGCCTCTTCCTCGCCGTAAAGGGTACGGCTTGTCTCCTCGGATTCAAGCTGCTCAAGCAGTGCCGCAGAGAGAAGTCCTACCAAGATCTCATTGTATTTTTCAAGCTCCAAATTGCGCGTTTGCTCAAGCACTCCCGCAAAAACGCCGTCGATAAGGTCGCTTTTGGTTTGCAGAAGTAAGTTGCGCTTGGAGGTTGCCGCTGTTGCGCGAATGCGTGCTACGTATTCCATTCCTCCCTTTTCTGCCTCAGCTGAAATTTCGGAACGGATCTTTTCGGCACGCTCGGCATATTCGGCATTGATGCGGTCACACTCTGCCTGGGCGTCTGCCAAAATCTTGTCGGCCTTTGCCTGCGCCTCGGAGAGTATTTTACCGGTGATTTTATTCAGTCCGTTAATTGCCATTGCGGCCTCCTTCCTTGTTGTTTTCTCGGATCAATAATTAGAGAACAAGCAGGATGGAGATGAGCAATGCGAGAATTGCGTAAAGTTCAACAAAGGATGCGGAAATAACTGCCTTACCAACAGCCTCGGGCTTCTTTGCAAGAACAGAGACACCTGCAGCGGCTACTTCGCCCTGTTTGAGTGCGGAATACCAACCGCCAAACGCAATGGGGAGAGCTGCAAACAGATAGTATACGCCTTGTGCTACGGTAATTTCTTCTGCACCACCCATAACACCACTGAATACCATGATGAGGAAAGCGATGACCATGCCGTAAATACCCTGCGTCATAGGCAGTGCTTGCAGCAGCATGGATTTACCGTATTTGCCGGGCTCTTCGCTGATAAGTCCTGCGGTTGCTCTTGCAACCATGTTAACTGCCTTTGCAGAGCCGAAGCCGGGGAGAAGAACTGCCAGAGCTGCGCCAAGCAGAGTAATGTTTTTACCTGTAAAAATTTCGTCAAGAATGAACTGAATGATTTCTTTTGTAATTCCCATTGTTTTAATCTCCTTTTTTGTTTTTATTTATTGATCTACATTGGGTACGAATGAAGTGTCTTCCGAATATTCCTCTGCCGGAAGTGCAGGTTTGAATGCCTCGCCACCATCCTCGTAGAACTTACCGAAGAATTCGATATACTGCAGACGCGCCGCGTGCACGAAGGTGCCGAGCAGGTTGATAGCGAGGTTGAGGCCGTGACCAAGGATCATTATGATGAGCATAAAGATGAACCCGATTGGCCCCGAAGCGCCAAGACTTGTGAGCATGTTGATAACCTGCGCAATAACGCTTGCTACAAGTCCGAGTGCCAAAATTCTGGAATAGGATAACAGGTCGGATGCAAAGCTGATGAGCGAATAAAGACCGCCCAAGCCCTTGACGAGCCAACCGACAACGCTCTTTTGTCCTACTCCCTTTAAGAAAAGGATCATTGCAAGTCCCGCAACCATTACCCAAAGTCCAATGCTTGAAAGCGTTTGGAGCAAGGCTTGCGTTTGCGGTGCGAGCGGCTCGGTAGTGATCATACCCGCTGCCGCCAAAGGCGCCATCATATCCACACCTGCAAACATGACCCAATACGGTACGTTTTCGCAAAGGGCTTCTATGCGCTTGCCACTCTTCCAGGTCTGCACCATACTGACCGCCATACCGGCAATAAGGTGCACCTCGCCCATTCCGAGCGAAACAAAGAGGAACGGAATGGAAGCATCAACGGGATTGAATAGGATGCCGTTGTTAAAGAAATGCCCGATTGCGGTATTTTCGGCTTGTCCACCAAAGGAAGGGATAAAGTTATTCATAATAGCAACGGGCAGATTTCCAAACCAGCCGCCAAACAATACGCCCATAATAATTGAGGATATGCCGCAATAGCCAAACATCAGCATCATACGCTTGAGCCCCTCTTTGGGGTTGAGCAGCTTTACGCCGCCAAAACAAGCCAGCACCAAAAGCAGTCCGTATCCCACGTCGGCAAACATCAAGCCGAAAATAATAAAGTAAAAGATGCTCATAATGAGCGTGGGATCGAACGCGCCGTATTTGGGGTAAGAATACATTTCAATTACCCACTCGAAGGTGCTTGAGAAGGAATTGTTATGAAGCAGTACGGGAACCTCGTCGCCCTCATCGGGGTCGGAGATCTCGCAGGCACATTCAAATGCGGAAAGACCATCCTGCAAGCGCTCAACTGCTCTTTCGGGGATCCACCCCGCCAAAACGATGCAGTTTTGCGTGCAGTAAAGCTTTTGCTTTTGCAAGCAAATATTGAGATTGGTTGCCTCTACGTCATAGAGGACCTCGATATCGTCCAAAGCATCGGCAAGATCCATTAAGCTCTCAACAATCTGGGACAATTCATCTGCAAGGGCTGCTTGGCGCCTCTCCAATGCATCGTATGCCGCTTGCGCGGTAGTGGAAATATCGGAAAAGCCTGCTTTGAGGAAATCACTCTTTGCGAGTGCCGACATAACGGCTTCCTCGTCCTCGCAGTGGTAGGTGACGGTAAAATACTGCGTTTTGCCATCATCGGAGACGTCTTCGACGTATGCGCCTGCCGCCTCTAAGGCTTCTGTGTTATAAAGCTTGACCGGACAACTGCCCAGCTGCATAGCCGTGTGCGCCGAGCTCACCTCGTTTAAGGGAGCATCGTAGTTCAACCACGGGAAAAGGGATTGCATAACGGTATCGTTTCGCGTTTGCTCGGCCTTGATCTCATTCATACGAGCCTCTGCCTCGAGTGTACGCTCAACGGCAAGATATGCACGCTCTGCCCTGCCGTCGGCAACGAATGCCGCGCGGTCGAGCCTTTGGATGCGACGGCCGATGCCGCCACGTCGCGTGCTGTATTTAGCCAAACGAGGCATTGCCGCCTCAATGTGGGCTATGCGTTCCCTGATCTCGGTTTGTTTTCCATCGCTTTCAACGCGCTCGAGTGCGAGCTCTCCCGCTTCGGGAATGGCGCGCTGTATCTCGACACATTTGAGGTGGAGCATTCTGCGTACAATGGCGTCTGCGTCGCTGCTATGCGCTAAGACGGTCAGCTTTTTCATTGTACTTATCGACATTTAGATGCTAACCCCCTGATTACGATCTTTTCGGCGCTTCTTTTGCGCAGGGATGCTTGGCGAGTGATCTCCGCCGCCTCCTCTTTGGCTTCAGTCTGGAGTCGTTCGGAAAGTCCCTCGGCACGCTCGCGCAGCTGTACGATAACCTCTTTTGCCGCGGCGATCGTCTCCTTTTCGGTGCTCTCGCAAAGGGCGACACCGTTGGCCTCTGCCTCGGCTACCATTTGCACGGCACGCTCTTGCGCTTCGCGCAGGATGCGCTCGGCTTCTTGCTCGGTCTCTTTGACCAGTTTAATTGATTCTCTTGACATTAAAACCTCCATGCGGTTTCCCGTCATTTTTATTCCGACAAAGGCGTCGGATAATTGGTATTTTTTGACAAAATAACCTTAACAAATATTATATCACACTTCCCATTTGTTTTCAAGCGGTTTTTGTCGTTTTTTTGCAAGTTTTTTATTTAATAATAGTACTTATAATTATTATTGCTCTTCGCCGACACTTTTATTTTTGCAAAACGGGCTTTTGCTTTGTGCCAATGGCGCCTGGGCAGTTGGATTTTTATAAAAAATCAGTCCGTCTCCCTCGGGATACACGCCATCTGGAGTAAACGGCAGCTCGCGCAATTTGATGCCACAGCCAAACAGCTCCAAAATTTGCGGGAGCGGCAAAATGCTCTCCTCGCACAGGTTCCACACGTGGGAAAGTCGGTGGTAGCTGTTAGGCAGACTTTGCCTTTGCCCCAATAGATAGGATTCGCAAAGAATGGCAATATGATGCTCCTCCTGCCACGGGATCCGCATCAAAAATCGGTATTTTTGCGCGCGCCAAAGCGCCCTTTCGTGCAGATCCTCCAAGGACAAAAAATCGCTCCTGATGCGCTCTCCGTAAACCTCGGTTGCCCAGGACATACATTTTTCGCAGAGCAACCGATAATAGTTGCCGATAACGTCCTTTCCCTCGGGCAAAATAAGCTCCGCCTCGGCACGCAAAAGCACCTGATAGCCCTCACGCACAGTCGCCTTTATCTGTTCGGTAATCGTATTCAATGTGATCGCCTCCTTTTTATCTTCTTATGAGAGAAAAGGAGAAAATATGAGAGATGGCAAAACAAAAAGCTCTCTGCCGCGCAGAGAGCTTTTTGTATAGCTTGAAATTATTGTGCTTTTGCGTATTGGATGCTTGTGACCGCTCCATCGCGCAGAATGAATTGCAGGTACATTCCCTTGCCGTTGTAGGTCAAAGAGGTGTCGGTCTCCTTATCGGGGGTGCCGTAGGCGGCAATAACAGCCTCCTTGGTAGCACCGATGCGAACGCCCTTTTCGGTTGCAACGGTATCGTCCTGCAAAACGATGATATAAACGAAATCCTTTTCCCCCTCGGGATAGGTCTGGATCTCAAAGCCTGCGTAAGTGTAGACCTTATCAAGCCCCTCGAATGCGCAGGAAGCCGACTCGGCATAGTCGCGCCACTGACCAAGAGCTGCAAGGATAGGTGCCATATCGGCATCAATAGCGATTTTGGTCGTACCGCTTGTAAAGGTATAGGTCTTTTCTGCCTCGGCAGAGGGATCGTTTTCCTTGCAGGCGACAAGTGAGAGGACCGTAAGTGCCACCAAAAGATATATCAGTATTTTTTTCATTTGTTTTCTCCGTTTCGTTCTTTTTGATAGATTGCGAGCTTTTCTGCCCAAAGAGCGTCAAGCTCCGCCTCGCCGCGGCGATCGGAAAGACCGTATTTTTGGACGAGGATATCGCCAAAATAAGAGGTCAGCTTTTCTGCTCCAAAAACGTTGAGGTGCACACCGCCGTCGTAGGTGTCGGTGCTCCAATCAATGCCGATCTCCCCATCAAGCGGAATGAAATTGTAATAATCGACGTCTTTTTCGTTTGCCCAAGCGACGATCTGCTCTTCCCATTCGTCGTACCAATAGTACTTCCAGTTATTTGTGGGGGCTTTGATGAGGATGAATTCTACACCCTTCTCTTCGCAAAGCGCGCGCATTTTTTCGAGATACTCGAAGCCGACCTCGGGCAATGTGTAGTCTGCCAAGGGTCTGCCCTCGCGGTCGCTCGTTTTGGGCGAGACGGCGGTCTGCATCAAATATCCGTTGTGCGAAACGCGATCACGGTGGAAGAGGTATTGCCAATCCTCTGCCCCAAGGTCGCTCCAACGGCTATGGAAGCGCAAAAGCGGAAAAACGTAGGAGAGAAAGTCCTCCTCCCCGGTCATAGAAGCGTGAATGGCGTCGATTTTAGAACTCGACCATTTCATGCCGTCAAGCGTCATTCGGTTGTATGCCTCGCTTTGGGACTCTCCGTATTTGATGGAAAGCACGTTGAAGACTACCGCCTTGGGCGTTTCGCGCTTCAGCGTTTCTTCCAAAAGGTAATAGGACTGCCAAATGAGCTGCTGTGCGCTGCCGCGCACGTAGGACGTAATGCCGTACTCCTGCCAAAGCGTGGGCGGCGTGAAGCATTCGTAAACCTCGCAGTCACCGATAAAAACGACGTCGTGGTCGGGCACCTCATTGTAATATTCGGCAATGAGGGCGCCATCGCGCGAACTTGTCATATATTTTGGCGTGACCAGCAATTGCACAAAGCCGAGGCATAGGACTGTGGCAAGCAAAATGCAGGTGCACAAAATGAGTGTTTTTTTCATAGAACTCCTTGCAAGTCAGTCAGGAAAAATAGAGTATCATTGCAACAACTACGTTGAAATAAGCAATGGCAGAAAACGGAATGCCAACTCGCACCACCCATTGATTGGCTCGCAGTGTAGCGCGCTCGGGTAGGCGGCAGATGTATTTTTCGAATATCAAAACACCTAAAAATGCGCCAAGAGTGTTCAGGGCAACATCCTCGAAGGAGAACACGCCAAAGCGCGCAAAAAGCTGAATGCACTCAACAAGCAGAGCGAACATGTAGGCAAAGCCGACGGATCTTTTTTGATCGTAAAAGAAGGATGCGTAAATGCCCCAGGGCAAAAACAGGAGCACGTTGAGCATGGCGATCAAAAGTCCGCGAACGAGCCGCCAGGGATTGCTTGAAAGAAAGAAATCAAAAAAGCAAAGCCCGTTGAGGATACGTCTGCCAAGCGGCAAGGATGAATTGATATTGATTGCGGAAATGGCGGAAAACTTGAAAACGATTGCCCAAATTAAAAGCAGAGCATACACAACCATAGCCAAAAGCAAGGTTTTTTTGCCCTTGCTTGGTTGCTTTTGCGGCACAAAGGTGCGGTGCAAAAAGGCTTTTACCGTATTCAAATGCTTCCCTCCCCTTTTTTGTTTTTAGAATTGCTGATAGATGAATTGCGATGCGTCATAGCCGATGCCGTATGCACCGAAGATGAGAATGAGAACAGCAAGTGCGCAAACTGCCGAGAACCATACAACGGGGTTCTTTGCAGCGCGGCGGTGCACGGGAGTCTCCCTACCAAGGCGGTCAAACAGATTGATCACGGCTATACCGAAGAAGATAACGCACCACGCGGAAGCCTCAAGCCCAAAGGACGTCAAGCCGCCCGTGAAGAGCTCGCCGACATTCCATTTTGTGAGCATACTGCCCCACAAACGGAAGGTTTTGGGAACGTCGCGGTAGCAGTCAAGGCTGCGGATCAGTCCCATAAGCAAAAAGGTTCTTGTCGCTTGCCATCCATGCCATACGCGAGAGTCGGCAAGGCGCGGGAATTTTTTATAAAAGCGACGGTAAAGAGGCTCGCATTCGCGTGAAACGAGAATAACGAGGCAATTGAGCAGTCCCCAAACGATAAAGTTCCAGCCTGCACCGTGCCAAAGTCCCGTCAGAAACCAAGTGGCTATGGTGGCGGTGTAAACGGGCAGACGCATACCAAAGCCCTTGCCAAGCTTTTTGGTTGCCCCTAAGGAAAGCTTTTGCATTCCCTTGGAAACCGAGAGCGGATAGAAGATGTAATCGGTGAACCACGTGCCCATTGTGATGTGCCAGCGGTTCCAATACTCCTTTGTGGAGCGCGAGGAAAACGGGCGGTTAAAGTTTTCGGCAAGGCGGATGCCCATCGCCTCGGAAAGACCGATGGTGATATCAATGCCACCCGTAAAGTCGCCGTAGATCTGTGCGGAATAAAGCAGGATCAGCACAAAAACGTAGATGCCGTCGAACTTGTCCGACTGCTCGATCAAGGTTTTAATGCCGATCATTGCGGTGTCGGCTACAATCAGCTTTTTAAAATATCCCCAAACCACGCGAAAAAGTCCTGCGCGAACGTTCTCACCGTTGAAGGAATGTTCCCCTATAAGTTGCTCTTGCAAATCGCCAAAGCGGCTGATAGGTCCTTGCAAAAGCTGCGGGAAGAAAGAAACGAACAGCAAAAGCTTTGCGGGATTTTCTTCGGCTCTCACCTTTTTGCGGTAAACATCGATGAGATAACCCATAGATTGGAAGGTATAGAACGAAATGCCAAGCGGCAACAAGAGTGACGGAACGGTCAGCGTTTTTGCGTCGAAAGCCGAAAGGATGCTATTGACGTTCCCTACTGCAAAGGCGGTATATTTCAGCACTGCGAGCATTCCAAAGCCGAGGATAAGCCCGAGTGTCAAGATGCGCAGGCGCTTTTTCTTTTCTTTTGCGCGGTAAGCCTTGCGTTCTTCTTTGGAGAGCGTGGCGCGGTTTTCTTCGACGTAGGCGTCCTCACGGTCGGCGCGTTTTTGCATCAGGCGCGCGACAAGGTAGGTCACGGCGGCGGTGTAGAGAATGAAGATCATACACTCCCAGCCCGCAAAGGCGTAAAAGCCGATACTTGCCGCAAGAAGAACCCACCACTGCGTGCGACGCGGAACAAGATAGTAAACGGTCAGCGTCAGCGCCGCAAAGAGGATGAATGAAAATGACGTAAATTGCATTCTGTTTTATTCTTCGTCAAGGCGTTCGATGAGTGCCAAAATGGTGTTTACGTTTTGGAAGTTTTCGGGAATGAGCTCCTCGGCAGGGATCTGCACGTCAAACTCCATGCCGATCTCGGTAACGAGGCGAACCATATCCAAAGAGTCGAGCACGCCCTCGTCGTAGAGGTCATCGATCGCTTCAAAATTCACGTCGGGGTGGAGTCCGTTCAAAATTTTAAGCAATGTTTCCATAATGTATTTCTCCTTAAAGTAACTGTCTAAATATCCACCTTATATTATACCTTTTTTTGAGAGATTAGACAAATGCGTCATTTACAGAGAAAAGGGAACCGATTAACCAATTACCCCCCCAACAGCCGCACCCTCGGGTGCGGGTTGTTTCGTGACTAGGCCGTGAGCCCTCCTCCGGGTGGCGGGTAGC
>JBGVQK010000034.1:0-9182 GCA_045127455.1 Eubacteriales bacterium
CCCCCCCCACCCCCTTCAAAAAAGCGCTTACAAAAAAATAAAAAGATTTATTGATGCGCACAAATACGGGGATTTTTTGTTTATTCACAAAATGAATAATTATTCACAAAATATATCACAAAAAACGCAGCGAAATAATAAAAATATTGTATATGTCAAATAAAAATAAAATATTTTTATAAAAAGGGGTTGACAATCCTATATTGGTGATGTATAATTATGCACATATAAACAAGAAATATTCACCCATATTCGGGTGAGGCGGAGGACCTTATCATGAAAGATACATCTATCAAAAAAGTCGTTTTGGCATATTCGGGCGGTTTGGATACTTCCATCATCATTCCGTGGCTCAAAGAAAATTATAACGATCCCGAAATCATCGCCGTTTCCGGCAATGTCGGTCAAGCCGATGAGCTCGAGGGGCTTGAAGAAAAAGCTCTCAAGACCGGTGCGTCCAAGCTTTACATTGAGGATCTGACCGACGAGTTTGTCGAAGAAATGATCATTCCCTCGGTTCAAGCAGGTGCAAAATACGAGGAATACCTGATGGGCACGGCTCTTGCGCGCCCCATCATTGGCAAGCGTTTGGCAGAGATCGCACTCGCCGAGGGCGCCGACGCCATCTGCCACGGCTGCACGGGCAAGGGCAACGACCAGGTTCGTTTTGAGCTTGCCATCAAGGCGTTTGCCCCGGGCATGAAGATCATCGCCCCTTGGCGCGAATGGGATATCAAATCCCGCGAGGAAGAAATTGATTATGCCGAGGCGCACAACGTTCCCCTCAAGATCAGCCGCGAGACCAACTACTCCAAGGATAAAAATATGTGGCACCTCTCCCACGAGGGTCTTGACCTCGAAGATGCAGGCAACGAGCCGCTTTACGATAAGCCCGGCTTCCTTGAAATGAGCGTTTCTCCCATGCAAGCGCCCGATACACCTACCTACCTTACCCTCGATTTTGAAGCAGGCAAGCCCGTAGCGCTCAACGGCGAAAAGATGAGCGCAAAAGAAATCATCCTGAAGCTCAACGAGCTTGGCGGTGCAAACGGCATTGGACTTCTCGATATTGTGGAAAACCGTCTTGTCGGTATGAAATGTCGCGGCGTTTACGAAACTCCCGGCGGAGCCATTCTCTATTTCGCGCACAACTATCTCGAAACGCTCTGTCTTGACAAAATGACCATGCACAAAAAGCAAGAGCTTTCCATCACTTTTGGTGAGCTTCTTTACAACGGTCAATGGTACACCCCTCTGCGCGAGGCACTCTCGGCATTTGTCAGCAAAACGCAGGAGCACGTTACGGGCAAGGTAAAGATCAAGCTTTACAAGGGCAACATGATAAAAGCGGGCGCGTGGAGCGATTGGTCGCTCTATTCCGAGGAGATCGCAACCTTTGGCGAGGACAACGTCTACGACCAAAAGGATAGCAAGGGCTTTATCAACCTGTGGGGTCTGCCCATCTCGGTGCAGGCAGCCGTTGCGGCAAAGAATAAGAATAAGTAATTAAGAAATCGTTCTGAGTGGTTGATTCTCCAAGCCTCCCTCCGAGAGGGAGGTGTCAAATGCCGCAAACGGCATTTGACGGAAGGAGCCTGCGTGTACGAACGCAAAGTGCTCGCTTTATGGTGAGTGCTACCCTAACGTGTCGCGGGCTCCCTCAGTCTCGCTACGCTCGCCAGCTCCCTCCCAGAGGGAGCCTTGAGAAAGGCGGCGTAGCCAAAAATAATCGAGACACCTGAAAATCAATCTCATCATATAGAAAAAACTATAAAAACAAAGGAAACAACAAAAATGGCAAAAATGTGGGCGGGAAGAACCGCGGGCGCACTCTCCAAAGAGGCGGACGATTTCAATTCTTCCATACATTTCGACTCCCGAATGTACCGTCAGGACATTACGGGCTCTATGGAGCACGCAACCATGCTGGCGATCTGCGGCATCATTTCAAAAAGCGAAAGCGAAGCAATTATTGCGGGGCTTGAGGGCATTCTTTTGGATATTGAGAGCGGTGCGCTCGAAATAGACTCCGAAGCCGAGGACATTCATATGTTCGTTGAGGCGGAATTGACCTCGCGTATTGGCGAGGTGGGCAAAAAGCTGCATACGTCTCGCAGCCGCAACGACCAAGTTGCGCTTGACATTCGTTTGTATCTGCGCGACGAGATCGACGAGATCAAAAAGCTGGTCCTTGACCTCATCGCCGCCGTTTGCGAGCAAGCGGACGCCACGCAGGACGCAATCATGCCGGGGTACACGCATCTGCAACGCGCGCAACCCATCACAATGGCGCAGCACCTTTTGGCGTATGCTATGATGCTTCGTCGCGACGTGGAAAGGCTTGAGGACGTGGCAAAAAGAATGAATTATTCACCGCTCGGCTCTTGCGCGCTTGCGGGCACGACCTATCCCATCGACCGCGTTTTCGTTGCACATCAACTTGGTTTTGCAGGCATTACCGAAAACAGCCTTGACGGCGTTTCGGATAGAGACTTTTGCGTAGAGCTTCTCTCGGCAATTTCGCTCATTATGATGCACCTCTCGCGCTTTTCCGAGGAGATCATCCTTTGGTCAAGCTGGGAGTTCCGCTTTGTTGAGCTCGATGACGCCTACACAACCGGCTCATCCATTATGCCGCAAAAAAAGAACTCGGATATGGCAGAGCTCGTGCGCGGCAAGACGGGTCGTGTTTACGGTGATTTGATGGCGCTGCTCACAATGCTCAAGGGCTTGCCGCTTGCCTACAACAAGGATATGCAAGAGGACAAGGAAAGCGTATTTGACGCGGTGGACACCGTAAAGGCGTGCCTTGGCGTGTTTGCGCCGATGGTTCGCACAATGAAGCCTATTCGTTCCAATATGTATGCGGCAGCGCAAAAGGGATTCCTTAACGCCACCGACCTTGCCGACTACCTGACAAAAAAGGGGATGCCCTTCCGCACCGCCTACAAGCTGGTGGGCGCGCTTGTCACCAAGTGCATTGCATCGGGCAAGACTCTTGAAACGCTCACGCTTGACGAATACCGAGCCGAAAGCGAGCTCTTTGAGGCAGACGTCTATGAGGAGATCTCACTTGAAACCTGCATTGCCAAGCGCATTTCCGCAGGCAGCACGGGTCCCGAATCGGTAAAAGAGCAGATCAAATCGGTGCAAAAATTTTTGCAAAGCAAAGCCGATTTTTAACATACGTACCGCGAAAAAAAGGATTTTTTATGAATTTACAAGGAAAAAGCTTGCTCAAGCTATTGGATTTTACCCCTGCCGAGATCGAGGGGCTGATCGATCTTGCCGCCTCGCTCAAGGCAAAAAAGAAGGCGGGTATTCCCCACAAGCTGCACGAGGGCAAAAACATCGCCCTCATTTTTGAAAAAACCAGCACGCGCACACGTTGCGCGTTTGAGGTTGCCGCGCGCGACCTTGGCATGGGCGTGACCTATCTCGACCCCGCAGGCTCGCAGATCGGCAAAAAAGAAAGCATTGCCGACACCGCTCGCGTGCTTGGCAGAATGTTCGACGGCATCGAATATCGCGGCTTTGGTCAAGAGATCGTCGAGGAGCTTGCGCACTATGCGGGCGTTCCCGTTTGGAACGGACTGACAAATGAATTTCATCCCACGCAAATTTTGGCGGATTTTCTCACCGTTCGCGAAAAATGCGGCAAGCTTCAAGGTCTAAAGCTCGTTTACATGGGCGATGCGCGCTACAACATGGGGAACTCTCTTATGGTTGGCTGCGCCAAGATGGGAATGGATTTTGTCGCTTGCGCGCCCCAAAAATATTTTCCCAACGCCACGCTCGTTGCCGCGTGCGAGGCGATTGCCAAAGAGACGGGCGCTACGCTGACCTTTGAAGAAGACCCCACCACGGCAGTGCAAAACGCCGATATTATCTACACCGACGTGTGGGTCTCCATGGGCGAACCTGCCGAGGTTTGGGAGGAACGCATCCGCGATCTTTCCCCCTATCAGGTCAATGCCGCCCTGATGGATGCCGCAGGCGAAAAAGCGCTCTTTATGCACTGCCTGCCCGCTTTCCACGACCTCAAAACCGCCATCGGCAAAGAGATCGGCGAAAAATTTGACATGGATGCAATGGAAGTCACCGACGACGTTTTTGAGTCACCGCGCTCCATCGTTTTCGACCAAGCCGAAAACCGTATGCACACCATCAAAGCCGTTTTAGCAGCTACGTTATAAGTTTTTAAGAGAATGCAGGGGGGAACTTTTCACTGAAAAGTTCCCCCCTGCACCCCCTTCAAAAGCTTTCTCACAAAAGGAAAGGCAAAAAACGTAGCACACAAACGGGGTTTTTGTATTGTTGTCGTGTTAAATGAACCTTTGTAGGGACCGGCGTCCTCGACGGTCCTTTCCTAACGATGATAATAAAACAATAAATCAACCTGTCATTCTGAGCGGAGAAAAACGCTTGCGTTTTGCGTAGTCGAACTTTTGCGGAGTGAATAACGGAGCAAAAGCGCGAGGCATTTTTGCCGAAGCGGGATATGGCTTAAAACTTCGGTGACTTACCAGCGGAATGTTACATTGATACAAAAGCCACCCAAACCTCGAGCCATATCCCATCGGCGCTTTGGCGCCTCGCTTTCACCTCGTTCTTCACTCGGTGAAAGTTCGACTTCGGTCGGCTGTCGTACACGCCTCCCTTCACTCAGAATGACATACAGTGATTTTGTTGGTCGGTGTGTGTTAGAAGCGGGCGATGCACGCCCCTACAGTAAAACAATAAAATTTCTTGTAGGGGCGACCAGTGGTCGCCCGTAAACAAATGCATACCGCAAACAAAAGACGGGCGATTTGTGAATCGCCCGTTTTTGTTTTTTTATTTAAATTTCAAGGGAATGATCTTTTGCGCGATCTCGAGATTGGTAATAACAACCGTGCAGCCGCTACGGGCAAATTTCCAATTGTTAGGGTTGTCGGATTCCTCGGAAAACCATTTGATTTGAAGCTCCAAAAATTGCTTTGCTTGTTCTTCGGTGGCAAAGGTGATAAACGTGCAGGATTTGGAATAGTCACCGTTTTCAATCAGATCGTACTGTCTGACAACCTCTACCGTAAAATCGCCGCCGTCAAAGCGAATTTGAGAGTTTATAAGCGAGGTTGCTCGTTCGCATTCTTCCTCGGTGATGTAGCACATACCCTCGGTCAAGCCCTCTGCCTTGAGCTTTTCAATGCATTTTTCTTCGTCAAAGAACAGGGAGCAGCTTGCAAGAATCAGTGCGGTAATGGAAAAGAGAACGAGAATGGATAAGAACTTTTTCATAATGATGAAATCTCCTTTGATTTTTTGTTTAATATTTATAATTATTCGCTTGCTTTCTCTGTTATAATATATTCGCAGATGTCGCACTTTTGGTCGCCGTTATCGTCCAAATGCAGTTCTGCAACGTCAGGGGACTCGCAACCGCAGGTATACTCGTACCAATGTGCTTCTTCGCCCGAATACCACTTGCCGGTGTGCTCGTGGTCTATGGCTTCAATTGTAATTTCAATGTTGCCGTAAGGCATAATAAATGCGAAAATTTGTTGACCATCCTGCTCTTTTGCTACGGGAATTTCGGTGCCGTTTATGGTCATTTTGAGTATTTTATCTTTGGGGGGAATAGCGGCAATTTCAACCAATGAGCCGCGATATTCTTCTTTATGCATGCCCGAGACAAGATGTTCGGTTCCTTCAACGACAGTCCAAGAAAACTTTTTCAAATCATCCCCATAGCCATAGCCCTCGCGCTCCGTTTCACCGCAACGCAAGCAGGTGTGAATGGTTGTTGTATGCACCGTGCCCGGTACCGGATAAGTGATGGATTCAAAAGCGTGCTCGTGGTAACAAATCTCGTATTTTGCATCGTAGAAATGGGGAAACTCCATCACGGTGGTGTAGGTTGCGCCTGATTGCTTTGTAGTGGGTTCCCATAGTAGAGAGATAAACTGTGGATCTTCCACTTCGCATTTACCGTCGTAAAGCTCACCAAGCTCCTCTGAGGAAAAACCAAACAAACGCTCGTTTTCGGTGATGTAGGGGATCTCTTCTACATCCAAGGATGCAAGCAAAGGGTATCTGGTTAGGAGAAGAAATACACCGAAAAGATCGCTACCGCTTTTGAACCCCTTAACCTTGAGCTCGTCTTTTTGGCGCAGATATGCAACAATAGTATCGGTGTATGCGTCAAATTCCTCACGTGTGAGGTTAAGATAAAGGATATTATCATCAGGGTCAAAATAAGAGCCTTCCAACTTGGGAACGGGGAAATCTGCAACGCCGCGTTCGGTGAGATATTCTGTGCTGAAGAATGTGTTTGTCAGTTTATCTTCTTCCCATGGTCTTCCTGGACCAAAGAAAAAACAGGAAGAAAGCGAGGCACACACAAGTGCCAAGCATAGTAAAAAGGCAAAAAAGCTTGCTTTTTTCATAGCGTATCTCCTTTTTGATCTTTTTAACAGATACACCCTCATTATAGCATACTCAAACAGAATTTGCAAGAGGGCAAAAGCCTTCCTTTTGGAAGCTTCATTATATATCTCGCTTTTTTTGGAAAAAGGTTACAAAAGAAATTAAAAAAGCACCCAGACCCAAGGGGAAGGGCTTGTGGAGAAAGCAGGGTCTTGGCGGTGCCTGATCTCTTGCGGAAGCCAAAGCGAGGTTTTCCCTCGCGACGACCGTCTATCTGTACACCAACGATCTTCCTTTTGGATTTTTGTGCGAGTGCTTTTTGGAAAGGGGTGCGGGGGAACCTAAATATTTCGCTGGCTAAATATTTCGGTTCCCCCGCAATCTTTTCTCTACTGTGCAGGTTGCTTCAAAACAACAATGCGGTTTTCCAATTCTGCCACAACGGTGTAGCCGTGGGCGAGGTATTGGTAATAGAATTTTTCATAGCTTGCGTAACGCAAATCAAGCACCACGTATTCAATATCGGGCTTGTTTTTGTGGTAATGCACCTCAAAGATCTCGTCTCTATCCGCTATGTGCGGCAAAAGATAGGTCGAAGCGGCAACCGAGGCGTCCTCGGGGATGGTTTCTTCCAAAAAGGCTTCCATTTCGCGATAGGATTCCTTGTTCTCGTTCCATGTTTGGATGCGAGGATATACCGAGGGCAGAACCACCACAATGTAGGAGCACAAGCAAGCCGCGGCGGCAATTGAGAGAAGCGTGCGTCGCACGTTGTGCGAGTCGATCTCGGGCAGGTTCTTCAGCATTGCGTAAATCAGGAACGCGGCAACGCCAAAGTGATATTGAAAACCGATGCGCGGTTGGTAGGGGTACATGGTGAGCAGATTGATCAGCATTGGTGCCACAAGCAGCCAACGCGCAGGCTTTTTGCTCACAAGCGGCAGCATTCCAAGCGGAAGCAGCATATAAACAATGTACATCACCTTATCCCACTTGCCGTCCTTGTCCGCAAACAGCTGCGTCAAAACGTAGCCGGGGTTTACAAGAATGGTCTTAATCGCGCCCACAAGTCCGTCCTCGGGGTCGTAAATAAGATTGTCGTAGCGGTTGCTCATCATGCCCGTTCCGGTGGTCTCGAGCAGGTATCCGCACAAAAGGAAGTACCCGATCGCCACCGCCGCCAGAATGCCGCCGTGCAGATATTCCTTTTCGCCAAGCAGCAAAAACAGAGCAAAGAAGAGCAGATAGATAGCGGCGTCCTCTTTAACAGAGAGCACCAAAATCGCACACACGTACATCGGAATTGGCTTTTTCACCTCATAAAAATAGAAGGTGAAAAGCAAAAAGAGGGGCAAAAAGCAGTTTTCGTGCAGGTCATACGAGCACCCTGCGCTAATGGCAGGGAAGAGCGCGTAAAGAAGGGTCACCAAGGCTGTTTGGGGGGTGGAGAGTTTAAAGTGGCGCGCCAACAGATACACGGGAATGACGCCTGCCGCCAGAACCACCGCCTGACCGATCTGCAAGGTCAGGGGAGAGGGAAAGAGCCAATAAAAGGGGAGAAAGAGATAGTAAACGGGGGAGATATGTACGGCAAAATGCGAGAGGAGCATATCGCGCTCGCAGGTCACCATGGCAAGGCCGGTCTCCTTCATATTGTAGAACATATTGCACCAAATGCCAAAATCAAAGTTGGGGGTGGCAAAGGTCTTGTAGCGCAGGCAACCCATCAGGGCAATTCCGCCAAAGCACAAAAGTCCTGCAAAAACAACAAACCCGATTGCCACACACGTGTGCATTTTTACAAGATCCCACACGCCCTCAAGCGCGCGAGCGCAATAGATTACAAACAGAGAATATACGGCGATCACCGAGATCAAAAACCACTCGCGGCCGTTGGTGGGTGCAAAGGAGCACCAATAACAAACGCAGGCGGTGGAAGCAAAGAGCAAAAACAGCGCATCGGTGTTGATCTTGTCTACCAAAACCGCCACAAGCGAGAACACGGCAAAAAAGGCGAGAGAGATCAGGGCGACCTGCCAAAGCTCGGTTTCCTGTCCCCAAGACAAGCGAATAAAGGCGTCGCGGTCGCCAAGCGAGGTGAGAACAAAGCAACACCACGCGGCAATCAAACGGCAAATCGTGCGCTCAACCGAAAAAGCCGCGCGCGCGTTTTCCATCAAACGTCCGCGAGCAAACAACGGCTGCAGCTTTTGAAAAAAACGGCTCATAGAAATCTCCTTTTCATTTCGAGGAGTGTTTATTGAATCCCCGTATGTCCAAATCCGCCCGCGCCGCGCTCGGTTTCGTCAAGGGAAGCGACCTCAAGGAAGGTAGCCGCCGCAACGGGCAAAAACATCATTTGTGCAATTCTGTCGCCGCGGTGGACCTCAAAAGGCTCCTCGCCTTTGTTGATCAGGCATACGCCAATCTCGCCGCGGTAGTCGCTGTCAATTACGCCAATGCCGTTGGCAAGGGAGACGCCCTTTTTAACACCAAGGCCGCTACGTCCTGCAATTACAGCCACGTATTCGCTCGATTCGGGAGAGATCGAAAGCCCCGTGGGAATGAGTCGGCGCTCACCGGGAGCGAGTACAACAACCTCGTCCTCGTCGATGGCGGCACGCAGATCGACCGCTGCCGAGCCACTCGTTGCATATTCCGGCGCGCTCATTCCGCGCGAAAGTTTGATGTTTACGTTCAGTTTCATGGTAAAGCTCCTTAAAAAGTGAAGTGTTTTTTTGGGGGGGGGGGGGGGGGGGGGGGGGGGGGGGGGG
>JBGVQK010000035.1:0-11589 GCA_045127455.1 Eubacteriales bacterium
GGACGATGCCTCTCTTGAACTGTCCCGTGAGGCTTACGGTGTGCTCAAGGATTTGTTTGACCGAACCGAAAAACGCCTTAAAAATGAGCTTTCCGACATCGTAGATTGGGCTGGTAAATACGTAGGCGCAGTACTTCGTATAGCGGGACTTTTGCACCTGGTGCAACATCATGGATTGTTTGCTGATACCGAGGTCAGCGTTGATACAATGCGTTCTGCTGTCCGCATCGGTGAATATTTCCTTGAACACGCCAAGGCAGCCTACTCGCTTATGGGAGCAGACCCGGTCAACAAGCAGTGCGAATATCTTATTTCTGCCATTAAGCGTGCCGGACTTGCTGAATTTTCTCGCAGAGATGCTATGCGAGCTTGCCGTAGATTCAAGACCGCGGAGTCACTACAGCCTGCACTTAACCGCCTTTGCGAGTACGGATACATCGCACCGAAGCTCGGCGAAGCTTACAACGGTGTCGGAAGAAAGCCTTCGGACATTTATCTCGTGAATCCGTGCCTGCTTGACGGTAGCACCTAACTGTCCCTTGTGTCCGTTCTGTCACAGGGGGATAGGGGGGTCAAAATCTCTACGACTATATATGCATACAGCGGGCTGGGGCCCTCACGCGCAAAAAGTGAAAAACAAAGGGGGTATTAACCCCTAAATCAAACAAGGAGAATTATCTATGAAAAAACGAGAAAAAGAGCGTCTTGACATGATGCGCCGCCAAGGCAAGAAGGCATCGGAGATAGCTCTTGAACTGCATATTTCTGTTAATACGGTGCGTTCTTATATGCGCCGCCACCCAATGGACAAATACGAGCACCGATGCAAATGCTGTGATAGACCCGTATTTCAACCTCCCGGCAGAAAGCCTAAGATATTCTGTTCGGACAGGTGCCGTATGAAATGGTGGAACAGCCACCGTGACGTTGTAAATAAAAAAGCGTACCACACATTTACTTGCGGGTACTGCGGAAAGGAGTTTACTGCTTATGCTAATAACACACGCAAATACTGCTCCCGTGAATGCTACTTCAAAAGAGGAGCTTGAGGCCTATAACCTCAACATAATGCGCTACCGCACAGCGATTGCATTGATGGACAGCCTCTACAAAAAGGGCGAGATTTCGGAGAGAAGCTATAAGTATGCAAAACACATTATAGCAAGGCATTACTGTATAAAAGAAAATAGTATTTATCGCTGAAATGACTTGACTTTTCGGGGTTTTAGAGTGATATATAGTGTACCACAAAATCAATACAAAGGAGGAACTATGGAAAAGGTTGTAGAACAAGTAAAATTCCGTAGCAGGATGCCTCGCCCCGAAAGGGTTGCAGCGTATGCTAGGGTATCCAGCGGAAAGGAGGCGATGCTTCATTCGCTTGCCGCACAAGTAGATTATTACAGCACCTATATTCGTCACCATCCCGGCTGGGAATACGTTGGCGTTTATACCGATGAAGCAAAAACAGGCACCAAGGATAGCCGAGAGGGATTTCAGCGATTGCTTGCTGATTGCAAGAGTGGCAAGGTAAATCATATCATTACCAAGTCAGTGAGCAGGTTTGCCAGGAATACGGTCACGCTACTTGAAACAGTACGAGAGCTGAAAAACATGGGAATCAGCGTGTACTTCGAGGAGCAGAACATCAATACAATGACAGCAGATGGTGAGTTGATGCTGACAATCCTCGCCTCTTACGCACAAGCCGAGAGCCTTTCGGCAAGCGAGAATCAGAAGTGGCGAGTTCGACAGAACTTCGAGAAGGGCAAGCCGTGGAGAGGCTATATGCTCGGCTATCGATACAAGGACGGAGAATACGTTATCGTACCGGAGGAGGCGGAGATTGTAAAAAAGATTTATATCGACTTTCTCTCGGGTAAAGGCATCGAGGCAATTATGAAATCCCTCAACGAAAGCGGGGTGCTGACGCAGCAAGGCTTTACCTGGCACAGAAGTGCTATTATGCGAATTTTGCGCAACTATACCTACACAGGCAATCTGCTGTTGCAGACAAAGTACCGTGAGAACCACCTAACCAAGAAAACACTCGTCAACCACGGAGAGCTGCCGCAATACCACGCAACTGGCACCCACGAGGCAATTATTGATATGGATACTTTTGAAGCGGTGCAAGCTGAGATTGCAAGACGAGCCGAAAAGTACACCAAGCCTCATAAGCGCAAGGAATATCCCTTCAGCGGAATTATGACTTGCGCCATATGCGGAAAGCATTATCGCAGAAAGACTACTCCTACGGGGGCTGTTTGGATATGCTCAACCTACAACACAAGCGGCAAAAATGCCTGTGCTTCAAAGGCAATTCCCGAGCCGACACTTATCGCCCTTGCAGAGAAAAACGCCCACAGAGGGCAAATAACCGCCGTTATCGTGGCGCAAGAAAACCATCTGACCTTCCGCTTTGCAGACGGTAGCGAGTGCGAGGAAATATGGCAGGACCGCTCACGCTCGGAAAGCTGGACAGACGATATGAGAGCTGCCGTGGGAAAGAAAACAAAAGAAAGGAGAAAAAATAATGGCTAAAGCTAAAAATGTAACGGTCATACCCGCCACACGAAACCTACATACAGGAATACCTAAGGACTCAAAGCTAAAAAGGAGGGTTGCCGGCTACGCGCGTGTATCCACCGACAGCGATGAGCAGTTCACCTCTTATGAAGCTCAGGTTGATTACTACACGCAATATATAAAAAACAATCCCGAGTGGGAGTTCGTAGAGGTTTATACGGATGAGGGTATTTCGGGTGTTATGACAAAGAACCGAGAGGGCTTCAACCGTATGATAAGAGATGCCCTTGATGGCAAAATTGACCTTATAGTGACCAAGTCGGTGAGTAGGTTTGCAAGGAACACAGTTGACACTCTGACAACGGTAAGAAAGCTCAAGGATGCAAGCGTGGAAGTTTTCTTTCAAAAGGAAAATATCTACACTTTAGACTCAAAAGGTGAACTTTTGATTACAATTATGTCATCTTTGGCGCAAGAAGAGAGCCGTTCCATCTCCGAGAACGTTACATGGGGACACCGCAAAAGATTTGCAGATGGCAAGGTTATTATGCCTTACGGAGCGTTCCTTGGCTACCGCAGAGGCCCGGATGGAAGCCCCGAAATAGACCCTGAGGAAGCGAAAATTGTTTTGCGAATTTACACCGATTATATGGCTGGCAAATCGCAGGCATATATAGCAAGGACACTTACAAAGGAAGGCATACCTGCACCAAGGGGCGGAGCTGTATGGCACCCCAAGACCATTGACAGCATCCTTCGTAACGAAAAATACAAGGGCGCAGCACTGCTTCAGAAAAAGTATACCGTGGACTTCCTTCAAAAGAAAACGAAAATCAATGAGGGCGAGGTTCCGCAATATTATGTAGAAGAGAGCCATCCGGCAATCATTGTTCCCGAGGAGTGGGACAAGGTTCAGGTTGAGCTAGAGCGCCGCCGAGATTATCCACGCATACACTCCAAAAACTCCGCCTTTTCCGGAATGGTTTACTGTGGAGATTGTGGAGCACGGTATAGTCCAATCACCTGGCACTCCACCGATAAGTATCGACGTATCGTGTGGCAGTGCATTGATAAATTCAAGGGAGAGGTCAAGTGCACCACGCCACACCTCACCGAGAGCATAATACAGGAGAAGTTTCTTGAAATGTTCTCCATATACTATTCCGATCGCAAGGCCGTTCTCGATACCCTGCGAGGTGTGAAAAAGGCGCTTACGGATACGGACTTTATCGATGAGGACATCTCCGACTGCGAAAATGAGCTTGACCTACTTCAAGAAATGCTAAAGCAAACGGTTATGCAAAACGCATCTGCAACTGTAAGCGAGGAGGAGTACAAGCGCCGTTATAACGACCTTACCGAGCGCTACCAAGTTGCAGAAGAGAAGCTTAACACACTCCTTGCAGAACGTAAACGTATGGCAGCCGAAGCCCTAGCCATCAGCGGCATGCTCTTTGAACTGATGGAGCTTGAGCAACTGCCTATTGAGTTCGACGAAAAGCTATGGAACGCCACAGTCGAGCGCCTTAGCGTATACGAAGATGAACGCCTGGTCTTCAGCCTCAAAGATGGCACAGAGATAACTGTTCTGCTTTGAGTAAGAATAGAAAAAGTCCCAAGGTTTGCATTACGCTTGCCTTGGGATTCTTATTTTAAGCGCCTTTGTTAATAAGACTTTAATTTGAGTTTTATGGTGTGTGTTTGCGCCGCGTTCATTGTTCAAAAAGACTCCAAGAGTTAACTTAAATCCATTGAGCATAAATGACACATTTCATGAAATGATTAAAAATTGTTGTATACAAAGTGAAAGATCATTGTACTTATCAAATTCCAATATAATCCTTCAAGATTCTTAACCTGTTCATTCGTGCCGTTTTACTCTTAGTTGCATCTTGCGAATATTCTCTGTATTCAAGGATCGTTTTTTCTTGGCAAGATTCACATAAATAATTACTTATAAAATCACTAAGCTTTTGCAGGTCGGTTTCGGAAAATCCATCCTGGATGGTCACTGCATAGTAGGCTAAATTGAATAAAGTATAAAAATGCGTTGTTTTGGATATGAATTTAATGTTTTCGATAGAATATTCGATGAGACATTGAATTTGTTCTAATATGCATTTTGTGATATGAAGGTCATTGTCTTTTTCCTCATAGACCTCATTGAACAAATCATAAGTTTCATTAATTGTTTTTTGATTCAACTCGGAATCAATGCCTCGTCTTAAAAAGATTAATAAGCTGCTTATGAACTCAATATCAATCATTCTGCGAATATCCGCAGCTGAGAAAATTTTATTGTTTTTCCAAAAATCGAACTCGGAGATTTCTTGTGCAGTTTTTAAGAATTCACCATTGAATTCCGCATTTCGTAACTCTTGAGGATTTAACGACTTATCGGTAGAGTTCAATCTTAAGAACATTTTGATTATCTCATCTTTAGATACATCCTGTGGAACCTGTCTTATAGAAAATTTGTAATTCCATATATGCTTTTTATACGTACTACTAAGTTCAGAAAATGATTTATCCGCATAGTCTGCCTCTTTGTTTGACAAGTGTGCTTTTTTTAGTTTGAACTTGCCATCTATAAAATCGAAAATGGCACCTATTCTTTGCTGACCATCGATAATACTATATTTGGTATCTCCGGTATCAGGATCAGTTTCGGTTTCCCATAGGTAGATCTCTGGTATTGCATAACCTAAAAGTATTGTTTCTATTAACTGTATTTGGTTTCTTTCGACCCAAACATAACGCCGTTGAAAACTATTATCAACAAACAGTGTTCCTTTTTTGAAATTATCAACTATCCACTTTATGTCTTTCTTATCGTTTTGTAAAATATCAATTACTCGCATTATTTCCCTCCAAATGTATTTGTGATGCTCTTATACTACTCATATAATACGATTTAACAGCATCCCACGATTCAAAAATTCTATAATGAATATCATTTGATATGTCAAAAAATAATTGTATTTTATTCTCAAATCCCATGGTCTTTCGGCACCATTGGTTATAAAATTCATTATTTCTAAATCCATCCAAAAAAATATATCGACGAAAAACGCCAAAACTTATTTTTCTAATGTTATTAATTCGGGTTGTTGGATTATAACTGTCATTTAAGTATTCTTGCCAAAAACGTTCAAATAAAGTCCTTGATACAATAATAATATCAACATCAGACTCAGAATCAAAATCCTTTAATTCTTTTTCAGGATCTAAACTAAACCCCAACTTTGCACTTCCGGCAATTCCGATATCATTATAGTGAACACCGAGGTTTTTTGAAATAAATTTCTTAAATGCGTCGTATTTTTCGAACCATTTATCTCCATGCAACTGTCGAAAAACCCAAACCTCTCCGCTAATAAAATAATCGTTGTATATCTCTTCGGCTTCATTTTTTAGAATTTTCTTTTTTTCATCAATAGTCATTATTTCATCCACCCAAAAGAAACAATTAGCTGTTTTATTATTTCGCTCTATAAAAAACCAACTTAGTATATAAATTATACCATAAAACGATAGAGAAATCAAGATAAAAGATTAAGCTCGATAGAACAATTTGAGTAACGCAGCGTGCATAAATCTCAATGCTCGTCATGATTTTATTCCTTGAACGATTACACTCCTTGAACGATAGTATATCCGCCATTCTTGCCTTGCTGGGGCAGAGGATGGCGGATTTATCGTTTATAAAAGAAAAAACACCCTAAAAACCATCAAAATCAGTGGTTTTAGGGCTAAAAAGTAAAATTCCATAGCCGAAATTGTATCGACTATGGAACTGTTTTTGGTTGCGGAGATGGGATTTGAACCACATGACGTCCGGGTTATGAGCCCGACGAGCTACCAGGCTGCTCTACTCCGCGATATTCTATTCGGTCCCTTGGTGCCGGTGACCGGGATCGAACCGGTACGATGCTCTCGCATCACGGGATTTTAAGTCCCGGGCGTCTGCCTGTTCCGCCACACCGGCAGGTAACACCAAGAGACTTGCGTCCTTTCGGTTCGCATTGTTTATTATAGCACACACTCTCCCCTTTGTCAACCCTTTTTTGAAAAATCTTTTCTTCTTTTTTGCGCTTTTCACTCGACTTTTTTCGCTCTCGCGTGTATCTTTCTCTTTACAAACAAGCGCCCTTGTGTTATAATGTGAGTAGAAAGCGAGGTGACCATCTTGAACAACCTATACTTACAAGGCTTGCGAATTGATTGGGAGTCTGTTCCGCAGGATTCGTACGTTCACAATATTCCTGCCATCAAAAACATTTCTGAAATAAAATTTGAAAAAGACGTCACCTTTTTGGTTGGCGAGAACGGCAGCGGAAAGTCCACCTTGCTCGAAGCGATTGCGGTTGCGTTTGGTTACAATGCCGAGGGCGGTACGCGAAATTATAATTTTAGCACCTACAACGACCTCTCTCCCTTGAGCGATTCCATCACCTTGGTCAAGGGCTTTCACCGCCCAAAATTCGGCTACTTTTTCAGAGCCGAAACCTTCTTTAATGTGGCAACGGCATCTATGCTGAGGTATGATGGTGACGATTATCATTCCAACTCTCACGGAGAGGGAAATCTCAAATTTTTGGCGTATGATAAGCCCGGTCTTTACCTAATGGACGAGCCCGAAGCAGCGCTCTCTCCTGCGCGACAGCTGTCGCTTTTAAAGCATATTCACGATATGTCGCAAAAAGGCTCGCAGTTCATCATTGCCACGCATTCTCCCATTCTTTTAGGGTGCCCGAATGCCGAAATTCTGTCGTTTGACGAGGGCGGGGTAGAACCCTGCCAATATGAAAATACGCTCAGTTATCAAATCACAAAACGGTTTTTGTACGATAAGGAACGTATGCTTGAAGAACTTTTATAAAAGAGGTGTTACTATGCCAAGCTTTCAAATGAATCAAGACATGACCTATGAGGCGTCGCCGATTGTCAAGAAAAACGTTTTTCTTTCAATGCCTGCCGAGGATAAGCCGCTTCCCAAATACGAGGAGATTGCACATCTGCTCCCCGTGCCCGTTTGGCGCGGTCGTGATGACGTGCTTGCCTGCTATGACTACGCGTGGCGCACGGCATTTGCCAATTTGCGACAAGCGAACGGGGAATTCCATTTCGTTTCCAATTTTATTGACACCGCCTTTAACGGATATCTCTTTATGTGGGACTCGTCCTTTATTGTGATGTTCGGCAAATACGGCGCACGTGCGTTCAATTTCCAAAAAACGCTCGATAATTTCTACTCGCATCAGCACAAGGACGGCTTTATTTGCCGCGAGCTTTGCGAATATCGCGCAAGCGAGCATTTTTCGCGTCACGATCCCTCGTCCACAGGCCCCAATATCCTCGGCTGGTCGGAGTGGGAATATTACGCGCAAACGGGTGACGTAGAGCGATTAAAACAGATTTTTGATCCTCTTCTTGCATACCATTTGTGGCTAAAAGAGTACAGAACCTGGCGCGACGGCACCTATTGGTCGACTGGTTGGGGATGCGGAATGGACAATATGCCCCGCTTTGAATCGAGCTACAACGTCGCATTTTCACACGGTCACATGGTGTGGGTGGATGCCTGCATTCAGCAGGTGCTCTCCGCAAAAATTCTCATTCAAATTGCCGATATCATCGGTCGTGCCGACGACGAAAGCATAGCTCTTCTCAAAGAAGAAGTCGAAAATTTGACCTCTGTCATCAACGACAAGCTCTGGCACGAAGACGATGCCTTCTATTACGATCTTTGGCAGAACGGAGAGCTCAACAAGGTCAAGTCGGTTGGCTCGTATTGGGCACTCCTCGCAGACATCATTCCGCCCGAAAGACTTGAACGCTTTGTTGCGCATCTCGATAACGAAAACGAGTTTAAGCGTCCCTGCCGCGTTCCCTCGCTCTCGGCAGACAATCCCGATTACAGCCCGTTGGGCAGATATTGGAAGGGCAGCGTTTGGGCGCCCACCAACTATATGGTGCTCAAGGGACTTGAGAAGAATGGTTACCACAATCTCGCCTACGATATTGCGCGAAATTGCCTCGAAAACGTGGTAACGGTATTCAAAAACGACGGAACCATCTACGAAAACTATATGCCCGAAAGCCCCTCAAAGGGTGCGCCCGCAAAGCCTAATTTTGTGGGATGGTCGGGACTTTTCCCCATCAACATTCTGTTTGAATACGTGTTCGGCATTCACCCGAACGCAAAAGAAGAAAAGATCGTTTGGGATGTTCGCCTGACCCAAGAGCACGGTGTTAAGAATTATCCTCTTGGCGATCTTTCAGTAGACCTTATCTGCCACGAAAGAGAAAACGAGAGCGACGAGCCCATTGTCACCGCGCTGTGCGAAAAGCCGATTGAGATTGAGATCCGCTATGGGGATAAATCCAAAACCGTTTTCGCAACAGGAAGAGAATAATAGAAAAAAGTCACTCCGCAGGAGTGACTTTTTCTTTAATCGGTCATTTTTTGCCTCTTCGTGGTGAAATATTGTTGTAGTTTTGTTATATATCAGACAAATATTGCTATCTGTATATTTTCCCGATTGACATGTATTCGTTAATATGATATATTTTAAGTGTAATTTGTAGTAAGAAAATGTGAAATCTTTACAAATTGCGTCCACCGCGATACAAAAATTCAAAACGGAGGTAACTATGAAAATCAGGCAGATCGTTCAACTTGTTGTGATTGTAATTTTGGTTACGGCACTCATCATTGGCAACGTAATTGTCTTTGAGCCGCAAATGGCATCCAACATCACAGGTCTTCAGGCAATGTTCGAGGAGGTCTTGGGCTTCCATCCCTTTGCCGCAAACAGCAACACCATCAATGAGGCGAGAAAAGGAGGACAAGAGCTTTCCGAGCAGATCATCAAAGAGGGAAGCGTTCTTGTTAAAAACAACGGCACGCTGCCGCTCAGCCTTGATGCAACCTCGCAGGTCAACGTATTCGGCCACGCTGCCATCGACTGGGTATACGGTGGCTCGGGCTCCGGTCAGGTTTTGCCCGAGAACAACAACCCTGCCGAAAACATCGACTTTTTGAAAGCTTTGGAGCTGTACGGAATTTCCTACAATCAAAGCCTTATCTCCATGTATCGCAAGTTTGCCGCACCCTTTGGTGATATCGGCTCTATCAACAACAACTACGATGCGTTCTACCGCTTGGCGGAGCCCCGCATTTCCGACACCAACTATTACACGCCCGCCCTGCTTACCGAGGCAAAGAATTACTCCAATACGGCGTTTGTTGTAATCGGTCGCCATGCGGGCGAGACCGAGGACCCCACAAGAGTGCAATACAAGGTCAACGCAAGCCCCGCTATGGATACGAGCCGCCACTATCTTGAAATCTCTACCGAAGAGGAAGAAATGCTCAAGTACGTTGGCGAAAACTTTGAAAACGTTATCGTTATCATCAACTCCACCAACACCATGGAGCTTGATTTTGTCGACACCATTCCCGGCATTGACGCCTGCCTGGTAGTTGGTGCTACGGGTACGCGTGCCGCAAAAGCGATCCCCGCAGTTCTTTGGGGCGAGGTTTCCCCCTCGGGCCGCTTCACCGATACCTATGCCTATGATATGGCAAGTAACATCAACTTTAAGCGCACAAGCGCTGCGGGCATCGGTCACTACACGGGCGCTTCTGATATGTACCCCACGGGTGCCGGAAGCAACGCGGGCGGAACACGCCGTGATGCTCCTGCGTTTGTTGATTACATCGAGGGCGTTTACCTTGGCTACAAGTGGTATGAGACTGCAGACGTTGAGGGTGTTTGGAACAATTACTCCAGAGAGATCCTTGACGAGAACGACAGCAAGATCACCGTAAACGGCTATGAGAGCGTTGTGCAATATCCCTTTGGATTTGGACTTTCCTATACCTCCTTTGAGTGGACGGTAGAGGCGCTTTCCGTTCCCGCAGGTTCCGAGATCAATCGCGAGAGTGAGATTATCATTACGCTGTCGGTTTCCAACGTGGGCGAGTTTGCAGGGCAGGACGTTGTTGAGGTTTACCTCACCCCCGAATATAAAGAGGGCGAGATCGAAAAGCCTCACGTCAGCCTGGTTGCTTTTGCAAAAACGGCTATCATCAACCCCGGCGAACAACAAACCCTCACCATTGCCGTAGACGTTGAAGACCTCGCTTGCTACGATGCATACGACCTCAACAAAAACGGCAACAAGGGCTACGAGCTTGATGCAGGCACTTATCAGCTCAAGCTGATGACCGACTCGCACAACGTCAAAACCGTTGATTTTACGGGCGGCGCGAGCGACGCGGAAGGCATTATCACTTATAACGTATCCGAGACCATCAACTTCCTTGTAGATAGCGTTACGGGCAACCCCGTAACCAACAAGTTTACGGGCGAGGATGCTATCGACGGTGCAAGCCTTGACGGCAGCGACAGCAACCAAAACATTGGCTTTATCAGCCGTACCGCCTTCCCCGATCCTTACGAGATTGCAGACGTTGCCGATCGAGAGATGGCAGATACCGTAAAAGAGTTTAACCAATACGACAAAGGCCAAGCAGCTGATTGGGACAATGCCACAACCGACATTTTCGGCAACCCCGTTAACAACCAACCGGTTGTATGGGGAGAAAGTGCCGGAAAGATCGAATATGACGGCATCATATACAACAAGAGCGGCAACGCCCTGGTTTACGAAAACGGCAAGCCCACCGACCTCGGCTTGCTCCTCGGCTCCGATTACAACCATCCTCTGTGGGACGTAGTGCTCAGCCAAATTACCCTCTCCGAGGCAGTAGAGCTCATTCACGCGGGCAACTTCGGTAATGCAGCGCTTCCGAGCGTTGGCAAGCCCAAGCTCACCGACCACGACGGTCCCTCTCAGGTGCGTTCCTTTAACGCAGGTGCACAACGTGGCACCGGCTTCCCTTGCTCAACGGTACTCGGTCAAACCTGGAACAAGTCTTTGGCTTACAGCTTTGGCATTAACTACGGTAAAGAAATGGGCATTCAAGGCATCGCAATGGATGGTACCTACGGCTTTGGTGCAAACCTACATCGTAGCGCGTGGGGCGGT
>JBGVQK010000036.1:0-2039 GCA_045127455.1 Eubacteriales bacterium
GAGAACATGGGTGAACCACAGTCACCGCAGAAGAGGTAACCGGAGTAGTTGTTCTCGTATTTCTTTTGACCGCGGTAATGGGAGGTGCTTCTTTGCTTGAGAAGCTCCTGCGTGATGGCGAAGGTGCGGTAATCGATGATGGCCTCGTGGTTATTCTCGAATATGATATGCTGGGAAGGATCGAGCTCCACGTCCTGTCCGTTTATCTTTTTGCGTTTGTATTTGTGCTGGCGGAGCGTTCCGATATAGAAATCATTGCACAGTATTTCCGAGATGGTTACCACACTCCACGCTTCTTTTACCTTGCCCTTGTAGTCATCGCCCTGCGCTTCCTTGCGTGCCTTTTCTCGCATACGGGGCGTTGGGATATGCTCATCGGTCAGATGGTTGGCGATTCTTTTGTACCCCCAGCCGTCGATATAGAGCTCGAATATTTTCCGAACCACCTCGGCGGACGGCTCGTCCACCTCGAACAGCATTTTCTTTGAGTTGGTGATCACGTATCCGAACGGCACGGAGCAGATCCACTCTCCTTTGGATTGTCTGGAAGCGATAACATCCAGCACCTTTCGGCTTGTGTCTGTTACAGGCATTTCATTGACGAAGAAGTACAGTTTTATCTTCATCCAGTCGTCAATGTGATCTTGATAGTAATCTACGCCATCACCGATGGCGATAATGCGAACGTCATGCTCCGAGAGCTCCTCGAATTCCGCAAGTCCTTTACCTGTTCTTCGGGAGAATCGGCTGAGGTCCTTAACGATAAGTATATCGTATTCATGATTGACGAGCATTTCGCGCATCCTCATATAATCGGGACGTTGCTCAAAGGTATAACCGGATTTATCACGGTCTTCGAAATAATCCACCGTGCTGGTCGGGAAATGCAGACGGCAGTATTCGCCTATGATCGCTTTTTGGTTCTCGATACTTGTGTTATCACGATCAAGCTCAAGGTCTACCGAAATTCTGGTATAGGCGGCAATCTTAAACGTTTCAACCATATTGATACTAACTCCTTTCTTGATTGCTGATAACATTGTACCACAAAATCCCGACGGCGTCAATGTCATTTTTGTAAAGACATAAATTGTTATCAATTCTATTTGAGGCGTTTTTGAAATTAACACGATACAAATCGGGTGCTTATTTCAAAAAACAGCGGTTTCTTGAAATAAATAGACAGAAAAAGAACATTTTTCAAAATTGCTTTTGATTACGGGCAGAAGGCTCACGCCTTCTGCCCGACGTTTTGAGCTTGTGCCTGTTCGGCTGCAAGCTCGGCTTTGATCTGAAGCTCTAAATTATGTCGAAGAAGCAGGACAGTATCCGAGAACAGATCTCGCTCCCCTGATTCAAATACCGACACAAAATATTTCTTCTCTTTAAACTGTTGATAATAAGGCTCAAGCGATTTGCGGAAATTATCGTTCCGCGCCTCGCTTCGAGTGAGCCATATGTCAACAGTTTTTTCGTCGTGATGAACGTTCATCTCCATATGACTCACCCCATTCAATGATTATTTTGTTTTTCTTGCGTGAACGCGCCCGTTGTTTTTCTCTGCGGTCTTGCTGTTTGCAGATTAAATAAAGTCAAATAATTCCTCCTTCTAAGGCTAAATTTACCCAAGCCCGAGGCTATGTTTATTTGTGCCTCGTGACCGTCTGTTAGGTATCGCCTTGTATGTTCAGCCCGAAGGCTATGTATGCAAGACCGCGCCCGTAGGCGTTGCATCACCCCTTTCATTATTGACAAGGCAGAGGAATAAGATGCAAATTACATCGTCATTCCCATGCCTTGATCCTCACCGTCGTCAACGTCATCGGTTGGCGTCTGCTTTTGTTTTGTCAACTCAACCACAGCTCCTATACCGAAACCTACGACTGCACCGACAGCCTCACCTGCGTGTCTTGCTTCTCGCTTACGCTTTTCTTCCTCGGATTCCTCGTTGTCATCCTCGATGATGCTGCCTACATTTGCAATCCCACGTGCACCCATAAGAGTAAGACCAACAGCATGGGAACTGCCGTGAGAGCGAG
>JBGVQK010000037.1:0-27921 GCA_045127455.1 Eubacteriales bacterium
CCCAAGCCACTAACAGACAGTCGGCGCGAGCGTAACGCTCGCTTTTGCTATCGCGAGCGCGTGGGTAGCGAAGCGGCGTGAGCGTAATGAATGACAGTCCGGTGGACTGTCAGAACGCGAACGGGACCGAGCCGCAGCGAGACCCACCAAGACCCTACTCGCTAAGAGAGTTGTTTAGAAACAAAACAAAGGGATAGCAAACGGCGTGCACAGTTAGCGGTAAATTGAAACTCAATTTACGCCGTTCTAAAATATTCCTTGTTGCAAAAATCTGCAACAAGGAATATTTTCAAAACGAAGTGCAGACCGAATACGCTATCCCTTTTGCTATTCCCCTGTTAGAAAGTTTTTTGGAAGGGGTGCGGGGAAAACTTTTTTACTTAAAAAACGTTTACCCGCAATCAATTCCACAAACTTACGCCCAAGCCATGGTGGTGGGTTTTTCTTCTTCGATGATGATGTTTTTGGTGAAAGCAACAGCCTTGCGCAGACCTTCGTCAATGCTCATTACGCTATCCTCGTGCTCGATGGAGAGGACGCGGTCATAGCCGCAGAGGCGGAGATTGGAAACGAGGTCACGCCAATAGATCTCGTCGTTGCCGTAGCCAACGGTGCGGAATACCCACGCGCGGTGGAGCTCGTCGCTGTAATTCTTGGTGTCAAGCACGCCGTTCTTTGCAACGTTGTATTTGTCGATCTTGGTATCCTTTGCGTGAACGTGGTAGATGGCGCCCTCAAGCTCGCGAATAGCGGCAACGGGGTCGATGCCTTGCCAAATAAGGTGAGAGGGGTCAAAGTTTGCACCAAGGACAGGTCCTACTGCCTCGCGCAGAGCGAGCAGAGTTTCGGGGTTGTAAACGCAGAAGCCGGGGTGCATTTCAAAAGCGATATGGGAGACGTTGTGCGCGAGAGCAAACGCGCCTGCTTCTTTCCAGTAGGGGATGAGCTTTTCATTCCATTGCCATTCTTTAATAGCAAGATAGTCATCGGGCCACGCGCAGGTTACCCAGTTGGGGTACTTTGCGGTCTCGCAGTCGCCGGGACAACCCGAGAAGGTGATGATGGTGTCAATGCCCATCTTTTCAGCAAGCAGGACAGCATTGCGGAAGTCCTTGTCGTACTGCGCAGCGATTTCCTTGTTGGGATGAAGAGCGTTGCCGTGAGCGGCAAGAGCGCAAACCTCAACGTCGTACTTCTTGAGAAGCGCGATGAACTCGTTGTACTTGTTCTCGTCAGCAAGAAGCTCTTCGGGGTTGCAGTGAGCCTTGCCGGGGTAGCCGCCCGCACCAAGCTCAACGGTGTGAACGCCAAGACCGGTCAGAATTTGCAGAGTCTCTTCCAAACTCTTTTGACCGTAAAGATTTGCTAAAACACTTAATTTCATAGTTGTTTCCTCTTTTCTTGTGTATGTATTTGTTAATTTTTATTTTTCTGTATATAAATTTTTGATTTTTACTTTTTCGCAGTGTGATAAGCGTTCAATAGTTTTGTCAACAAATTTTTTTGTTATTTTTACACCCGATGTTGAAAAAATGTAACCAAGAAATATAAGACCGCGTGGATGAATGCCGCTAAAGCAAAACGTAAAAGGTTTTTGCCCCCTTGCCTTAATCTCACCCTCTATGCTATCGTTTTGAAAAACGATTTTTATGTAAATCACATCTTCATATGGGAAGATTTTTAGCATATCTTGATTCATTAAAACAACCGCTTTGGGCGAGATTGTTATGCCGTAATTGAAAAAGAAAACGCAAGCGACGATTACAATGAGAAGCAAGAAGATTCCAATAGCAATAAGAGCGGGATTTTTGGAAATTACGAAGAAAATGCAAAGGGGAAGCCCAATCAATGCAAGTAGCGTTTCCAATAACGGCAAACAGTGAAAATGTTTGATTTTTATTGTTTTCATGTTTTTTTGGTTCCAGAATGTTTTTTCGCGGACAATCAAAGATTGCCCCTACGGAATATGTTTTTGTTTATTTCTGTATGTCATTCTGAGCGGAGAAAAACGCTTGCGTTTTGCGTAGTCGAACTTTTGCGGGTTGAGCGTAAGCGAACAAGCAAAAGCGCGAGGCTTTAGCCGAAGCGGGATATGGCTTAAAATCTTGGTGGCTTATAACAGGGATGTAACATTTTCTTTGGCAAGCCACCCAAACTCCAAGCCATATCCCATCGTCGCATTCGCTCCTCGGTTTTGTATCGGATCGTCGCCGCACGCGGCTCACTCCCTCAACAAAACTTCGACTTCGGGCTTCGCCCTTCGCTCAGAATGACAGGCTGATTGTTTGTTTTATAAAATGCCAAAATTCCCTCTAACAATCAACTTTCTTAGCGGATAGGGTTAGTGGGTCTCGCTGTGGCTCGGTCCCGACACGGTTCTAACAGCCCACTGGGCTGTTATTCATTGCCGTGTCGCCGCTTCGCTACCCAGCCGCTCGCGGTAGCAAAAGCGAGGTTTCACCTCGCGCCGACTGTCTATCCGTATGTAACAGATTTGCTTTTGAAAATATTGTTAGAGATTTCTTGGAGGGGGTGTGGGGGAAGCCTTCTTTGTAAGAAGGTTCCCCCACAATCCTTCTCATTTCACCTCAATAGGTTTCGATACCAACGTGCGGTCCATAACGGCGCGCATGCGGGAGAGGGCAAAGGCGTAGTAATCCTCGAGGGGCATAGCGGCGTAACGCTCGTGGGTGTGCCACTGAGGGGGATTGCCGCGGGTGAGCTCGCACATAAGTACTCCTTCGTAAGAAGAAGCATCAATGCGATCCATCACACCCTTCCAATCCACAAGACCGTCCCCCATGGTCAGGTGGAAGTCGTTTTCCCAAGTCATGTTGGGGTCGTAAACGCCAAAGTTATCGTTAAAGTGGGTGTGGCAGAGCTTTTCGCCATAGAGAGCCATCATATCCTTGCCACCGTTGTAGCAGAGCTCGTGACCGGTGTCAAGGCAAAAGCCGCAGGAAGGAGCGTCCCAAAAGGCTTCCATCAGGGCGGCAAGATATTCCTCGCCTTCAACGTTCTCAAATCCGAGACGAACGCCAAGACGGTCGGCAACATCGACCACGCGCGCGTAGTTTTCAATGCCTATGCGTGTGGGGTTGTGATCCTCAAACCCGATAAAGGGATGAATGACCATAACGGGAATGTGGTTTTCGTGGCAGTCCTTTACGCAGTCGATGAGTTCAGATGCAACCTCTTTGCCCTTGTCGCCATCTTCCCATAGGTATTTGACTTCATAAAAAGGGGAATGAATGGATTGATAAATAAGACCAAGACGGTCAGCCTCGCGCGCCCACTCGGTGATCTTTCCCTTGTCCCAACCGGTAAAAAAGGCGCCCCAGCCAACCCGCTTCAGCATTTGCAGCTGCTCGGGCACGGTGTATGCCGCGCCACCGAGAATATTGATGCCGGGAATGTATTTCTTTTGCATACAAGCTCCTCCTGTGATCCATTAGGATGTACTTATATCATATCATTTTTAAAGGGAAAAAGCAATAGCTTTTTTCGTTTTCTTGGCACCTCTTGTGAAGTTTTTTTGATGCAGAGGTGGATTTTTTGGCAAAGGTCTTGTAAAAATGTATCACTTATGATAAAATAGTAGGGAAGAAAAAGAACTCATAAAGGAAGAAAATTATGAAAATTGGATTTGTATCGCTCGGCTGTCCCAAAAATCAGCTTGACACCGAGGTGATGCTGCACGAAATATTGCAAGCAGGCTATGAAATTACCCCTGAGGATATCGAGGCGGACGTTATCATCGTTAATACTTGCGCGTTTATTGAGAGCGCAAAGCAAGAGGCGATCGACAATATTTTGGACGTCGCGTGGCTCAAAAAGCACCGCAAGCTCAAGGCGATCATCGTAACGGGGTGCCTTGCAGAACGCTACGGCGAAGAGATCTTCAAGGAGCTCCCCGAGGTAGATGCCGTGCTTGGCGTTGGCAGCATTCACAACATTGTTGAAGCCATTGAGGCAGTCACAACCAAAAAGAAAAAAGGCTCCAAGCAAAAATATTTCTCGCACGAGGATAAGGACACCGTTCGCCTTGGCGGCGAGCGCGTTCTGACCACTCCCGAGTATGCCGCATACATCAAAATTGCAGAGGGATGCGATAACCGTTGCGCCTATTGCGCCATTCCTTCCATTCGTGGCAAGTTCCGCTCTCGCCCGATGGAAGACCTAATTGAGGAAGCCAAGCAGCTTGAAGCCCTTGGCGTGCGCGAGCTCACCGTTGTGGCGCAGGATATCACGCGCTACGGTCTTGACCTCTACGGCAAGTATTCCTTGGCAGAGCTGTTGCACCGTATCACCGAGGAGACGAGCATCCCGTGGATCCGTCTGCTTTACTGCTACCCCGATAAGATCACCGATGAGCTGATTGCCGAGATGCGCGATAACCCCCGCATCCTCAAATATATCGATCTGCCCCTGCAACACATCAGTGACCACATGCTCACGGCTATGAACCGCCACGGAGATAGCAAAACCGTGCGCGAGGTGGTTGCAAAGCTCCGCCGCGAGATCCCCGGCATCATTATTCGCACCACCTTTATCGTAGGCTTCCCGGGCGAGACCGAGGAAGACTTCGTCGAGCTTTGCGAATTCGTCAAGGAGCAAAAATTCGACCACGCAGGCGTGTTTACCTACTCCCGCGAGGAGGACACCCCCGCATACGATTTCCCCGACCAGATCGAAGAGCAGGTCAAGCAGGATAGAATGGATATCCTCATGCGTATGCAAATGGATATCAACGAAGAGCTCAACAAAGAAAAGATCGGTACGATCGTTGACGTTCTTTGCGAGGACTTTGACCCCGTTGCCGAGGTGCACTTTGGACGTAGCGCCGCAGATGCCCCCGAAATTGACGGTAAGGTCTATTTCCGCAGTGAGGAGAGGATCGCCCCCGGCTCGTTTGTGCGCGTTAAGGTGCGTGATGTGGTAGAGTACGATCTCTACGGAAATATCGTTACGAGAAAGTGAGGAAAAACAGATGAAAATGAATTTACCCAATAAGCTCAGCGTTTTGCGTTTGTGTATGGTGCCTGTGTTTGTTGTTATTATGATGGCATCCGATGCTCTGTGGGCAAACCTTGTGGGGTGTGCGCTCTTCGGCCTTGCGGCTTTTACCGATATGCTTGACGGAAAGATCGCGCGCAAGTATAATCTTGTTACCGACTTTGGCAAGTTCCTTGACCCCTTGGCAGATAAGTTTATGGTTATTGGCGCACTCCTCGTTATTCTTTACAAGGTGATGGGCGACGGTGGCGTGAATAAGCTCTTTACAAACGTATTCTTCTGGACGGTGATGATCGTTATCTTCCGCGAGCTCGCGGTAACGTCTATCCGGTTGGTAGTTTCGGGCTCGGCAGGCATTGTGGTTGCGGCCAATATGCTCGGCAAGATCAAAACCTGTGTGCAGATCGCTTGCGTAATCATTTGCATTCTCGAGCGCGCCATCTATGCCGCTCTGCCCGAGGCACCCGCATTTGCCGAATATTTGCCCGTGTCCCTCGTCCTCTCCGTTTTGATGCTTGTTTTCACCCTGTGGTCGGGCATTAACTATATCGCTTCGTATTGGAAGTATATGGATCCGGAAAAATAAGGAAAAAGTATATGAAAAAAATCTTATGTTTATTATTTTGCATCATTGGATGTTTGTTTATGGCATTTTGGGGGATTACGTATATTGTGCTTTATAATAGCAATCAAATTCCCGATTTTATTACTCCAATGATGTGGATAAATGCAATTATTGTTGTGGTGGCAATCGTTGTTGGCTTTGGCGTGATTCAAATTTCGATAGACCAATGGTTTTCAAATTCAGATGGTGATATAATGACTATGAAGGATAGAATTTTGATAGCGATTGTGCTTTGTGTTACTGCTATTTGCGGTGGAATATTTGTTCTCACTATCGTAAACAATAATATTAGCAGTACTCCAATTGGAATTTTTGATAATACAAAATTGGATATACTGATGTGTGTGTTAGCCAATACATACGTTGCTTATGCCTATTATCAACATTTTTGTGTTGCGGCAAAACAAAACTAAATTATATGAAGCTAAAACCGCACCGTCAATGCAGACGGTGCGGTTTTTGTGATTTTTGTTCGTTTTTATGTACGATGATAACTTTTTATTCTTTTGTATATTCTTGTCACCTCTTGCCATACTATTTGTAGCAATTTGCAAGGAGGAGAAAGTTATGGATAAACAAATGCAAAAGGTAATCGCAATTGTGGCGGGTTCTGTGGCAGGCGTCGCACTTTTGGGAGGCGCGTTTTATTTGATTTGGAACAGCAAGCAAGCAAAAGCGATGCGTGCCGTTCACCGTACCAATATGATCTTGCGCCGCGTAGGCAACGTGCTCTGCAAAATCGCCGCCGCAGATGAGGCGTGTGTGTAAAAAAAGAAAAAGAGAGGAAGCCGTTTGGCTTCCTCTGTGTTTTGAATTAAATAACTCTAACTCTGTTGATTCCTTCAACCGATGCAATGCGCGCGATCGCATCATCGGAGGGGGTGGAGGAAACGTCAAGAACCGTGTAAGCGTTCTCGCCCTTGGATTTGTTGGTCATGTTCTCAATATTGAGCCCTTCATCAGCAACAGCTGCCGTGATCTTGGTCAAAATTGAGGGAACGTTTTGGTGTAGTACGCAAATGCGTGCCGCGCCCGAGCGGGGCATTTCTACGTTGGGGTAGTTAACGCTGTTCTTGATGTTACCGTTCTTCAGGTAATCGTCAAGCTCGCGAGCTGCCATTACTGCGCAGTTGTCCTCGGATTCCTCGGTGGAAGCTCCCAAGTGGGGAATTGCAACTACGCCGGGGGTGTTGATAACCTCCTCGGTGGGAAAGTCGGTTACGTATGCCGAAACCTTGCCCTCGGCAAGAGCTGCCTTGAGCTCTGCTGCATTGACGAGGTCTGCGCGGGAGAGGTTGATGATCTTAACACCGTTCTTCATTTTTGCAATGCTTTCGGCACAGATCATATTCTTGGTGTCTTTGGTTGCGGGAACGTGCAGGGTAATGTAATCAGATTTTTCAAAAACCTCGTCGTAGGTTGCTGCACGGCTGACGCGGTGATTGAGGTTCCAAGCACCCTCGATAGAGAGGAAGGGGTCGCAGCCGATAACGTTCATACCAAGATGGATAGCAGTATTTGCAATCTTGCCGCCAATTGCGCCAAGACCGATAACGCCAAGGGTTTTGCCCATCAATTCGGTGCCTGCAAATTTAGATTTGCCTTTTTCCACTTGCTTTGCAACGTCCTCGGTCAGGGTGTTTGCCCAAGCAATACCGCCAACTATGTCACGTGCCGCCAAAAGGAGAGCACAAATAGCGAGTTCTTTAACACCGTTTGCGTTTGCGCCGGGGGTGTTGAAAACAACAATACCGCTCTCGGAGCAACGCTCGATCGGAATGTTATTAACACCGGCACCTGCGCGCGCGATCGCCTTGAGAGAAGGGGCGAATTCCATTTCGTGCATCACAGCAGAGCGCACCATAATGCCATCGGGGTTTTCGATATTTTCACCTACGTTGTAGCTATCATCAAGCTGATTAAGACCTACCGCGGCGATTTTATTTAACAGTTGAATATTCATAATCATATCCCTTTCTTGGGGTTCAAATTTTTATGCCTTGGGGTTTTCAGCGGCAAATTTTTTCATAAAGGCGATCAGCGCCTCAACGCCTGCATAGGGCATTGCGTTATAAATAGATGCACGCATACCGCCAACCGAGCGGTGACCCTTGAGGTTCTTCAGTCCTGCCTTTGCAGCCTCGCTTGCAAATTTCTTATCGAGATCCGCGTCGCCTGTAACAAAGGTAACGTTCATGAGAGAACGGCTATCTTTCTTTACGGGAGCGAAGTAGTAATCCTGACTGTCGAGATAATCATAGAGCAGATTTGCCTTTGCAACGTTCATCTCCTGCATCTTTTCAAGACCGCCAAGAGAGAGGATCCACTCGTAAACGAGCTTTGCAATATAGATGGGGTAGCAGGGGGGCGTGTTGTACATAGAGTCGTTCTCTGCCATAGTCTTCCACTCAAGCATAGTGGGCATATCTTCCTCTGCATAGTTCAAGAGGTCCTCGCGAACGATAACGAGTGTCATACCTGCGGGAGCCATGTTCTTTTGCGCGCCTGCGTAAATAACGCCAAATTTGGAAACGTCAACAGGCTCGGAAATGATGCAGGAAGAAAGGTCGGCAACCAGCGGAATGTCGCCCGTATCCGGAATATAACCGTACTTGGTGCCGTAAATGGTGTTGTTGAAGCAGATGTGCAAATAAGCCGCATCGGGGCGGATCATATCGCGCGTAATGGTGGGGACGTGGTCAAAATTATCGTCTTTTGTGGTGGCAATGCACTTAACGTCGTAGCCCATTTTTTGTGCTTCTTTGAATGCCTTGCCCGAGAATTGACCGGAAACCGCATAGTCTGCCTTGCCGGTTCTCTTGATCAGGTTCATGGGAACTGCCGAGAACTGCGTGGAAGCGCCGCCCTGCAGGAAGAGCACCTTGTAGTTATCGGGAATGTTCATCAGCTTGCGCAAAAGAGCCTCTGCATCCTTAATGATCGCCTCGTAGTCCGGAGATCGGTGAGACATCTCCATAACCGACATTCCTGACTCGCCGTAACAAACCAGCTCTGCTGCTGCTTTTTCAAGTACGGGAAGGGGAAGCATGGAAGGGCCTGCCGAAAAATTGTAAACTCTGTTCATAATAATTTCCTCCGGAAAACAGTTTGTTCCACACTTGCAGTTTAGCTTGCTAAAGTGGAACTTACCAATTATTATAGTACATTTTACAGTGCTTGTCAAGTACTTTATGCAATTTTATGTTATTTTTTTGTCATTCGTTTGTGGCTTGACTTTTCGGGAAAAGAATGGTATAATAAAAAGGAAGATTTTGATTTTGGGGGAAGTATGAAATTATCGAGAACCGAGGTGTGGAAGCACACTCGAAATATCCTTTTGGTTATTGCAGGTACAATCGTTTTAGCATTTGGCACCGCTGTGTTTTTGTTGCCCTTTAACCTGATCGCGGGCGGAATGTCGGGCCTTGCCATTGTCATTGATGCGATCGTTCCCGCAGAGTTTTTAACGGTAGACGTTATCATCACCATTTTAACGTGGGGACTGTTCTTTTTGGGCTTTTTGGTCTTTGGCAAAGGGTTTGCGGCAAAAACGCTGATCTCCGCCATTGTTTATCCTATGGGAACCTCGCTCTTCCTCAAGCTGACCGACCCCAACGTTTTGGGCGGTGTGTTTTGCTTGCAGGCAAGTGGATACACAGAACTGCCCCTCATTATTGCGGCAACCGTGGGCGGCGCGCTTGTTGGTGTTGGATGCTCGCTTACCTTTTTTGGCGGCGGTTCAACGGGCGGCACCGATATTATTGCATTTATTCTGTGCAAAATTTTCAAACGCCTCAAAAGCTCAACGGCTATGTTTTTAACCGACGTTACCATTGTTATATTGGGTATATTTATTACGCAGGATCTGATTATTTCGCTTTTGGGCGTTGTTTCGGCTATGCTCATTGCCATTATGATCGACAAGATCTTTTTGGGCGGGACCTCTGCCTTTGTTGCGCAGATCGTCACCGATTACGGCGAAGAGGTCAACCGCGCGATCATTGACCAAGCAAACAGAACTACCACCATTTTTGACGTTCGAGGCGGATATTCGGGCAAGGATAAAAAGATGCTTACCATCACCTTCAGCATCCGTCATTACACGCTTTTAATGGATATTGTTCGCAGCGTAGACCCATCGGCATTTGTTACCATTTGGCGCGCCCACGAAATTCACGGCGAGGGCTGGACTTGGAATAAAGAATAATGAAAAAAGAGACAACTCGCAAGGAGTTGTCTCTTTTTTTATGTCGGTTTAATTAACCCAATTTAGCCTGGTTGATCTTAATGCCAGGGCCCATAGTGGAAGCGATTACGCAGCTCTTGATATACTGACCCTTTGCAGCAGCGGGTTTAGCCTTGATGATAGCGCCGAGCAGAGCATCAAAGTTTTCCTTGAGCTTGTCTGCACCGAAGGATGCCTTGCCGATGGGGCAGTGGATGATGTTGGTCTTGTCAAGACGGTACTCGATTCTACCTGCTTTTGCTTCGGTAACAGCCTTTGCAACGTCAGGAGTAACGGTGCCTGCCTTGGGAGAAGGCATAAGTCCCTTAGGACCGAGAACCTTACCCAGACGACCGATAACAGCCATCATATCGGGAGAAGCGATAACAACGTCGAAATCGAACCAGTTTTCCTTGGTGATTTTTTCAACGTACTCTGCGCCGCCTGCGTACTCTGCGCCTGCGTCAAGAGCCTTTTGAACGTTGTCGCCCTTAGCGAAAACGAGAACGCGAACCTTCTTACCGGTTCCGTTGGGGAGAACGATTGCGCCACGAACCTGTTGGTCTGCTTGACGGGAGTCAACACCCAGACGAACGTGAACTTCAACAGTCTCATCAAACTTAGCCTTAGAGGTTTGGCAAACCAGTGCCATAGCCTCAGCTACTTCATAAGCCTTGGTCTTTTCGATCAGCTTAGTGCTTTCGATATACTTTTTACCCATTTTTGCCATTGTTCAGTACCCCCTATTAGTCCTCTACGGTAACGCCCATGGAGCGTGCGGTACCTGCGATCATGCTCATTGCTGCTTCAACGTTTGCCGCATTCAGGTCGGGCATCTTGGTTTCAGCAATCTTCTTAACCTGCTCTTTGGTGAGCTTTGCAACCTTGGTCTTGTTGGGGGCTGCGGAACCGGACTCAATGCCTGCTGCCTTCTTAATAAGAACGGGAGCGGGAGGAGTCTTGGTGATGAAGGTGAAGGAACGGTCTGCGTAAACAGTGATAACAACGGGGATGATAAGACCGATGTCATTCTTCGTTCTTTCGTTGAATTCCTTGGTGAAAACGGGGATAGCCACGCCGTACTGACCGAGAGCGGGACCTACGGGAGGCTGGGGAGTTGCTTTACCTGCAGGAAGCTGCAGTTTGATATAACCTAAAACTTTCTTTGCCATAATAAATTTACCTCCAAATGTGGTTTTTTGCGGAAGAATGTAATAAAATAAAAATTTTCTTCCTCCCACGTGCAACGTTGTACGTTGCCGAAAGCGTTTAGTTTGCCGCTACCTTAACTTCGCTCGATTCGAGCTCAACGGGCATATCGCGGCTGCCGCGCTTAATAAGCACGGTAACATTTTTGAGATCCTCGGAAATGGATTGAACCACACCGTTGTAGCCTTCAAACAGGCCGCTGACAACTTCAACTGTGTCACCAACTGCGAAGGAGAGCTTAACCTGCTGTACCTGTTCGATATCCAGAGCAGCAACCTCCTCGTCTGTCAGGGGAGTGGGGCGAGATCCGGGACCTACAAAGCCTGTCACGCCGGTAATGTTTCTTACTGCGTGCCAACTTTCCTCGTTCATGATCATTTTGATATAGACGTAGCAGGAGAAGATCTTGTTCTCCACTTCCTTTTCAACGTCACCGTTTTTTTCAATGACGATCTCGGTAGGAATGCTAATATCAAAGATCAGGTGACCGAGGCCACGGTTTTCGATGATTTTTTCAAGACTTGCTTTAACTTTGTTTTCGTATCCGGAATAAGTGTGTGCCACGTACCATCTCGGACCGACGTTCATTTCATTGATATCACTCATTGCAAATTCCTTATGCGAACAAACCACGCAAAGCTTGGATCAATGCGAGCAGACCCTTGTACAAGCCAAGGTCGAGCAGGCAAATTACCAGAGCGCATGCAACCAGCACACCGAGAACAACCAAAGAGCTCTTCTTTGTGTCTTTCCAAGAGAGCCAAGAAACCTTCTTGAACTCGCTCTTGTAAACGCGCAGACCCTTAACGATCTTCTCGCGGTACTTAATGCCAAGCACAACACCTGCAACAACCAAAACGCCACCAATTACGATCCAAACGATAGCAGCGGTGGAGAGACCTTGCTCTACAACCTCTTCTTCACCTTCGTGGTCGTGACCTTCGTGTGCAAATGCGGGGAGCGCAAAGAGGGAAATCATCATCAGAATCGCGCAAACGAGTGCGAGGGTTCTGTTAAACAGATTCTTCATATTCATATTTCCTTTCTTTTGCCAATTACTTGGTCTCTTTGTGCATTGTGTGCTTGCGGCAGAACTTGCAGAATTTTTTGAGCTCCAGTCTGTCGGGGTCATTCTTCTTGTTCTTTTTCGTATCATAATTTCTTTGCTTGCACTCTGTGCATGCCAAAGTAATTCTGATTCTTGCCTCATTTTTAGCAGCCATTTAGCGGCACCTCCCATATAAAAATTTATTTGACGTCCACAGAGTGAACGTCTGTGTACCTCCCTCTGAAAAAGGTGAAGCAGTCAAACCCGTTTGGGTGGCACTATGACCGCCGTGTTGCACGAAAAAATGCGCACAACAAAAAAGCCCTTAGGCAGAGGTACGGACATTATATCACAAACGTCCCCACTTGTCAAGGGCTTTTTCGCATTTTTTTGTATTTTTTTGAAAGTTTTTTGCTTTTTCCAACCTTATATATATACGCGTGCGCGAGGATGGCTTTTTGCTCATTTAGCAATACGGTTTTCTATTTCGGTTATCGCGTTATCTTCATCTTTGAGACTTGAGAAGAGAAAGATAAATGCAATCGCTAAGAGAAGGCCTAGTGCCAAAAAATCCTTGGCAAAAATCATGCTTATAGCGCCACTCAAAATTGCTAACAGGATAATTGGATTTGAATATGTATATCCTTTTACGGTCACCTTGCCGTTTTTTTCTTTAATTTTGACTTTTATCCAAATTTTTATTCTTTGCAGAGAGTGCTGCCTATTGCGTTCTCCTGATTCAAAATATCCAACAAAATCCTCGTCTGTTTGATATAGATGCAAGCCTCGTCTCGCAGAGGTATATTCCCTGAATATGTTCCACGGAGAATGCTCTTCGGTTTCCAAAAGATACAGGCAACGGTGCTGGATTTCTTCGGGGCTCAATGCACTGTCAAAAGAGAAGAACCTCATAAATTCGCCTCACTTTTAAGAGTATTATAGTACAGAATCGTTTTCTTGCTAAACGGTAGGGGGATATTATTGGGGTGAAATTACATCAATCCCATCAACCAAATGACGCCAAGAGCCGTCAGGGTGACCAAGGTGTCAATGGTAACACCGTAGAACATAGGTGCAAGTCCTGCTTTTTTAAAGTCGGTGATGCTCGTTCCAAGACCGATCGCCGCCACTGCCGAGCCACCGCAAATGCCTGTTCCTGCGGAGATCAGATTGCCAAGCTTCCAATTCAACTTGAAGATCTTGCGAACGAAATAACCGCCGCCAAAGCACATGGCAACGCCAAGAGCGAATAGCGCGCTTTCTTTTGTTTTGGTATTTATAAAGACCTCCAAGAATGCTTTTTGTCGAAGGGTATTATAACACAAGAGGGTGGATTTGTCAAGTGATGCCATACTACAAAATAGAGGAAGAAAAGAAATAAAAAATATTTTTCAAAAAAGGCTTGACAAACGCAAACTCCTGTGATATAATATTCCCGTTGCGAAAGCGAATACAGTTCGCAAACGAACAATTCGCTGGTGTGGCTCAATGGCAGAGCAGCTGATTTGTAATCAGCAGGTTGTTGGTTCGACTCCGATCACCAGCTCCAAAGGGTCACGCACGTGACCCACAATATGGGGGATTTCCCGAGCGGCCAAAGGGGGCAGACTGTAAATCTGTTGTCATCGACTTCGGTGGTCCGAATCCACCATCCCCCACCAGAAAAAGGCACTGCGAAAGCAGTGCTTTTTTCTTATCCAAGCCGCAGGCTTGGCATATCATTCTGTTCCAAAGGAACGGTATATCATCAAGGGCGACGAGCCGCCCTTGATGATATTACAAGACTACGTCTTGATTTATTGGCGATTGTGTGATATAATGATAAAAAACACGAATATTGGCAAAAACGAGGTGATTAAATGAAGGTGTTAGTCATATCCGATGAGGAAAGTAAATATCTTTCGGAATATTACAATGAAAACGACCTTGAGAGTGTTGACTTTGTTTTATCAGCGGGCGATTTGCCATACAGTTATTTAGAAGCCATTAAAGTCAACCTAAAGAAACCTTTGTTTTATGTGAAGGGAAATCATGATACTTATAAAACCGATCTATTTGATAAGACGTTTATCGAGTGGAAAAGTGTGGAGATTTTGGGAGTTAGGATTATTGGTATAGGGTGTCAAAAGAGAAACGGACAGATTCTATCTGAAAAAGAAATGACAAAGAAACTAAAAAGGCTATACCAGAGAAACAAATGTAAAAAAGGCGTCGATATTATTATTTCTCATTATCCGGCTTTGGGAATTGGAGACGGGCAAGATACATTCCATAGAGGATATCAAGCGATTAGAGATTTTGTTGAGAAAATGCAGCCTGCGTATTTTGTTTATGGGCATAATCATCTGAATTATGGAAGAAAGCAAAGAACAATCGAAAGCAATAAAACAAAGTATGTAAATGCCTATGAGAAGGTCATTATAGAAATTTAACAAGTCTGTTTTTTACCTTGGAGCACATCATCATATCGAAAAGGAGGCATTCAATATGAGGAAAACGATTCTTGAAAAGCTTGACGAGATTGAAAAAAGAGAGAATATAAGAATTTTGCACTGCATTGAGTCGGGAAGTCGTGCGTGGGGCTTTGCTTCACCTGATAGCGATTATGATGTTCGGTTCATATACGTTCGTCCCAAAGAATTTTATCTTCGTCTTGACAAAACACGCGATGTTATCGAATGGCAACTGGATGATACCCTTGACATCAACGGGTGGGACGTTCAAAAAGCGTTGACTTTACTTCACAAATCAAATCCAACGCTGTTTGAGTGGAATTCCTCGCCTATTGTATATAAAACAACAGACGAATGGCAGAAAATATCGACAATTATCAATCGTTATTTTGTGGCGAAATCAGGGCTTTATCATTATCTTAGCACGGCAAAAAGCAACTATCGCGAATATTTAAAAGGCGAAACGGTACGACTGAAAAAGTACTTTTACGTGCTCCGCCCATTGCTTGCTTGTGAGTGGATTCTTGCAGAGGGAACACCCCCGCCGATGCTGTTCCGCACTCTTATGGATAAGTATCTTGATGAAGATATAAAGTCGGATGTGGAGAAGTTGCTTGATATAAAAATGAACACCCCTGAAATTGGCGAAGGCAAAAGATTTGATCGTATTAACGATTATTTAGACCGCAATATTGAAAAGATAGAAAGCGCTATCGCAAAATTATCGGAAGAGGATACTCGCGATTGGAACGAGCTCAATGAGATGTTCCTATCCCTGCTTTAATATCTAAAATCAACATATAAATCCTGCGAGGTAAAAAAATGAAAAAAGCCATTTGTTTGCTCATGATCGTTCTTTTTCTTGCTTCTTGCATGAGTGTCAGTGCTTATGCCGAGGGTGGGGAGACTTTTTATAGTGCCACGATCGCTCCTTTGCGTGCCGGTGGCGGCAGCAGCGGCGGAGGCGGCGGAGGTGGCGGAGGAGGTAGCTCGGGCGGTTCTTCCTCGCACCATTCAAGCAGCGGGCGCCCCGCATCTCCTTTGGAAACGCTCGTGCATATGATTACAATGCCAATTATTTTGTTCGCTTCCTCCATCGTTTTCTACATCAAGCTTTCCAAGCGTTCCAGAAAAGCCAAAAAGCTGATGAAGCAAATGACGCAAAGCGACAACGCGTGGAAGTTCAAAGAGGTCTCTGCCGACGTAGCGGATGCCTATATGGCAATTCAAGAGGCGTGGGCAAATATGGATATGACCCCTGCAAAACGCTATATGTCCGACGAATTGTTCGATAAATTTCAAACGCAGCTCAATTGGACGAAATATAAAAACCAAAAGCACGTTATGGAAAACATCCAACTGCTCAAGGCTCTTCCTGTTGCCGTGCACGACGACAGCGACAATTCGCGCGACTACGTTTGGTTCTACATCAAGGGTAAAATGATCGACTATACCATTGATACAAATACCCAGCTCGTTATAGAGGGGAATACTGCGCCCGCTTCCTTTGTAGAGTATTGGCAATTCATCAGAAAAGACGGCAGATGGGTACTTCATAAAATCTTGCAAAAGGATGAGGAAGATCAAATTCCGTTTACCGAATAAATCAAATAAAAACCATACAAAAAGCACCCACGTGGTGCTTTTTTGCTTCTTTTTTCATAATTCTTTGCCCAAATGGAAAGAGTAAAAAGAAAAAGGAGATTTTTGAAAAAATGTGCACCGCTATCACCTACAAAACAAAAGACGCCTATTTTGGGCGCACGCTTGATATTGAATGCTCTTATGGCGAAGAGGTCATCGTTACGCCGCGTAATTTTGCGTTTTCTTTTCGACACGCAAAGGGGAAAGGGAGCCACTATGCCATTATTGGAATGGGAACTGTCAGAGATGGCTATCCACTCTACTACGATGCCGCAAACGAGTATGGTTTGGGAATGGCGGGGCTCAATTTTCCCACCAACGCCTGCTATTTTCCCTTGCAAGAGGCGAAGGAAAACGTTACCCCTTTTGAATTTATCCCGTGGATTTTGGGGCAATGCAAGAGTGTAAAAGAGGCGCGCGAATATCTTTCTCGCCTCAATCTTTGCAACACGCCGTTTAGCGAGGATCTGCCCCTTTCGCCTCTGCATTGGATGATCGCGGATAGGGACGAAGCAATCGTTGTGGAAAGCGTAAAAGAGGGCTTGCAAATCTATGAAAATCCCGTAGGCGTGCTGACCAATAATCCGCCTTTTTCTTACCACGTCACGCATCTTTGCGACTATATGGCGCTTTCAAAAGAGCCACCCGCAGCGCGTTTTGGCAAGAATTTTTTGCTGCCGTACAGTCGCGGTATGGGGGCGATGGGGCTGCCCGGGGATTTTTCCTCGGCATCCCGCTTTGTGCGCGCGGCATTCGTGCGCGAAAATTCTGTGTCCGATGCCGACGAAATGGCGAGCGTGTCGCAGTTTTTTCACATTTTGGGGGCTGTGGAGCATATTCGCGGGTGTGTCCTTCTTGAGGGCGGAAAATACGAGATCACCGCGTACACATCCTGCATCAATCTCGATCGCGGAATTTATTATTACACCACGTATCAAAATCGGGCGATCTCTGCCGTCGATCTCTGCAAATGCGACCTCGATGGTGGGGAACTTTGCCGCTTTCCCTTGCAAACAAAGCAAAAAATTGCGTGGCAAAATTGATGGCAAAGTCGAAAATTTACGAAAAATATCTTGACAATTCTTTAATAAATTGTATAATATAATAGAGTTATTATGCTCAAATCATATTCAAAGGAATTGCCAATGAAAAAGAACACCCCCTTGCCGCCACTTGGTGCGGCAGAGCAAAAACAATATACTCTGGCAATGCGTGCCGAAAATGACCGCATTTTTGAGGCTACGGGCAAAAGACGCGGTGCGTTTATACAAACCTTTGGTTGTCAGCAAAACGAGGCAGACAGCGAAAAGTTTGCGGGAATGTGCCAAGAGATGGGCTATGCCATTGTCACAGAGCCGGCCGATGCCGATTTTATCGTGGTCAACACCTGCGCCATTCGCGAGCACGCCGAAAAGAGAACGCTCTCCATTGTGGGGCAGTACAAGCACCTCAAGGAAAAGAACCCCTCACTCGTCATTGCCGTTTGCGGCTGCATGATGGCACAAGAGCACCGTCAAAACGACATTAAATTCCGCTATCCTTACGTCGATTTCGTTATGGGACCCTCGTCCTTGCACCGCCTGCCGCAGCTGCTTTGTCAAAAGCTCAAAACAGGCAAGCGCATCTACTGCCCCGAAGAGGCGAAATACACCGTTGTTGAGGACCTTCCCATTCGTCGTGAAAGCAGCTACCGCGCGTGGGTCTCGGTTATGTATGGGTGCAACAATTTTTGCTCCTATTGCATCGTTCCTTACGTGCGCGGGCGCGAGCGCAGCCGCGAAAAGGATAAGATCGTCTCTGAGGTGCGCGAGCTCGTTGCCGCGGGCTACAAGGATATCACCCTTTTGGGACAGAACGTTAACTCCTACGCCAAAGACCGCGCCGAAGGATACGATTTTGCCGATCTGCTCGCGGAGCTCGATACCATTGAGGGCGACTTTGTTCTGCGTTTTATGACCAGCCACCCCAAGGATGCGAGCCGCAAGCTCATCGACGTAATGGCAACGTCACGGCACATTGCACATCAATTCCACCTGCCTATGCAATCGGGTAGCGATGCGATCCTTTCCAAAATGAACCGCCGCTACGATACCGAAAAATATCTCGGTATTGTGGACTACATGAAAGAAAAAATGCCCGACGTTACCATTACGTCGGATATTATCGTCGGCTTCCCGGGAGAGACCGAGGAGGACTTTGAGGGAACGATGAGGATGCTCTCTCGTGTGCGCTTTGATATGCTGTATTCCTTTATCTACTCGCCCCGAAAGGGCACTCCCGCCGCCGAGATGGAGCAGGTGCCCAAGGATGTGACTGCTGCCCGTTTTGAACGTTTGCTGGCGCTTCAAAAACAGATCGGGCAAGAGCGCAACGATGCACTTGTGGGCAAAACCCTGCGCGTGCTTTGCGACGGTGTGAGCAAAGGGAACGACGCCCTGTATTCGGGCAGAACCGAGGGCAACAAGATCGCCTTTTTTGAGGGCAATGAAGAGGATGTTGGCAAGTTTGTCAACGTTACCGTAGAGAGCGCAGATGCCTTTGCGCTCTGGGGCAAAAAAATGTAAATAAAAGAAAAGAGGACATAAACATGGAAATTTTTGAACTTGCAGCGGCTCTTGGTCAAAAGCTGAAGGATGACGAGCGTTTGATCGCTCTGGAGAACGCCAAAACCGCTTACGAAGCAAACAAAGAACTGCAAACCTATCTTGTTGAATACGACGTTCAGCAAAGAGCTATGCAAAAGGCCGTTACGCAGGATGACCGCGATATGGATCTGATCCAAAGCATTCAACGCCGCATCGACGAGCTTTATGAACTGATCGTTAAGAACCCCTCGTTTGAGGAGCTCAACCGCGCGCAAGCGGTTGTTAACGAGCTGATGAACAGCGTTAACCAAACCATCATGACCCAGATCACGGGCGAGGAGCCCTCGGGCTGCACCCACAACTGCAGCACTTGCGGCGGCTGCCACTAATTTTTAAAATTCTCATTTTTACCGATAAGGAGATACTGCCATGACTCCAATGATGGAGCAATATTGGGAAATCAAAAATCAGTATAAGGATTATATCGTCTTTTACCGTCTCGGAGATTTTTACGAGATGTTCTTTGACGATGCCATTCTTGCCTCGCGCGAGCTTGAGCTCACGCTCACGGGCAGAGATTGCGGCGAGGAAGAGAGAGCACCGATGTGTGGCGTTCCGTTCCACTCTTATGAGGGGTACGTAGGCAAATTGATCGAAAAGAATTACAAGGTCGCCATTTGCGAGCAGGTCGAGGATCCTGCGCTTGCAAAGGGACTTGTGCGCCGCGAGGTCATCCGTATGATCACGCCCGGTACGCTTCTCGAATCAAGCCTGCTCTCCGAGCAAAGCAATAACTATCTGTGCGCCATTTGCATCAGCGAGTATTCCTATGGCATCTGCTTTGCCGATGCCTCTACGGGTGAGGTGCACGCCACCAGCTTTTCGGGCGAAAATGCCGACGCAAGACTGAAAGCCGAAATCGGCACCTACGCACCTCGCGAGGCGATCGTTAACGTTGGCCGTTCAAACATGGGCGAGGTTGGCGAATTTTTGATGAGTCGTCAAGAAATTGCAACGTCAGATAACCAATACGCACGCTTTGATTATGCCGCGGCACGCGAGCGCGTTCTTGCGCAATTTGGCGAGCAGGTCAAGGACGAGTATCTTGACGACCGCGCAATGATCTCTGCCATTGGTGCACTCCTTGATTACGTTGAGGAAGCCGAAAAAGGCGACATCTCCTACATCCGCGACCTGAACGTTTACAGTGACGGTCAATACCTCGAAATGGACATCAATACGCGTCGCAATCTGGAGCTCACCGATTCGATGCGCAACAAGGATAAAAAGGGCTCGCTTTTGTGGGTGCTTGATAAAACCGAAACCGCGGCAGGCAAGCGTATGCTGCGCAAATGGGTAGAAAAGCCGCTGCTCAACGTTGCCGCCATCGAGCGCCGCTTGAGTGCCGTTGAAGAGCTTTGCAACAGCTTTATGCTGCGTGCCGAGCTTGGAGAGGAGCTCTCTCACGTGCTTGATCTGGAGCGTCTTGTTACCCGCATCGTTTACGGAAACGCAAACGCCAAGGATCTGCGCGCGGTCTGCAACACGGCAACGGTACTCCCCGAAATCAAAAGACTTTTGGCAAGTGCCAAGAGCGAGGGACTTTCCCGCATTTATGCCGAGCTCGATACGCTTGACGATATCTGCTCGCGCATTGGTGCCGCTATTGTAGAAACGCCCCCCTTTACCGTTCGTGAGGGTAAAATGATTGAAAAGGGATATAGCGAAGAGCTTGACTCCCTGCGCGAAATTATGGAGGACGGCGACTCCTGGCTTGAAAAAATCGCCGAGGAAGAGCGCGAAAAAACAGGCATTCGCACGCTTCGCGTTGGCTACAACAGGGTATTCGGTTACTATATTGAGGTCTCCAAATCCTTTATCGATCAGGTGCCCGAGCACTATATTCGCAAGCAAACGCTTACCAACGGTGAGCGTTACATCACGCCCGAGCTCAAGGATATGGAGTCTACCATTCTCGGCGCAAAGGATCGCGCCGTAGCTTTGGAATATGAGCTTTTCCAACAAGTTCGCACCTTTGTTGCCGAGCAAAGCGTACGCATTCAAAAAACGGCAGCACTGCTTGCCGAGCTTGACGTTTACCGTTCTTTGGCGGTTGTGGCAAGCAAAAATAAATACGTGCGCCCCGAAATCACACAAAGCGACGAGATCATCATCAAGGACGGTCGCCACCCTGTTGTTGAGCAATTCGTTAAGGACACCTATTTCGTGCCCAACGATGCCCACCTTGATACCGATAAAAACCGCCTGATGCTCATTACGGGTCCCAACATGGCGGGTAAATCCACCTATATGCGCCAGGTGGCTCTCATTACGGTCATGGCGCAAATCGGCTCTTTTGTTCCCGCAGCCGAGGCAAGCATAGGAGTGGTGGACAAGGTGTTCACACGCGTAGGTGCATCCGACGACCTTGCATCGGGCCAATCCACCTTTATGCTTGAAATGAACGAGGTTTCTTATATTCTCAAAAATGCAACCAAGAAGAGCCTGATCATTTACGACGAAGTAGGTCGCGGTACCTCTACCTTTGACGGTATGAGCATTGCGCGCGCCATAGTCGAATACACCAATAGCCGCAAGATTGGCGCCAAGACGCTGTTTGCCACCCACTATCACGAGCTCACCGTTATGGAAGAAGAATTCGACGGCATTGTCAACTACAACATTGCCGCCAAAAAGAGGGGAGACGGCATCACCTTCTTGCGCAAGATCGTGCGCGGCTCCACCGACGATAGCTACGGCATTGAGGTCGCAAAGCTTGCGGGACTTCCCAACGAGGTCATCAAGCGCGCCAGAGAAGTGCTTGCCGCCGTTGAGGAGACCTCTCGCGCCGTCACCGACGCTGACACAGGCGCCAAGGGCAAAAAGAAGCCCACAGTCAAGGATGACACCCTCATTTCCTTTGAGGACGTCGCCAACGAGCAAGTTATCAACGAGCTCAAAGCCGTTGACCTCAACACGCTCTCCCCCTTGGAGTGTATGACCTTCCTCTTTGACTTAAAAAAGAGATTGCAGTAATCTCACCCAAAAGGAGCAATCAATATGAATTTTGATGCCATTCAAATTGTCCCAATGATGACCGATGCCGAAATCGACGGAAAAGCGTATGTGCATTGGAAATCGTGGCAAGAGACTTATACGGGATTGATAGACCAAACCTATTTGGACGGTATCACGCTTGAAAAATGCACTCAAATAGCACATCGCTGGAAGGATAATATCCTTGTAGCCAAGGACGGCGAGCACGTGGTTGGATTTGTCGCACACGGAGCGTACCGCGATTCTTCATTGCCCAATGTGGGGGAAGTATTTGCTATTTACGTTTTGCAAGAATATCAAGGCAAAAAGGTAGGGTACCGATTGATGCAAAGTGCTATCGAAAAACTTGCTGCATATCCTCAAGTTGCCGTGTGGGTACTCAAAGGAAATCAAAAAGCCATCGAGTTTTACAAGAAATACGGTTTCCGCTTCGATGGCATTGAAATGAATGTTTTGATGGGAACCCCCAACACGGAATTGCGTATGATTTTGAACAAAGGATAGTGCAAAATGAAACTGATTTTATCTTCTTGCGATTTTCGAAATGAAAAGTCGCGGAATGTAATACTTACAAACTTACCAAAACCGATTGATGCGTGTCGCTTGCTGTTTATTCCAAACGAAAAGGCGACTGCCGAAGCAATACGGAGCGAAAAGTTCTATCGCCGTATGCAGGATTTTGGTTTTGCGCGGGAAAATACGATCGTTTTTGACTATTACAGTCCAAGTCAATATTTTGATTTGGATATTGACGTACTCTACATCAGCGGTGGAAACACCCTAAAAACACTTGACCGCATACGAAAAAGCGGATTTGACAAAGAAATCGTCCGATACACTCAATCGGGTGTGACCTATATCGGTGGAAGTGCAGGCGCGCATATTGTAACACAAGATGTTTCTCACGTAACGCGCTACGATGAAGCACCTGAAGATATGACCGATTTCAGCGGTCTTGGGTTGTTTAACGGTATTTTGATTTGTCATTTCACCCCCGAGCGACAAGCACACTACGAACAACTTTTGCAAGAGAATCAATACAAGGTATATACCTTATCCGATGAGGATTCGATTGTAGTAGCAGATTGAAATTCAAAATTTTGGATTTGGAGAGGATCCTATGAAAAGATTTATCGACGAAACAGTTTCTTTCAAAATAACCGTTGTGGACGGAAAGAAAAATGCAAAAGGTGTGATTGACTGCCGAAACGGTCATGAAATTGGAGATTCATATTCTTGTGAATACGGATGTCCTGCCGAGTTTTGCCAAAAAGCAATGTTAAAGGCTTTTCCCATTATGGAAGCCGCACGCGCCGGCGGAGACTTGCGAAATCTCGGCGGAGATTCTGCTACATCGATTCGTTTTTGCTGTCCGGATGGTGTTGTTACCTTCCAATTGGAAACAGAAAGGGTTTGAATTTATATATTCCTTTTCGATTGGAATACCAAAACGATTATTTAGCGAAAGTTAGTACAAAAAGCCTCCCTTGTGTAAAGGGAGGTGGCACGGCGAAAGCCGTGACGGAGGGATTGTTATGCAAAGAAAACATAACAAAGAAATTGTATCAACTGCAAGAATGTTACGCAAGAATATGACCAAGGAAGAAAAACACTTGTGGTATGATTTTTTGCGGACATATCCCGTTCGATTTTTACGTCAAAAGGTACTTGGTAAATATATTGTAGATTTTTATTGTGCCGAAGCAAAACTTGTGGTTGAACTTGATGGTTCAGGACACTGTACTGAATTAGGAAAACAATACGATGCAGAACGCACTGCTTTTCTCGAAGAGTATGGATTAACCGTAATAAGGATACCCAACTCGGAAATTAACAATAATTTTCGCGGAATTTGCGATTATATAGATCACACCGTGGAACAATCCCTCAGTCAGTCGGCAAGCGACTGACAGCTCCCTTTACACAAGGGAGCCTTCCATGAAACCCTTGTACATTTACAGAGAATTTCTTTTAAGGAGTTCCCCACGAAAAAACGCATCCCCTAGAAAGGAGATCCCTATGGGAAAGATCAATGTTCTGCCCTTTGCGGTAGCCAATTTAATAGCGGCGGGAGAGGTTGTTGACCGTCCGGCATCTGTCATTAAGGAATTGATGGAGAACGCGATCGATGCGGGTGCTGATCGCATCACTGTTGAAATTCAAAACGGTGGTGTGACTTTTATGCGCGTCACCGACAACGGCTGCGGAATGACACCCGAGGATCTTCCCGTAGCCATTCGCCGCCACGCAACGAGCAAAATTCGTGTGGCAGAGGATCTTGACGGTATCCTCACGCTTGGCTTCCGCGGTGAGGCGCTTGCTGCTATTGCATCGGTTTCGGACGTGCGCATCATTTCCAAGACAGCAGATGCGCAATTTGGATCGGTGCTTGAGGCACACGGCGGCAATATTGTGTCTGTGCGCGAGCAGGGATGCTCCACGGGCACGTCTGTTATTGTTGAAAATCTCTTTGCAAACGTCCCCGCGCGCCGAAAATTCCTTAAAAAGGACGTCACCGAGGCAATGGCTGTGACCGCAAACGTAGAAAAGGTCGCGCTTTCCAATCCGCAAATCGCGTTCCGCCTCATTGTTGACGGCAACCTTAAGCTCGAAACCGCGGGCGACGGAAATTTGCAAAACACCATATATGCCGTATTTGGCAAGGAATTTGCCTCGCGCCTGATTGAGGTCAACAGCGACCACGAAGGCATTGAGGTCAAGGGCTTTATCGGCAGAACCGATAATTTTAAAGCCAACCGCAACTACCAAAACTTTTTTATCAACGGACGTTTTGTGAAAAGCAAGACCGCAATGGCGGCACTGGAGCAGGCGTATACCTCGTATATGCCGCCCGAAAAGTTCCCCTGCTGCGTGCTTTACATCACCATCAATCCCGCACGTGTAGACGTCAACGTGCACCCCGCAAAGCTCGAGGTGAAGTTCTCTAATGAAAAAGCGGTGTTCGAAGCAATCTATTATACCGCCCGCACCGCACTCGAAAGCAACGTCACGCGCCCATCGATGCAGCTCAATTTCGGCACACGTACCGCAAAAAGCGCATTCGCACCCAAGGTCTCCGAGGCGATCGCCCCTGTTAAAGACGGCAAAATTGAAAGTCTCGCATCTCGTCAGCTTTCCTACGACCTTGAAAACCGCACCCAACCCCAACCGCAGGCGCGTATGACCGCCGAGGAATACCGCAACTTGTATAGCAACAATAAACAGAGCACCCCCGCATCTTCCAACTCCGCACTCTCCACTATGCACTCTGCTCTCTCTGCACGCCCCGCATCCCAGCCCCCCGTACTCCCCAAAGAGGCGCCCGAGGTTGTGAAGAATGAAAATCGTGTTCCCGTAGTCGAGGAACCCAAGCAAGCCGTCCCAACACCTGCACCTCAAAAAGCAGAAGTAAAAGCAGAAGAAAAAGCAGCACCTACTCCGCAAACCGTCGAAACAACCGCACCCGTTGTGCCGTTCTACCGCATCGTAGGCGAGGTGTTCAACTCCTACGTAATCGTTCAGGTTGAGGAAAAGATGCTCATCATTGATAAGCACGCCGCGCACGAGCGCATCCTTTTTGAGCAACTCAAAAAGGGACTTGCCGAGGTCGAGGTCGTCTCTCAAATGCTGATGCTTCCCATCGACGTGATGATGACAAGCGGCGAGGTCGAGGCGCTCAAACAATATAACGAAGAACTCGAAAAAATCGGATTTTCTCTGCGCTATGCGCGCAATACCGTCTCGGTGGATGCCATTCCCGAAGAGGTCGATAGCGCCGCTGTGCCCGATATGCTGGGCAGTATGGCGGGGCGCATTCTCGATAACACGGGCAGCGTAAAGCTGACGCGCGACATCATTTTTGAAAAAGCACTCTATCAGGCAGCCTGCAAAGCCGCTATCAAGGCGGGCAGAGCCTATGCCGACGAGCACGTCAAGTGGATTGTGGATAAGCTGATGACCATTCCCGATATTACATTCTGTCCTCACGGACGTCCCGTTGCGCTTGAAATGTCGCACCACACCCTCGATAAGCAATTCGACAGAACGGGGTTCTGATATGAAACGCAAAAGACGGTCTTCAAGAAAGCACCTCGGGTCCTTTATGAGGGATCACGTTTGTGTTGCCATTTTCAGCGTTCTGTTTTTCGTATTTTACAAAAACGTATCGGGACTTTTGCCAACAGCTTTGTTCGTTGGATTTCTCATACTGTACACAACGTCCATTGCTATTTGCGAATCGGGAATGGACAAGTTTGAAGGATATGAGATCACCGGCACGCTCACGCGCAAACGTTTGTATGGTCTGTCGTTTTTGATAGGAGTTCCCGTTTATTTATTGTGGTTTGCGTATTCTTTTATTCCCATCGCACACTATGTGGTTTGGATCCTTACAGGACTGCCTTTGTGCGTTGTTTCGGCATTAAACCTGTTTGAGGTTGCCGAGCATTGGCGTAGTAAAAAGTATCTTTTTTGGACGATGCAAGCAACCATTTACCTCGTTCTGACCTTTATAGGGCAGTGGACGATTTATCAACTGTTTTTCTAAATTTAGTTACAACTCTCCCGCCATTTTATTACAAAAATGATATCTCTCCTTGCATAATGGCGGTAGTTTAAAAGGCTCTCCTAGGGGAGAGCTGGCGCCGAAGGCGACTGAGAGGGGGAATATAAAAATCCCTCTCCGTCACGCTTGCGCGTGCCACCTCCCCCAAAAGGGGAGGCTTATAAGTAATCAACGCTCTACTTTTCAATTTAGACGTTTTGCTTGTTTTAATTTAGTAAACCACAGACGGGTACACCTGAACTGTGTGCTCCGTCTTTAACAATCATTTTTTAGTTGCAAGCTGAACTCTTGCATACGGAAAGGATCAATATGTCAATCAACAAATTTGAGGTTCTCAAAACCGAAGGTCGCGCGCGCCGCGGTGTGTTGCACACTGTGCACGGCGACATTCAAACGCCCGTATTTATGAACGTAGGCACCTGCGGTGCCATCAAGGGCGGCATCAACACTATGGAGCTCAAAAAGGTCGACTGCCAAGTCGAGCTCTCCAACACCTACCACTTGCACGTTCGTCCGGGTGATGGACTCATCCGCCAAATGGGAGGACTGCGCAAGTTTATGAACTGGGAAGGACCCGTGCTCACCGATAGCGGCGGATTCCAAGTTTTCTCTCTTGCAAAGCTGCGCAAAATTACCGAAGAGGGCGTAGAATTCCGCTCTCACCTCGACGGAGCACGTATTTTTATGGGCCCCGAAGAAAGTATGCAAATTCAATCCAACCTTGCGTCCACCATTGCTATGGCATTTGACGAGTGCGTCGAAAACCCCGCGCCTCACGAATACTGCAAGCAGAGCATGGAACGCACCTACCGCTGGCTGGTTCGCTGCCGCGAGGAAATGGACCGTCTCAATGCGCTCCCCGATACCATCAATCGCCACCAAATGCTCTTTGGCATCAACCAAGGCGGCACGTATGAGGATCTGCGTATTGAACATATGAAGATGATCTCCGAGGTTCCTTGCGAGGGCTACGCCATTGGCGGTCTTGCCGTAGGTGAGGAAACCGAGGATATGTATCGCATTATCGACGCAGTTGAGCCGCATATGCCCAAGGACAAGCCGCGCTACCTGATGGGCGTTGGCACGCCTTGCAACATTCTCGAAGCCATCCACTACGGCGTGGATTTCTTCGATTGCGTAATGCCCACCCGCAACGCGCGTCACGGCAATGTGTTCACTTGGCACGGCAAAATGAACCTCACCAACGAAAAATACGCGCTCGACGACCGCCCGATCGATTCCGGTTGCGAGTGTACCGCTTGCAAAAATTACAGCCGTTCTTACATTCGCCATCTCCTCAAAGCCAAAGAGACAGTTGGTATGACGCTGGCTGTTACACATAATCTCTATTTCTATAACAACCTTACCCGCAAGATCCGCGAAGCCCTCGACGGCGGCTATTTTGAAAGCTTTTATCAAAAATACCGCAACATTCTCGGGGAACGCGTGGAGGACTAAGAAGGGAAGAGACGTGGGGGGGGGGGGGGGGGGGGGG
>JBGVQK010000038.1:0-22028 GCA_045127455.1 Eubacteriales bacterium
TATTACGGCTACAAAATGCTTTATATTTTGAAGCACTACGCAGAGTTTAATTCGTATGAGGTAATGCTCGACAATGTTTCTACCTCGTATGCATACCGTGGCGCAGTCTATTACACGGTTACAATCAATGACGAGGGCGTAGCAAGACAAGTCAGCACCAACGCTTACTTTTCGAGCAGTATGTTCGCAAAGTTTACTCTTGAAGATTACAACAATAAAAAGGTTGTCGGCTTATACGATAGCCAAATGGATAAGTTCTATATCATCAAGAAAATAGGTTAAATTGAAACGAAGGAGGATACCGATATGAAGAAAATATTAGCCTTACTGCTCATTGTTTTAACCACGTTCACGCTGTCCTCCTGTTTTCTGTTCGGTGACTTTACCACCCATCCCGACATGGTGGAATACACCGAGAACGAAATCTTGGAGGTCGCAAAAGACAAATACGGTGTTACCGAGTGGATATTTACCGGCACGGAGATTATGGGCGAAGCTACGTATGATGCCGAAGGTATATTCACGCTTGAATTTTACGGCAGCTTATACAGCGATCAGTTCAGTACCGAGTTTGTGAACGGTGATAACATTGAGGCTGCTATGCAAGCCTTTGCAGGAAAGAACGGAAATCACGATATACAAGGCAGGTACTCTATTTTCCTCTGCTATATTGCACTTGGTAAGTGTGCCGATGGTTCTATGAAATTCGTCTATTACAACACCAATATAAATAAGGATGCCGAGATTGCTGATACGATTGGCGCATCAGATTATACCTTTGACGTATCGCCAACCGAGATTACCGATTCGCTATTTGACGTTCCTTCAAATTGGCACGAAATGAGAAGATTTTTGGAAGAATTCAAGGGTGGTAATCCTTCTGGCTTCTGTTATTCGGGTGAGCGTTTAACAAGACGACGTATGAAATCGTATTACAGCTACGTTGTGGAAGAGTTTTACAAGGAAGATGGCAAGGTCATTTGCGATTTATACTATCTTCAAGACGAAGGCACACCCGAAGAAAGAAAAATCCTCTTTTATTCCACCTCTGACCGTTACGAAGTTATTTACAACTGTTACGGCGACGATGTGACAGACTATTTTGACATTTCGCAGACGGTTGAGCAGTCCACAAAAGATGAAAATATTATGCTTCTCGAAGGACACGCCGAGCTGAAGGAGTTGCCCGGAACGGTAGTTTATACGCAGATAAAATACCGCGCGGAATACAGCATAGTGAATGATGGTAAAATTACTTCGATGGTAAAGAACGACCAAGTCAATATTCAAACAACTATCAATCAAAGCTATTTAATAGATAAAATCGAAGGTGTTGACCACACCCAAACCGCAAAATTTACTGTTTACGATTACTACATTTTGTACGAGAAGAACATAGAAACCGAGTAAAAGGAGGTAACGAGAATGAAGAAAATTATAGCGTTAGTGTTGTGTATGCTAACTTTATTTGCATTTACTGCTTGTTCCGCTCCCATCTATCCCGGATTGCCCGATATCAGCGAAGATCCGATGAAAGGCATTGAGATTTACTGTTGGCAAGATGGCGACGAATGGAAATGCGGTGGCACAGTTGGCACAAATAGAATGAAAACCGACGAGGAAATACGCGCCTTGCAGGTCGTTACAATTCCTCAAATGAAAAGAATCCTTGAGAAAAAAGGACTCACCGATTGCTTCTGCGTAATACTCGTTGACCTTTCGGGCGACGAGGTTGTATATCTTGACGTCGAGGAAAATCTTACGCAAATTGCAACACTTGAAATGCAATTAGGCAAAGCTTAATAATAAGGAGGTATAGCGAATGAAGAAAATAAGATTGTTACTACTTCTCCTTTTATCCTTTGCATTTATACTTATACTTACGGGTTGCAGATGCGAACCGTCGAAACATCAATGGTATATTAAACGTTTTCAAATAAATACCGTTTATGCTAACGGCGTTGAGCAAGTTGAAACTTACGACGGAATTCCAGATATAGACGATCCGTTTGGCGGTATGGAAAACGGTATTGTAGATATTCAATTTTCCGAAGATGGAAAAGTCACGTTCAAACCCGGAACAGGTGAAGTGCTGACTGGAACATATACACTAAAGCACAACGGATTCAAGAATACAAATTTTACAGTTACATTAGATAATGGGGAGAAGTTTTCGGGAACAGTTGACGCTTACTACTATGCGACAGATTTGACTTTCGTATTTCGAGATATGCAATATTGCTTTGAAAAAGCATATCGTGATGCAGAAGAAATATATCAAGAGGATATGTCTTATATGCCTGATCATATACTCCGACACGTTGACAGCGGATATGTGAAAAGATCGACCGTTTTATTTATTGACGGCGAATATTCTTTAACCGTGGAAAACGGTAATACTGTTATACTTGATGATAATACCACCGTTAAGTGTGTTCGCTTAGATGAAGATACAATGACGGTTCTCAATTCCATCAAAGAAGGAAAATGCTTTAGTAGAATTGAAAGTAGAGAAAGCGGCAAAAATAACGTTCTCATTTACTACATAGAGCCATATCCCGAAGAACCGCTCGAACCAACCGTACCGGAACCCGATCCGCTTATGCTTTCGGAGCGTGAGCCTTGGATATCCGACCTTTCCTCTGCTGAAATTACCGAAATTAAGTTCGTCAAAGACTATGTTAATATTCCGGCAGGCAACAAAAAACACATTCAGCACATCACGGATAAGGAAAAGATCGAAAACATCATTGCTGTTCTGAAAAGTATCGAATTGACCGAAATGTCGGGGGCGAATTTGCCTATAACACCGGAAACAAAATACGATTTGAAGATTTATACGGAAAGCGGAGAGTATTGCCTATGGGCAATAGGCAGTTATTGGACGAATAATGACTCGTATTGGTATTCATTAAGCACCTTCCCAGTGTTTGAATATGAGGGGGCTGTAAAATCTTTCGTTGAATGCAACACGGTGGCTCACATTTATTACGGCGAAACAGATTTTGGAGAGGTTGGCAACCCCATCATTACCGAAATTGAGTTTGTAGAAGATACGGAAGATTACGATTATACTCCAAATTCCTATTGGACTTACGAATTCGATTGGGGTGTGTTAGAGGTTTATGATGAAAGGCACTTCCGTTATAAAGGTCAAAATTACGTAGTAGTCGGAGAACTTGTAATTCCGTTAGTGCATAGTTACGATTAATTCGATAATCACTTTTATAAACAAGGAGGTACCGAGGAACAGGCAACCAATTTTGCAGAATTGAACATTGAATATTTTGCAAAGGGCGAGAACTCTAATAATTGGAGAATTGCACGTGACGGCTGTGTAGTTGTAATGACTAACCTTGACGTTGCGATGGACATTATCCACCTTGAATTTAAGTAATACAAAAAGCCTGCGACGCACTAAGTACGCACAGACTTGAACAGAACAGCGGCAGGCTACAAATCGTAGTCTGCCGTTTTACTTTTTACGTTCCGCCAAAAAAAGCAAATCCCCCACTCTATTTTATGAATGAGGACAAAAGAATATGAATTACACACATTTTACTATATGTTTTTACCCCCATTTGTTTTACAAATAACGCTTTTTGCAAGGAGGTAATGATATGCGTTGGGTGAACAACGTTCCGCTGCTCGTTATGAGTAGCGACTATGAATTTATAGTGTAGCAAACACTCTACATAAAAAACTGAATAGAATACGCCAAAAGGCACTTATTAGACGATGCAAAACAAAAGCATCTGACAATAAGTGCCTTTTGCTTTGCCCGCGCGAAAAATGTAATAATTTGCCTATTCGTGCGCCACCTGAAAGATTTTTGAAATTTTATGTCAAATTTTGAAATCAATCAGGAGGCTAAAATGAAGAAATTAAGCACGAATATCATAACCGAAAACGGCGATGTGAAAAAAATTACGGTCTTTGTAGAGGACGAAACTGCGGCGGCGCTCGCTGAATGTGACGAAGAAATCCGCCACCTTTATATACTTGAAGAACACGAGGCGCAAAACCTTACGCGCAAGGAAACCAGACGGCATATTTCATACGAAAGTGTAACAGAAAAGGGCTTGGATTTTGTATCCCCGGAAGAAGGTCCATCGGAACGGCTCATACGCTCGGAGGAAGAAAAACGCTTACATAACGCTATGGCAAGTCTTACGGACAAGCAGTATAAAATCCTTTGGCTCGTAGCTGTGGACGGGCTTTCCTATCACGAGGTAGGACGGCTTTTAGGCTTGAATTGGGATACCGTCAGAGAGCATTATCGGGCGGCTGTGAAAAAAGTCCAAAAGAATTTTTGAAAAATACCCCCTCAAAACGCCATTCTCGTGGCTTATAGGTGAAGGCGCACCCGTCTTACACTTTTTCAGGAGGTACAAAGATGTTACCACTCAATAAAATTCGAGAAGATTTGAAGGAGATCCGCTACTATTACGCACGCAAGGAGATTTTCGATGCGGCTGTCGGCGGCATCGGGCTTAACAAGGTTTTGGATACGGTGAAGAAATATAACACCGCCGTTCAGAACGCACCGCCGAGATTATACGACCTTTATATCTGCCTGTACGTGAAGAACTACACGCAGGAGGGCTTGTCAATCGAGCTTGGATATACCCCCGAATATATCCAGATGCAACACAAAAAGCTCCTGCTTTTCCTTCAATCTTACTTTAAGAGTGAGGACGAAAGAAAATGAAGCAGACGCCGGATTTTATGCAAAACGCTACGAACGTTTACCGTACTCTCCACTTTATCGTCAGGCAAAGGCTTTCCGTTCTTTGCAGCGAGGAAGAAAACAATGCGATTATAAGCCGAGATACATTCTACAAAAGAACACCGGCGCGTAACGCAGAGTATGAGGAAATTTTCGCAAAGCGTGAGCAGTTAGACGGTAAACGGCTTCCCTCGTCGGGCTACATTCGAGAGTACCGAGACTAAAAAAGACGGGTGCGGCTTCAAAAAACACTTTGGTTTCATTTGGGGTAAAGTTTGGGTAAACAGATAGATTCTGCAAATTTAGTTTTGATTACGTTGGGATAGAGTTTCTGGTTTTCGCCCGGCAAATACCCTACAATGAAAGCGTGACCGACAGCTACCGATTTACGATTATGGCGCTTGGAGCTTGCAAGCTAAGGTGGCCACCTTCCATAGCACAATCGCCGGGAACAGAGTTTCAAGGAGCGTTCAGGTTACGAAAACAACTGAATAGCCTACGGGCAAACAAAATCTACAAATCACAGGAGGATTTTTTAATGGCTAAAAAGACAGCCACCGCCGAGGGCGGAAACAAGTACAATCAGCGCAGATGGGCGATCCCCTCTAAGCGTGCAAAGAACTACGCATCCGAGCGTAAGGCAAAGGTGCATCAGCGCGGACCAAAGGAAGGTAAAGAGCTGACCGACTACGAGGCAGGTATCCGTTCCGGCTACTTGCAGGCACAAACCGACCATGCGGGACTTTTCAAGTATAAGAAGGCTCTTTCCGAGGGCAAGTCCAAAGCTGAAGCACGCGAAATCTCGCAGAAGAAATCTAAGTAATTTAACAGGAGGTATCAGAATTTATGGCTAAAACGAACGAAACTAACGCAGGTAAGGCAATCTTTGTAGAGCGCGAAACCTTTGAAATGGAAGGCAAAACCTACTATTCCTACTTCATTAAAGGACAGATCCGCGGCAGAGATGTAAAGGTCGCAATTACGCCCCCGGACAACGGCGGCTTCGTCGTTCTGGATATCGTGTTCGGCAACGCTATGGCGGCAGAGCTTGTAGTGAAGCCCTTTGAAATCAAGGACGAAAAGACCAAGAAGGTCGTATCCGGCAACACCTTCGCTGTCGTTTCCTATGACGAAAACGGCGAAATGTATGAGTGTGCCGTGAAGCCCTACCGTCAGTCCGATAAGGCGCTCTTGAATATGCTCCTTAAATAAGGCGCATAAGGCAAAAAAACGATAATGTTTCTGCGGCTTATGTACGGCAAATAAGTCGTGCGTAAGTCGCAGTTTTCCATTACAACAAAAGGAGGTTTCTTTTATGGAAGCAACAGCAAAAAAGTCAGGCTTCAAGGAGTCTGTAAAGCAGACCGGTCAGAAAGCTAAGGCATACGCCGGAAAGAAAGTCGATCAGGTGAAAACCTACGGCAAGAATTACAAATCCGACATTGTAAAGGCTTATGATATCGGCTACGCAAGAGGCTGGGATGACGCTTACAACGTCCCTAAACGCTTTGGTGCAAAAATCGCAGCGTCCTACGGCTACAAGAAAGGTATCCGTGACCGCCGCCGCGCAGATAAGTACACAAAGCAGTACAGCAAATTCAAGGGATAATCCCTTGCAAATTTCACCAAGACGGCTATAAAAGCAAATTATAGTTGTCAAAACACCACATTTTTCTAAATTCAAGGAGGATTTATAATGACAAAAAGAAAAATCTCAATCGTGTTGACGAGTATGCTCGTTCTTGCGGCTCTTTGCTTTTCAATGGTAGCTTGCAACGTGGATACCGTACCCAATCAGGATAATACCGAAACGGAAAACACCTTAGAGGTCGCGTCCTTAAAGACCGAATTTGTCAACACAGACAACATCAAGCTTATGGCGGCTTCTGCTCCCGTGATGGCGGCAGATACCGGCGTTATTACTCAGAAGATTTCCGCAACCGTTACCCCTTCAACCGCTACCAATAAAAAGGTAGATTGGACTGTGGCTTGGGCGGATTCTTCCAACACCAACAACGTATCTAATTACGTTACCGTTACCCCCGATTCCGACGGTAGCACCTCGGCAACCGTAACCTGCAAGGCAGCTTTTTCCGGCAACATTGTTATTACGGCAACCACCCGTCAGAACGGCTACACCGCAGACTGCATCGTTAGCTTTGTAGGCGTTCCCGCAAACATCGAGATTATCACAAATCTTACCCCGGCAAGCGACGGCTATCACGTTGCTGTCGGCAATTCCTACACCTTCGGTACAGAGCTTTCCAATCCTTTTGGTGCAGTAGGCAACGCTTACCAGACTCTTGAAGTATCTGTTGAGGGCGTCGGTCAGATTAAGGTAGCTTCTAAGGAGGTTTACGTTTCAAGCGGTAATACGAAGTGGTACGACGACCTCGCCAAGAATATCGACCTTAACAGTATCGCAAGCAAGTTTATTGATGCTTCTATCGCAACTGACGGAACTATCACCGTAAACGTGAAGAAGTCTATCGAAAGCTACTACGCGAGCTTGGAGCGTATCGACGGCGGCAGAACACAGTATTATCAGGACTGTTTCAGAGAATACGTAACCAACTGCTATTTCAAGATTGTGCTTACAGAGCCCAAGAGTGGGGTTAGCACTTCCTTCAATATCGTGCTTGACGAAAATGCAGTAACGGGCGTATCTATCGCGTCAACTGAAATGTTCTTCTAAGGAGGAAAATCTATGACAGGAGCAAAGGTAGGTAAAATAATTGCTTACGTATTGGTCGTTCTTGCATTGGTATCGGCAATAGGCTTTATCGCTTACTTTACCGGCGGCTTCACAAGCGGCTTTAAGACCTTCTACGTTGAGGTTGACGGCAAGCAGGTTTTAACGAACGCAAGCGGATACAGTATTCCCAAAGGCGAGTCAATGACCGTTGACGTCAAATACACAATGTCTGAGGAAGTAAGCGGCTATTCCGTAAAGGTAGTTCCCAACAAGCTGGCAGGCAAGGATTTCGATTTCACGCTTGACGGCGAGGTTTACTCCTATCAGGCAGAAAAGGATCTTACCAAGGGCTTTGATATTGAGTACGGCGACACCTCGTTTACCATCAAGCCCAAAGGCACGATTACGGACATTTTGAGAGCTGTGTATCCCGGCAGTGCCGTAGCTGATTGCCGCGATTTTGCTTACGACAATATGTTTACCCTTGTGATAACCTCTTTCGATGGTGAAAGCAGTGTATCACTTAATTTCAGCGTCACCGAGGACGCAACGGGCGTAACGATAACACCCGATCACATCTATTTCTAAAAAACAAGGAGGATTTCATTTATGAATAACGAATTTAACCAGCACAAGAAGAGCGACTTTATCAAGTGGATAATCACGTTCACAGCTCTTATTCTTCTTTCCATTTCGGTTATTGCTCTGGCGGCTAACGCCTTCGGGGTAAATTTCAATAACGACACTACCCCCGAAACCGAGCAGACAACCGAGGACACCCCCAACGACATCGTTGATCCCTTAGAGCCTATTGAGGAAATTCAGAGTCTTAGTACGATGAAGATTGTAAACAGCGACAATATGAAGCTGATGGCTAAAGCCCCGGCTATGTACGCAAATAACAATAGCAACACCGTCGAGCTTACCGCTACTGCATACCCCATTGGCTCACAAAACGGCGGCTTCGCATGGTCGGCTAAGTGGGCAAATCCCAATTCTGCATTTGCATCCGGCAAGGACGTATATAACTATATCGAGCTTGAAGGCGACGAGGGTGGAAGCACCTGCTACGTATCGGCTCTCGCTCCCTTTGGTGAGCAGATCGTAATTACCGTAAGCACCGTTTATAACCCTAACGCTGTGGCAACCTGTACCGTGGACTATTCTGAAAAGTGGCTTGACTCTCAGTATCTTGAAGTTTATACCGACAATTTCTTCCAGAATCAAGAAATTTATAATGGCGGTACAAATTGGTTAGTCAATGCAATTATGTCCGGCACAAAGCAGGAGCTTATCGACGCATATCACAATAGCGATACTATCGACTTCTCTTATCTCAAGAGCGATATTTACACTATGGATATGACTCAGGACGATTTCAAATACACGATTACTGTTGCAGAGGAATTTTATGACGCTCTTGCGCAGGTAGGTATTGAGCTTGAGGAATGGCAGAGCTTTACTTTTGGCGCAAGTCAGGAAATTACTCCCGCACAGGTTCTTAACTCTCTCTGCTGTGGCGAGATTATCCCTCTTTCCGGCGGTGAAGTAGATTATGAGCTTATCAATAAGTTTAACGAGGCTATTATGCTTTGGGACGATAGTGCAATCTATATTGAGGTTGAGGCATATTCCGAGTTCGGCAGCGAAGTATTTTCCTTCAATCTCGCCTTCGATCAGTCTACGGTAGGTGCTATTTCTACCGACGTAGAGCTTAACGAAAGCAATATCATTTTCTAATAACAAGGAGGTGATTATTTGACTTATGCAAGAAGAAATAGGCTTCTTCTCTGCATAGTCGCTATGGTGATGGTGCTGTCTATGGTGTTTTTCCCCATATTCAGCACTGTCGCTTATGCGGCAGAAAAAGAAGTCAATTACGACAGTACAAACGTACTTGATGACCTCAATTCTGCGACGGTGAACGGACAGCCCTTTGATATTACGGATTTTCCGTTCAACGAAAGCAAGGATATACAGGTAATAAACTTCGTGGAATACTGCTATTCCTACAAGGCGAATTTGCGGGATAACTACGGGCTTTACGTGTATATCTATAATCCCAAAGGCTTAAACATCTCGACGAGCAATAAGCAGAACAAAATCCAGATGGCAGTCAGATATGACGACGAGGGCAACCCAAGCGATTATGAAAAGTTTTCGCTTGAATTTTGCTCCAAAACCGAAAGCGGAGATTATAAAAATCTGTTTTACAAGTTCAAGGTTATCGACCATGACGTAAACGGCACGACCTTCTCTGACCGTGTAAACAGTAACGCTCGCCGCTATGACGTTTCGGGCGTAGAGCTGACGACCTACGGCGCATCCTCGGCAACCGAATACGGTGTGTGCGGAACGTACATATTTACGGGATTTGCCGAAGGATACGGCCCGGACGAAAATGCGAAAAGCACGCTTACCTGTGACGTGGAATATCTCGAAACGATAGAGCTTTCCGTAAAGCATACTTTCTACCGTTCCAAGACTTCCCCCCTCGGTGCAGGACACCAAAATCAGCTTGACACCGTGTATTTCTCCGTTCCGAAACGCTTTTTAGATACCTACGGAAGATTGCAACGTATCAAAGCGGAGTGGTACGAGTACAAGACGAAAGAAATTCTTGTCACGAGCCATACCGACTTTTACAATGCGGCTAAGGACTATATCGGCGTAGAGCTTGGCGACGAGCCTAACGATTTCGGTCAGTACGAATACGTTGAGGATATCGGGTACAGCTTAGGCATCGGTGCAGGCAAAGCGGGAGATATGTACGTAGCTCAATGGGGCTGGAATCTCGGCACCGGCTATTTCCATATCCCGACAAACGCGCTCTATTATATGTTCCTCGTTGACAATATCGAGGAATACGATCCATACGCTGACACGGTAACTATCGGTGGAGTACAGAGCAACGCCCTGTATGAGTGGATAAAAAATTACAAGTTAAGCTATAAAAACGGCAGCCTACCCATCAAGGACGGCAAGATCAGCGCCGACCTCTTTGAAAGTGATATTGACGCCAGCCGAAAAATGAATAACGAAAACGGCGTTATCAAGAACGGATACAGCTATTACGACTTTGACGCCGACGTGGATTTACAAACGCTGAAAAGCTGGTCTGACAGCGATCCGAGCTTTTGGGATAATTGGATAAACTTCGGTCTTGGTGCAGCCTTCACGGGCGGGCCAGACGAACAAACCAAAACGGCAGCTCCGATACAGATACTTAAAGCGTCCGACCTCACCGGCACGAACACCGAAATAGCGGAAAGACTGCTCGTGAACGTGGCAGACGTTGACAGTATCAAAGCCGAGTACAACAACGCCGTTACCGTCAACGGTATAGACGATGAAGAAAAGGTTGTCGTGCTGTTCCGTTTCGCAACGAGCGATTACTATTCCGAGGCTGTTGACATCATCGAGCTTGACGGCGGATTTCTTTGGACGGACAAGCACACCGAAGGACAGGCGTATATAGCACAGGAAAGCGTATTCTTTGACTTCGATATCATTCAGCTTACCTTCAACAAGGACGGCGATTACACCGTTATTCCCGTTGTTTCAAGCCCGATTGATATAGTCAATGACATTACCCCTCCCGTCAATATGCCGGGCGGTCTTGAATGGTGGCAAATCGTACTTGCCATTATTATGGTCGTTCTTCTCGTCGTGCTGCTTTGGCCGGTGCTACCATACATCGGTCAGGGTATCTGGTGGGTTATCTGCCTGCCCGTCAAAGCGTTCAAGGCTATTAAAGCCGCCATCAAACGAAAGAAAGACGAAAACTATTACAAGGAGGAATAATTTTTGAAAACGGTAAAAAGGATTATTGCTGTACTCCTTCTTATCGTTACTGTGGCTCTGGTTGGCTATCTTTTATTCACGGGTAGCCAACTATCCCTAAACGATACGGGAGGTGTATATGAAGAAATTACGAGTATTTAATATCTCGCTTACGGTCATATTATCGCTCTTGTTTATATTTTTAGGTGTGTTCCATTTTAACACCTCGTATATTCGCTTTGCCGAGGCTTTGGGCGATTTATGGAACTCCGTCAAATTCTATTTTTTAGAGATTTTCGGGGTTGTTCATATCACGCCGCCTACGGTGGAGAAATATTCCGAGGTTATGAAATGGGATATTTTTTTACCCGAAAACTTTGAGAGCTTCAAGACAGAAGCGGCAGCATACTTTGATTTGCTGTTCAGTAAAAGCAACCTTTCAGCATACGGTGATTTTGTTTTCGGCAAGCTGGAGATTGTTGCAAAGGCTTCGGCTATGGTGCTACCGTGTATCCTCATACTTGTGCTTGCGATAAAGAAAATCTACGGCGCGAGCAACAACGATCACGGCAAGGATACTATACCACTGCGAGCGTTCAAGTGGCTGTCAAGCAAAACCTATCAGCCCATAAAAAGATGGGTGCTATCGTATATCGCCTTTATGAAAGAATACGGCTTCATACCGATTTTATGGGCGATTCTGTGGGCGTTCCATCTTAACCTTGCATCAATTATTATTGCTTTTTTCGCGTACTATTTCTATTTTGCGGTGTCCTTTCGCTTCGGTACAATGTACGTGCAGGTCTGCAAGCTCTTTATAGATTTGCAGGTCATATTAAAGGTGTTCCCGTGGTGGTGGCTTGTTACGTTCGGCTGGCTTCTGTTCAACCGTTTCAGGCAAAGAATAGCACAAGCACACCTAAGACATCTTGAAGCCCGGAACTGCGGATTTATCAACGAGCTGCCTATCGTGTCAATGACTGTCGGCTCGATGGGAAAGAAGAAAACAACCATTATTACGGATATGGCTCTCTCCCAAGAGGTTATGTTCCGTCAGAAAGCCTTTGAGCTTATCCGCAAAAACGATATGAAATTCCCGTATTTCCCATGGATCAGCTTTGAAATGGAGCTTAGGCGGTGTATGGAATACGGTACGGTGTTCAACCTCGCCACCGTCAAGGAATGGGTGAAAAAGAAGCGGCTACGATACCAAAAACACGAAAATGCTGATTTACAGTTATACGGATATGACTGCAAGCGCTACGGCTTTTCCTATGATGACGGGCTTCGTATATGGGGGCTGTTTGACGTTCTCGAAAGCTATGCACAGCTCTATTTTATTTACGTCATAGAAAGCAGCCTTATTGTTGCAAACTACTCCATAAGAGAGGACAACCGCTGTATTGATGCGGGCAACTTTCCTATGTGGGCGACAGACTTTTTCCCGGAAATCACAGTCGAAGGCGGCAGGCACGCTCACATTCTCGATTTTGACGTCCTCAGACTCGGTAAGAAGGTCTTGGAGAACAACCCTAACGCCGGGAGCTTTGAATTTGGCGTAGTCGTTATATCCGAGGTCGGCAAAGAGCGCGGCAACGTACTCGACCATAAGGAGATCAAAAAGCACACCGAGGAAACCAACCAGAAAAACGACCTTTTCAACTCTTGGCTGAAAATGTGCAGGCACTCGGCAACGGTAGATAATTTCCCGTTCATCAAGGTATTTACGGACGAGCAACGCCCGGAAAGCTGGGGTGCTGACGCGCGGGATCTGTGCGACATCGTACATATCGTATCTTCGGGCAAGATGCGGCTTGCTATGCCGTTTTACACCATAGAAGAAATGCTTACGGAGTGGGCTTTTGACGGCTTTATCTCTATGTATTACGATTTTCGTCACAGACGCGGCGACAATACGCTGCTCGTGCATATTCTGAAAACAGTTACGTCGTGGCTCTACAAGCGAAACGCCAAGATATATAACCGCTTCGGCTATTCGGTATCGGCTATCGAAAAGGAGCGCGGCACGATGGACGGCAAGCCTGAAAAGAAGAAATACTACGTTATGAATAAGAAAATATACGCAAGGCGTTTTTCTACCGACTGTTTCAGCGATTACTTTAACGAAATGGCAAGAAATTCAAAGGTAGGCTTGAACGATTATATGGAATATGCCACCGAAAAGGCAACGGTGGAAGAACTGAAATTACAGAACAGCTATTTTATTAACGCACTTTACGGAAAATAAATCTTTCAGAAGGAGGTATCACAACTTATGCCGTATGGAGAAACAAAGGTTTACTTCGACGGCAGCCATTATATTGCAATCCCTCATACTACGCGCCCGTCACGAAAGCGACCTGTGCGTATCGAGGAAGAAATCACGGTCTATGAAGATAGCCCGGCAAGCGAAGAAACTACGGATACGGCAACGGACAAAGAAAAAGCCGAGGTCGTACCCGTAGAGCTTGCAGAAGAAGCTGTCGTCAACAACATAGATAAGCCCGAAAACCAAGAAGCACCGGTAAAAGAAAAGACGGTTGAGGTAAAGAAAAGCGGCGGGCGTAAAACTACCCGAAAGGAACTGTTTGAAAAGCTATATAAGGAAACGATGAATAAGCGCAGAGCCGAGCGAAAAAAGCTCATTATAAAGGCTATGCGACCATACTTTCAGACCGAAGAAAAAACCGAGCTTTACGTAAAAGCCAATTTAGAGAGAAAGCAACGAAACTTAATATGTCGGCGTATCCGTATGTGCCGCAAGGCGAACTTACAGAACTTCAACTATTTTTGCACGTTCACCTACGACGATAAAAAGCACACCGAAGAATCCTTCCGCAAGAAGCTCAAAGGTCGGCTGTCCTCGTTTGCCAAGCGCCGAGGGTGGAAATACATCGGTGTATGGGAACGCTCCCCGAAAACGAGCCGCCTACATTTCCACGGCATTTTTCATATACCCGAAGGCACGCTTCCAGGGATACTTCTCAGGCATAGGGATTACAGCACGACGGCGCACAAAATGCAAACGAGAAATCAATCCACGTATTTTAATGACGAGTTTGGAAGGTCGGATTTTGAGCCTATCAATGATAACAGGCGCATGGGCGAGGCTATGGCGTATCTTATGAAATACCTTGAAAAGACGGGCGAAAAGATAATATACTCTAAGGGCTTGCCTCAATATTTTATCTCGGATATCCTCGATGATGATATTGTCTGCACCGTAGGGCAAGAAGAAAAGAAGCTCTTATTGTTCGATGACTTTAACTGCTTTGACGAGGGCTGCTATGTGGGCGAGGTAAGCCCCGCCGTTATTGCAGAATTACGCAAATCCAACTGACGCTTATACGGCGTACAAACAAGGCTTAAAAAACGAAAAATATTCGCCCGACGGGAATAATGCGAAGGATCGCCAAGCGGCTCAGCGGCGACCTCGCATCCGTCGGGCTTTCGTTTTTCCGAGTTTAGTCGGTTTTGTCAGGTTGCAGGGCGTGTGCTTGTCTGGCGGAGCGCAGCGACGCCACTTGTATCAAGACAAGCACACGCCCTGCTGACACGACCTAAACAAAACCCAAACTTTTCCCAAACTGTTACCGGCATAAAAAAAGGGAGAGTTTTTAAGCTCTCCCTAAATGTCAATCCGTATATTTCAGCATATCCGCTTTTCGATTATAATAGTCCAAAAGCGCGTCCGTATATCCCGTAAAGTAATGTCCCCAAGCCCAAGAGTATGTACCGTCTTTATCTTTTGAGGTATTCCGAGCCGTGATATACATTCCGTCACTTTCTCGCTGAAAAAGCCCGACGTTTCGATTGCCTATACTGTGAAACGATATACAGGTGATAACCATACCGGCGTTTTCAAATTTGTATCCGCTATTCATTATACCACCTCCGACCTATCCGGGATATACAGCTTTTCACCGACTCGCAACGCCTTATAGGTAACACCGTTCAGCGTATGCGTAACCGTTTGCGGCTTGCCCTTAGCCGTAGCTCGTAAGATCATCTGCTTCGGCTCGTCGTAAACCTTTTCGATGTTGACGTCAAGGAACTTTTCTTCGCTCGACGCTTCGATTATCGACATACCGTTTTTAATAAGCTCTGCGGATAACTCCCACAGCTTTTCATATAAGCCGTTGGTATCCATAATAAAACTGAAATCGTGTTCTTTGCAATATGCTGTAACTCTGAAATACTTTGTCATAATGTAAAACCTCCTTATGCGGCAATTCTATTTAATCTTTTGTTTGCGTATGGCAGCCAAACGTTGTTTACGTAATTTAGAATGGGCTTGCTCGGCGTATGATTTCTTTCCGTGTAGCACTGCAAGACCTTCTTTTTGAGTAGCGAATATTCAACCGTAACAAGCGGCGTATCGGGTGTTTCTTTTGCTCGGATAAAGAATATAAGCGTTTCTTCACGGATAAATTTCTGACCGTAGCCCATACCGCCTACACAATGGTGTAAAATCTCACCTTCGCGTAGCAGCTCGCTGGGGCTCTTTGCGATAATAGCAACGAACGCGCTGCTTTTATCGTGCTGTAACGGTAGATACTTTTCGGCAACAACCGCAAATTTTGCGTACATTTCCGCACGTTCCTTCTCGTCTGCAAGAGCCTTTTGTGTTTTATACTCGTCTGTACGAATATCGTGCCAACGCTGAAACTCAATAGGCTTACGGTTTTTCGGTAGCGACATATCCAAGCCGAGATAATTGCAAGCATCAACATAGTCAAGATAAATTGCAATACTCGCTCTGTGCTTGGCAACGTAACGGTAGAAGGATTCAGCATCACCGTCGAACAGCTCCAAAATGAGCTTCTTCCTGTTATGACGCGGAAGATTCTTTTTCGCTTCGGTGTATATCTGAAGCTCTGTAAGATCACAGCCCTTCTTGTACGCCTGAAGCACTACGGATACATAAAAATATCTCTCGGCAAGCTCTTTACGGTTTTGCGCGAGCCACTTGCAGAACTTCTTGTCTTTACCCATCTTTTCAAGAATCTGCGTACTCTTGATAAAGTCCGAAAGTCCAAGCTTCATCAAATATTCAAGCTGCGGATACTGCTCATAAGTACGCAAATACTGTATTATCTCTGCGCCCTTGTAAAGCTCCCAAGCGGCATATTTGTACTGTGGGAATTTCGCAAGAAATTCTAAGTTGACGATAGGCGCATGGGGATTGAAGTATTTATCATCGTTCCAACCCCATTCGCCGTCCTCATACCATTTCGGTGCTTTTGTCAGACCTTCGCTGTACCAGCCTACGATATTTCCGGCTATGTAATTGAAAATCATATCTTTAACGTAGGCTCTATCCGAGTGAACACCGTGGACGGATACCTGTTTACAGTACCAATTCTTATAGCGACATTTTACGGCAACGGTTACTTTTATCAGGTCGCCGTCATTCTTCGCAAGGTAAGAATAAAAGCGAGTGTTACCGTCTTGTGACGGGTGTAGCTCACGGTCTTTCTTCTTAATACGCTCTACGATATATTTCGGTATCGGTCTTAATTTCTCAATCTTCATTTTTCTTACCTCACTACAAATTTATTATCAAGAATTTCCGCAAGTAAGCAAAGAGCGTCTTTATCAAAAGCCTTTGCAAGCTCTATTTCAGCGGCAAGCTCGTCCGGCTCGTCGATAGGCTCTAAAACCTCGCCCGTTTCGGTATCTACCTTAAAGGGAAAAGGCTTTATTTGCGGATAGAAATTCATATTATTCGTATCAATAATTGCGATATTTGCAAAAACGCGGATTTTCTCGCGGTAAACTTCTTCAACGTGGAAAGGAAATCCGACCATTTTTACACGTTCCGGGAGTCCGAAATCACGGCTTGTAAGTGTCATTTCAAGCTCGTTTGCAACCGTAACGGCAGCATCACCGAAAACCTCGAAAAAGTCACCGACTCGCATAGCAACGATGGTGTTCGGAAATTCCTCTTGATGATGCAAATATCTTTGATATAAGGGCGAAATAGCCGTGTTTTCGGCGGGTTTTACCTCGGTTATAGGTTCTTCCTCGTCTTCGTCCTCGTCGTCCTCTGGGGGCGTTTCTGACGGCTCTGTATCGGTCAAATCAGTGGAGAAATCGAACAGCGAAAGCTGCGGTGATTCTTCCTTCAGCTTTGCTTTTGTTGTAGGCGTAACCGGCTTGACCGTTTCCGTCTTAGGTGCAGGCGCAGCCTTGTATTCTGTGCCGTCCTCGTTATATAGCGTACCCTCGATGCTATCTTCTTCAAAGTAGTGGATACACCAGCCGAAAACGACGTCACTATGTATGCAAGCGCTTCGCGCTCCTTTTTCGGCTTGTTTTCTTGCTTCTTCGGTGGCATAACGCATAAATCCGTCAAGCGTCTTACGGCTTATTAAGGTAACACCGTCTTTGACGATACGCACACCGTTATTGATTTTCTCTGCAAGCACCTGGCTTGCGTTTTCTTCAAGATATTTTTTAAGTATTTCTTGTTCTGTACCTTTTGCGGTTAAATTCAATGTCATATTTCAATCCTCCTTGTATTTATTTTTTCGTATAAAGTAAAAAAGCCCCGTCCGTATCAAAAAGGATCTTGACGCCAGATGCCGTCTTTTACCTCTGAATATCGGATAGGGATAATTACCCATTTGGGCTTATTCAATATGTGGTTATCTTCAAGGGCGCGCGGTGGAAAGCGTATATATCCAGCCTTTGCGTTTACCGCCTGCCTGTATGTATAAGTCATAAAGTGCCGCACGTATTCTTTCGCGCCTTCTTCTCGGTAACACACCTTATAGCCGTAGGGATTATTCTTGTTTTTAGCCATAGCTTATTCCTCCGTATCTTCGCAGTAGTCAACGAGATCGGCAGCAACCGAAAGCGGCGTAGGTGTATCAAGCGTTCCCATACAGTAGTCATAATCGTAATAATCTGCCGGGAATTTGTGTATAGCTTCAAGGATATGTATTGCAACGAAAAGCCGTTCTTCGTTGATACTTTTAATGGCAAAGTCCTTTAAGCTCTCGTATGTTGTTATTTGGTCGTTTTCCTCTGACAGCTTTTCGCAAGCGTCATTGAAATTCATTGAATAAAGCTCTTTTATTTTCATATAAGCCTCCTTATAAGTCAAAATTGTTTATCTCTGTTGCAAGGTGAAAACCGAGCTTCACGCCGCGCTCGAATGTAAATTCAATGCGAGCTGAAAACCTGTCGGCTATTTGCTTGTACCAAGTATCCAAGAGCTTTATTTGTTCCTCATTGAGCGAGCTGCAAAGCAGGTCATAGGTTTCAAGCTCTTTACCAGTCTGCTTAACCTTTGGATTTTTCTCGGCTTCGTTTATCTGACCGTAATATAAGCGATTAAGTAAGGTATCCATATCTACCTCCTTAGTAATTTTTGCTGTCTTTCAGATATTGCGAAAGAGCCTTTTCCAATCCGCGAAGAAGCCTTTTATCCGCGTTGATTTCATCGACCGTAAGGCAAAGGGCGTCAAGCGTATCTTCAAGGTCGTATGTAATGCAATATTCGTGATTAGCAAGCTCATATAAAAACATATCTTTTATAAAGCCTTCGCCGGTGGTATCAGCGGCAATAGCATCTTGCTTTTCTTTTTCGAGCCTTTCCACTAAAGCGTGGAACGCTTCGCGATCTGTTTTGCGAATATAGCAACCGGCTCCGACGTGCAATATTTTATCGGTGTCGGTAGGCTCTAAGCCCCATTTAGCCATCATTTCAGTAAATTGCGTTTGGCTGAAAGCTGCTCCCAAGGGGAAAGCGTTAAACTCTTTATGCTGTCTGTCTTTTAAGATTTGATATTGATTTTTCATTGTTTTATCTCCTTTGTTTTAATAAATTTCAATTAAGCCGCCGCTATATCTTTCAATAGTGCCGTCATACGAGAACGATTCTCCGTATTCGGCAAAATCAAAATAGTTTTCCAAATCGCCCGGAAATTCATATCCGCAGTTATTGAATTGCTCGCGTCCGTAATCTTCCCAGCTATATCCTTTATAAAGGTGGATATCATCGTCCCAACTCTCGCCGTTTTGCTCTACAAGCGCCTCAAAATCCTTAAAGCTACGTACTTCTATGTAGGCTTCCATAACCTCAAATTTATCAGCGTCATATAACACACCTGAATCCCTCAATGTTTCAAATAAACGCCGAGGACTCATATAATCCGTGTTTTCGCCATCGAGGTCGAGATTTTCAATGTCTTGTACGAACAATTCTTCGTCGATGCCGTCAAGCTTAAAGCCTTGCTTTTTAAGTTCTTCTTCGATTTCTTCCCACTCGTCATAGTTGGAAAGAATAATAGGCTTAGAGCCCATAGCGCGAGAGTTTCCCGCGTTGTATGAGCCCCAAGAGCCGATAACGATTTTTACCTCATTGTAATTTACTGTTGTCATCATTTTTAATTTCTCCTTCAAGTATTAGTTTTTCTTCAATTCTGTCTTTTGCTTCTTCGAGTAGTTCCGAATAATCCCATATAGGCGTATTCATTACGTTACCTCCTCAAAGTCATTTACGGATAGCTTTTTGTATTCGCAACCGTATTCAAAGTAGTATCCCTTTTCATCGGAAAGCAGCGGATATGTAACAACGCTTATTTTTCCTTGTCTTGTGATAGCTACTTGGATTTCGCCTTTAAGCTCGTTGAGGTCAACGATATTAAAGGTTACATTACATTCACCGTCGTGATACTGAAATTCATTCATATAAAACTTGTTTCTCATTTTTATTTCTCCTTTTTCTTTAATCTACGAATTTGTACCAAATCTTGTAATCTATCTGTACTTCGATAGTTTCTTTAGCGCCGTTTTTGGTTTCAACCTCAACTTCGCGTATTTCGTAATAACCGCCTGAGTGTTCACCGGGCTTATAGGGTATCGGGTGACAGTCTTTGATACAATCTTCAAATACCCTTATATACGGCTTGTTTTCTTTGCTTTGGCAAGCAATAATCAAATCCGTATCGGTGATGTAACCTAAACCGGTTACTTTCGTTTGTCCGGTTTTACCGTACCTTGTAACAGAATAAACAACTTTTTTCATTTTGGAATACCTCCTGATTTTTTTATTTTGCCTTTCGGCAGGGGCAAAGTAGCACTGTTCGGGTATTGGTTTTGTGCCTTTCGGCTCTTGTGTGAAAAAGTCAACGAGCAGTAGGCAGATTTCTTTTTAAGCTCGGTTAGAGCAAAAAATATTACGTTCGGATAAAATAAAAAAAGCCAAGTATTGCTACTTGACTTGTAAGGTGGTTTATATAGGTTTTCAGTCATATTTTTTCGCGTTGACTTTTTCGAGAACTGTGCTACGATCAGCCACCACGAAAGGCAAAAAAATCAGGTTACGAATATCGCTAAATACATTGATTTTTCTCGCAATTTGTGATATAATTAGATATAAGCGAAACGCATATAATATCCGGCAACTCGCCGCCATAGGAGTATAAGGCTGAACGGGTATCAAAATTGGTATAGTTTTGGTATAGTTTTTGGTATTAAAGTTGGTATTAAAAGCGAAAATTACTTGAAGAAACGAACAAAAAGCCTCAAAATAGACGCATTTTAGGGCATAAAACGCACGAAAATCAAGAAAAATCGCATTTTTAACGCCACTTTTACGGTAAAAAAGCACTCCTAAGTTGGGTGTCGGACGTTCGAATCGTCTTAGGCGCGCCAGCCCACTTTAGAGTGGGCTTTTTTCTTTGCAAAAAAGCTATTAAATATATCCAAAATCAAGCATTTTGATTTGTGCAAGTCGACCAAATTTTGAAAATGTAAAAAAAAAGGTTGCAAAGACGACAAAAGTATGTTATTATATATATGTATAAAAGGGAACTTATGCGTTCCTATAAAATGTATAAGAGATGTGGAGGGTTTCACAATGGCAGAAATTTCTGTTCAATTCAAAAACAAAATCAACGGCTACGATAAGGTAGAAGTACAAGAGTACGCTAAGGGCATGGAAGCAAAACTTCAAGAGAAGTCCATGGCTCTCGCTAACGCTGAACAAAAGATCGAAGAGCTGGAAGCAAGACTGAACAAGATCGTTGGTTCCGATTCTTCTATTGAAGAAAAAGTTGAGCTTTACGACAAGCTGATGAAGAAGATGGACGGTGACTACACCAACCTTCTGACTCCCGCTATCGCTAAGGCAAAGGCAATTGAGGAGCAAGCTGAAAAGGAATATGCTATTCGCATTGACCAGGCTCGCTACGCTGCAGAGGGTATCTACACCGAGACAGCTGAGCGCATCACCGGTGTTGTTGATACCGCTGTTAACAACAACATGGATAGAATTTACAACCTGCTGGACGAGTTCATTTATTCCAAGTCTCTTCCCGGCCGCGTAAATGCTTTCGTTAACAACTGCAAGGCAGTTGCTCAAAAGATTAAAGAAGCTCCCGCAAAAGCAGCTGCAAAGGTTAAGGCTGCTATCACCGAGAAGCTGAACGCTAAAAAGGCTCCCGCAGAGGCTGCTGAATAATCGTTTAATAAAAGGGAAGTAAGCGAACTATGAATATCGGCGAACGTATTCGCGAGTTGCGCATCTCCAAGCTTATGACGCAGGCAGATCTTGCCGGAGATCACATCACAAGAAATATGCTCAGCTGTATCGAAAACGGTTCCGCCAATCCTTCGCTTTCAACAATCGTTTACATAGCAGGCCGTCTTGGCGTTCCTGCAGGCTTTCTGCTTGCCGACCAAGGAGACGAAATGGCCTACCGTAAAATGAGCAACCTTTCCAACATCAAAAAAGCCTATACAACCGGGGATGTGCAAAGCTGTAGAAGTCTTTGCCTCTCCGGTTGTCCTGAACCGGATGATGAAATC
>JBGVQK010000039.1:0-9237 GCA_045127455.1 Eubacteriales bacterium
CGTGCAAGAGCACCGCCTGCGATGAGCTTGTTGATCTGGTCGCTTGCAAAAGAGAATACGTCGGGGCCGGAGGTTACGTCGTTGAGAACCTTGTCGGCAGCGTCGCCTTCGCCTTGAACACCAAACAGGAACTTGTATTCCTTATCGGGGTTTGCAGCTGCGAATGCTGCGCACATCTCTTTGAGCATTGCTTGGTCTTCTTGAGAGCCCCAAACAGTGAGAGTCACCTTGGTCTTTTCGCCATTATTGTTAGTGTTGTTAGCATTGTTATTGTTGTTGCAAGCAGTAAATGCCATAACAAGCATCAACATTAACATAGCGATTGCAAGGGAAAGAATTCTGATCTTTTTCATGATTTTCTCCTTATTATCGTTATTGTTTTTGTTACTATGAAAAGTGCGGAGCGGGCAAATCCCCGCCCCGCAAAGGTCACTGATGTTTTGTTAATTGCTTGTTGATCAAGCAGCAGGAGTGATGGTAACGGTTTCTGCTTCGATGTTGAAGGATACAGTGTATGTACCTGCTGCAACGTACCAGTTATCGCCACCGTTTGTTTCGTCGCCATACCAGTTGGCAACGCCGAGCTCGGAACCGTAAACAACCTTAATTGCAAATACGCCGGGCTTGTCTTGATCTGCGATCCAGGTGTAGTCACCCATTGCAGTAACGTCAGTTGCTACGAGAGTACCGGTAGCTACGCCGTCTGCAACAGTGAGAGAAGGAGTAACGCCGTCCTTAACTGCGAAGTTAACAGCCTTGCCTTCGCCGTCTACGAAAGTACCAACGAGGTAGTATTCGCACTTAGCGATCTCAACCTTATTGCCCTCAACGGTGTACTTAACAGCGTAAACACCGGCTTCGTCGAGAATGATGTTTTCGCCGTCGGGGCTGTACCAGCCCTGGCCGATCTGGTTAACAACCTTGAACTGAACGTCGCCGTCAGCAGCGAGATCCTCAGCGGTTACGGTAACGAAACCGGACCAGGTTGCCTTATCGTCAGCTTCATTCATATGGAAATCTGTATTTTCATCACTTGCATTCCAGCTGTTGAACTCACCTACAAAGTGCATAGAGTGAGTAACAGTCATAGGCTCAATCTTTTCGATCAGCTCAAAGGTGATCTTGTTGTAAGCACTTGCATTGGGGTAGGTGGTGTAAGTGATCTTGTACTTACCGTCCATACCTTCAGCAAGCTTTGCATTCCAAACCTCGTAGCCCTTGTTGTACTCGTCGGAACCGATGAATACAACCTCGCCGTCTGCGTTCTTAACCTGTGCAACCTTCTTGTCAGCTGCGGTGTAGGTCATGTTGTCATTGAAGTTAACGCCATCGCAGTATTCAGCGCCTTCGATAAGGCCGATACCTACTTGGCCATCCCAGTTACCGCCGTAGCAGATCTGGAACATATCGCCTGCGTACATTGTGAGAACGATGGAGTAAACGTTAGCGCCTGCAACGTTTTCCTTGGTCATGGTGAGGTTAGCCTCAGCATTTACGTGATCCCAGTTTGCCTTGAGCATATCGCCGGAACCTGTACCGATGAGGTAGTAGGAGTTGGTATCTTCTACATATTCGTCGGACTTGAATGCTGCAAAAATGTCGGTGTCAGCTTCGATAGCCTTGTCGAAATCGAAAGCTTGGGTCAGGGATGCTTCTGCATACCAGCCGGTGAAAGTTTTGTTTTCAGCTTCGGGAGTCCAGGATGTAACCTTGGAGCCCTTTTCGATCTTCTCTTCTTTGAGAAGCTTGCTGCCTTGGTACCAGCTTACAGTCACTTTGTTTGCGTCGTCGGGATTTTGCTCGTTCGGATTATCGGACGTGCACGCTACGATGCAAACAAAGGAGAGTGCGAGCACCATAATGAGTGCAATTGCAGTTAAGATTTTTTTCATTTTCTTTCTCCTTTGTTTATTTTTTTGGCTTTCGCCTTATTTCTAGGGGTGGGTCTGATATCGTTCCGGACCTTTCCCTATGGTTATATTATACAACTAACCCTCGGAAAAGTCAAGCGAGTTTGTGAATTTCTACCTAATGCACAATTTTGAAACGTCGTTCTGTGCAATTTGCACAATTTTTTGCGATTTTTTCGAAAATTTTCGAACTCACAATTTCCAAACATTTTCGGCGTAATCGAGAATGGATCGGTCAGAGGAAAATTTACCTCCGTTTGCGGTGTTGCGAACGCACTTGGCGAGGAACTCTTCACTACCGTAATCGCGGTTCAACTCGCTCTTAACACGCACGTAATCGCGGAAGTCCTTGAGCACGAGATAGTGGTCGGCACTCCAACCGCCAAAGAGAGATTCCTTGACCGAACGGAACATTCCGCTGCCTTGATCGTCAAAGGTGCCGTCGTCAAGCGTATCAACGATTCTCTTAAGCTCGGGATCGGAGTTGTAGATCTCCCAAGGATTGTAATTCTTCTTGATCTCTTTTACTTCTTCAACAGTCGTGCCAAAGATGTATTCGTTCTCTCTGCCGGCTTCTTCGCAAATTTCAACGTTTGCACCGTCCATGGTTCCAAGAGTGACCGTGCCGTTTAGCATAAACTTCATATTACCCGTTCCGCTCGCCTCCATGCCTGCCATAGAGATCTGCTCGGAGATATCTGCTGCGGGCATGATCTTTTCGGCATAAGAAACGTTATAGTCGGTAACGAAAACAACGCGAAGCTTATCGTTGACCTCGGGATCGTTGTTGACCTTATCGGCAATGGCGTTGATAAACTTGATAACGCCCTTTGCGTTCCAATATGCGGGGGCTGCCTTTGCGCCGAAGATGAATGCGGTGGGCTTAAAGTTTGGCTCCTTGCCTTCTTTGATGCGGAAATAATAATAAAGGATGGAAAAAGCGTTCATCAGCTGACGCTTGTACTCGTGAAGTCGCTTTGCCTGCACGTCAAAAATGAATTCGGGCGGCAGCTCGACGCCTTCTCTCTTGAGAACGTATTCCGAAAGCTGTTGCTTTTTCAAATACTTGATCTTGGCAAAAGCGTGGCGTACCTCGGGATCGTCTGCATACTTTTCAAGCCCCTTGAGGCGTTCAAGGTCTGCTTGCCAGCCATCGCCGATCTTTTCGGTGATGAGAGCGGAAAGCTCGGGGTTGCAGAGTGCGAGCCAACGACGGGGCGTTACACCGTTGGTAACATTGAGGAACTTTTCGGGATACGCCTCATACCAATCGCGGAAGGTGCTCTCCTTGAGAATTTCGGTGTGCAACGCGGCAACACCATTGACCTTATTGCCCGCATAAATGGCTACGTTTGCCATATGTACGGTCTCATCCTTGATCAGGAAGAGCTTACCATTTGGAAATTCCTTTTCGATGCGTGCTTGCATCTTGGTCAAAATTCTTGCAATTTCAGGCAACAGCTTGCGTACGCGCTTCATATCCAAGCGTTCAAGCGCCTCACCCAAAATGGTGTGGTTTGTAAAGTTAAATACGGAACGTGCAAGCAGGAACGCCTTTTCGAACTTCAAGCCCTCTTTCATAACGAGGCGAATGAACTCGGGAATGGCAAACACGGGGTGTGTGTCGTTGAGCTGCAGCGAGATATGCTCATTGATCTTTTCAATAGGAAGTCCCTTTTGCTTGTGCTTGCGAATGAGGTCCTGCACCGATGCCGATGCAAAGAAATATTCTTGGCGCAAACGCAGGATGCGCCCCTTTTCGGTAGAATCGTTGGGATAGAGGGCGTAGCTGATGCTTTCGCAACGTACGTTATCCTTTGCGATCTTATCGATCTGCATACTGTCAAAAGCAGCAAAATCAAAGCTGCTGGGCTGCTCACTTTGCCACAGGCGCAGGGTGTTAATGGTCTTTCCGCCGTAGCCGATGATGGGCATATCGTAAGGAACTGCCTTGGTGGTAAAGTCGGAGAATTTTACGAGTACGCTATCCTCTTCCCTTCTGTAGCTCCAAGGGTCACCGTGTCTTTGCCAATCGTCTGCGTTTTCCTTTTGGAAGCCGTTTTCAAAGCTTTGGCGGAACAAGCCGTAGCGGTAACGAATGCCGTAGCCATCGAGCGGAATGCCAACGGTGGCACCCGATTCGAGATAGCAGGCAGCAAGACGGCCAAGACCACCATTACCGAGAGCTGCGTCCTCAATATCCTCAAACGATGTAATATCGATGCCGCGCTCTGCGAGCAGTGCCTTTACCTCGTCAAGCTTGCCAAGGTTGTAAAGGTTTGCAAAAATTGCACGGCCGACCAAGAATTCTGCCGAAAGATAACCCACTCTTTTTTGAGGAGCTTCTTTGCATTTTTGCCACGTATCGGCAATTTCTGCCATGGTTGCGCTACTAACGGCACGATAAAGTGCGGAGGTGGATGCATGCTCCATATCGACACCGTCGTTGGCTTTGAGCAAGCTTTCAACTGTTTTGATCCATTTGTCCATTGTTTTTCTGTTCCTTTGCTATGATTTATCTGTTCCCTCTTTTTGCAATGCGAGAGATCTTTTGAGCCAACGTGCGGCTCATTGCACTTGCGGGGCAACGCCAGCTCCAGTTGCGATCACTGAGTGTGCCGGGGGTGTTCATGCGAGACTCCGCACCCGTTCCAAGCAGATCCTGCAGGGGAAGAATGACGTATTTTGCGCAACTGACGTAAGCAAGACGCACTGTTGCCGCGCGAGCGCGTTGCATGGTTTCGGGGTCATTTACCTGCTCCGAGCGATATGCAAAGCGTACGCCTGCCTTTTTGCACTCGGATACGAGATCGCGATAAAATATCTCGCGTGTATCCTCATCCAAATCCTCAAGAAATTCAATAAAGGTAGCATTATCGTGCGTACCCGTGTAAACCACGCAGTTTTCATCGTAATTGGAGGGCTTGAATTCCTGCTCGGGGTTTCCGTCAAACGCAAACTCCAAAACCTTCATACGAGGGTATCCCGTATTGCGCATCAAGCGATAAACACCGTCATCGAGAACACCAAGGTCCTCAGCAATGATCCTCCAATCCTTTTTGCCCTCAAACAAAGCTTCCTTCGGGCCATCGCGCCAGCATCCCACTCTGGCATTCTTGCTGCCTGCGGGAATGGCGTAAAAACGGTCAAAGCCGCGGAAGTGGTCGATGCGTACGATATCGTACATAGAGAGTGCCTTTTGCAACCTTGCCGTCCACCATGCGTAGCCGTCTTGCCTCATTTTTTCCCAATTATATAAAGGATTGCCCCAAAGCTGACCGTCCTCGCTGAAATAGTCCGGAGGAACACCTGCAACCTCGGTAGGAGTACCGTCGCCGTTGAGCAAAAACAGCTCGGGATGCGCCCAAACCTCAACACTATCCTCGGAGACGTAAAGCGGCATATCGCCCATAATTTCAATTCCACGCGCGTTGGCATAGCTCTTCAGCTCGCCCCATTGACGGAAGAACTCATATTGCGTAAATTGCCAAAACAGTACCTCGTCCTCATTGGCGGCAAGAAAGGCATTGATCGCTTCCTTATCGCGTACGCGATACATCTCTTCCCAAGTGGCAAGAGCACGCCAACCGTGTGCCTCCTTGATTGCCATAAATGCGGCAAAATCAGCAAACACGCCTTCTTCCAAAAAAGCTTGGAATGCAGGCACTTGACGATCGAAGCGCGAAAATGCGAGCTTCAGCAGCGGAATGCGACGATAGAACAATGCCTCATAGTTAACACGCCCGATCTCCTCTCCCGCAGCAGCACAGGAATATTCCTCTGCTTCCTCTTTTGTCAGCAAGCCCTGCGCGATCAAAGCTTCAATATCAATTAAATAAGGGCTGCCTGCAATGGCACAGGATGAGGCGTAGGGCGAATCTCCATATCCGGTGGGAACCAGTGGTAGCACCTGCCAAACCTTTTGGTGAGCTCTGGCAAGGAACTCTACAAAGTCTTTTGCCTGCGCGCCCATTGTTCCCACTCCATAGGGAGAGGGCAATGCCGTTATCGGCAATAAAACTCCTGCATAACGCTTTTTCATTTACGAATTCCCCTTTGCTAAAATTTGCGTTTCGAAAACTTTCGAATATATCTTTGTGATATTTTATCACATTTTTTTCGCCGTGTCAAGTAAATATGTGACGGAAAGGCAGGATTTTTGTCAAGAAGTTATTTTTTAAAGATTTTTTTAGCTATTTTTTACACTTTTTTCAAAAAATCGTTGTAAGTTTGAAAAACTATGCTATAATGAAAGCAGGCAAGCAAAAAAATCAATCGAAATCGGTTCTCTCCGCATTTCGAAAATCTTCCAAAAAAGGAGGGCAAAATGACCATTAAGAAAATTGCCGCCGAGCTCGGTCTTTCTGCCAGCACGGTTTCAAAGGCACTCAACAATGCCTCCGATATCAGCTCGGAGACACGCAATCGCGTCAATGCCTATGCCCGCTCAATCGGTTTTTCCCTGCACCGCAATCAGGATTCCAAGCGTATTTGCGTTTTGTTTGAGAATATGGATTCTCACAGCAACTCGCAGGTCGGTTATCCGGTTCTTACGGGATTTCAACAGGCAGCAAACGCCTACCACTACGAGGTGGTGATTGAACACTGCTCCGATAAGAATCCCCCAAACCTGAAGAAGCTCTGCCAAGAAAACAACTTTTGTGGCTTGATGATAATGGGAACGAAGATCACGAGTGAGATCATCAAAGAGCTGGAGACCACAAGCATTCCCGCTATGCTGATGGACTCTTACGTAAAAAATCCCAAGGTTGCCTGCATCAGCAGTGACAACATCAACTCGGTTGCTGCCATTGTAGAGCATTTGATCAAGCTTGGACACCGCAAGATCGGTTATTTGGGCGGTGACAAGGAATCGATCGTTACCCGTGAGCGCTTTTCGGGCTATCTGATCGGCTTGATAGAAGGTGACATTGAATTTAACAGCAGCTACGTTCGCTACGGAAACTACACCGAGGTCTGTGGTCTTGAGGCAGCCGACTTTTTTGCCGACCAGGGCGTTACCGCCGTGGTGTGCGCTTCTGACCTGATCGCCATTGGTTTGATTACCGGACTGCGAAAGCGCGGTTTGCGCGTTCCTGAGGATATTTCGGTCAGCGGCTTTGATAACCTTGACGTTGCACGCTATTTTACCCCCGCACTGACAACCGTTAAGCAGGACTTTATCTCCTTAGGTGAAAACGCGTTTACCCTGCTCCGCCAAGCCATTAAGGGCAACAAGACCAAGCGCATAACCATTCACACCGAGCCAATCTTCCGCGATTCGACCGCTCCCGTTTGTGAAACAAGCGCCGAGGACGCACAATCAAAATAAATTATATGAGGTGAAATCATGAAAAAGACTTACTCTCGCATTCTTTCTCTTCTGCTCGTTGCTATCATGCTCCTCTCTCTCGTTTTGACCTCCTGTCACAACGATCCGAGCAACAACAACGGCGCCAACGAAAGCACCACCGATGGTGGCAAGTGGCAAATTCCCGAGGGAGAATACACCATCCCGAAGGAAGAGGGCTACAATCAGATCACCTTCTATTGGTCTCACCCCGGTGTTATTGAAAACTGTGACATTTGGGCTTGGTGGGATGGCAAGGAAGGCAGCGGTTACATCATGCACCCCTGTGACTACGGTGCAAAGGTCGTGCTCAACGTGCCCGTAGACATTGAGCAGGTCGGATTTATCGTTCGTACCGGATGCTCCGAGCCCGGTGGCTCCTCTTGGGGAGAAGCAACCAAGGACGGCACCAGCGAAGACCGTTTTGCTGTGATTGAGGGCGAAGAAACCTTTATCTACCTCAAGAGTGGCGATGCAGCACAGTACACCAGCCAAGATGGAGGCAAAACGCTTACCATGATTAAGAAATTTACCCTTGCGGGCATGACCGATTTCCACAAGATCCAATATAACGTAACCCCCAAGACTGCAATCACCAGCTACAAGCAGGTCAAGGTTTATGAGGGTGACAAAGAATTGACCATTCTCGACATCAGTAATATGGGCAATGAGGTTACCAGCGGCATTATTGAAGTGGAAGAAACCCTTGATATTGGCAAAAACTACCGCGTGGTAATTGAGGGCTACGGCGAAAAGGCAGTGGTTCCCACCTCTATTTTTGATAGCGAGTACTTTATTGAAAATTACACCTACGACGGCGATGATCTCGGTGCGATCATCAACGGTGATAAAACCACCTTTAAGGTTTGGGCTCCTACCGCCTCTAAGGTAGTGCTCAATCTCTTCACCTCCGGCCACGAGGGCTCCGCTTATAAGAGCGTTGATATGGTCAAGGGCGATCGCGGTGTTTGGTCCTACACCGAAAGCTGCGGTCACGGCACCTACTACACCTACACCGTAACCACCTCGGTTGGCACCCAAGAGGCAGTTGACCCCTATGCAAAGGCAGCAGGCCTTAACGGTAACCGCGGCATGGTAGTAGATCTTTCTCGCACGAACCCCGAGGGTTGGGGCGAGGATAACTTTGCAACCGGCATTAAGACCTACAGCGATGCTGTTATTTGGGAAGTACACGTAAGAGACTTCTCTAACAAGATCGCATCCTCCAACTACAAGGGCAAATATCTCGCATTTACCGAGCGCGGACTTGTAAACGAGTTTGGTCAAAGCATTGGCGTTGACTATCTTGTAAATCTCGGCATTACCCACGTACATCTCCTCCCCGTTTATGACTATGCAACCGTTGATGAAGCTAACCCCGATAGCCAATTCAACTGGGGCTACGATCCAAAAAACTACAACGTTCCCGAGGGAAGCTATTCTACCAACCCCTATGACGGTGAGGTCAGAATCAAGGAATACAAGCAAATGGTGCAAGCACTGCACGCAGCAGGCATTGGCGTTGTTATGGATATGGTCTATAACCACACCTACGATGCAAACAGCTTCTTTAACAAGATCGTTCCCTACTACTATTACAGATACACCGCAACGGGTGCAAACTCTTCTGCTTCCGGCTGCGGTAACGATACCGCCTCTGAGCGTTATATGTTTGGCAAATTTATGGTTGACTCGGTAAGCTACTGGGCAGAGGAATATGACCTTGATGGCTTCCGCTTTGACCTGATGGGCCTGCACGACCTTGCAACTATGCAAGAGGTTGAAAACGCAGTACACGCTATCAATCCCGAAGCAATTATTTACGGTGAGGGTTGGACAATGGGCTCCACCATTGACGGCAGCCCCATGGCTAACCAAGGTCAGATCAGCAAGATCGAGCCCCTCGAAGGCGCTATCGGCGGCATTGCCGTATTCAACGATACCATTCGCGACGGTCTTAAGGGCAGCGTATTTACC
>JBGVQK010000040.1:0-42327 GCA_045127455.1 Eubacteriales bacterium
AGCGCACAACACTGGCAGTGTTGGGGTCACGGGTTCGAATCCCGTACGCTCCACCAAACAAGCAAGGGGGTGCCGTTTGGCACCCCCTTGCTTGTTTGGTGAAGTGTTCCGGTATAGAGAAATCGTGTGCGCGCAACGCGCGCCCGCGGCGAATTTGCAAAGCAAATTTGCGCCGAGATAGTCGCTTGCGATTATCGAGGCTTGGTTCTGAATCCCGTACAATTCACCATAAAAGAACGCAGAATAGGATACAAGAATTGTACCAATTCTGCGTTTTTTATTGCTTTTTAGGGGTATTTTTTGCACTTTCGAGGCATAACAAGCATATTTTTGATAGAAGAAGCCCATCTTCCAAGAGGTTTTGCACTTTTGGTGGATGGGCTATTTTGTTTTCGTTAAAATTATGGGGTGTACTCGTTAAATTTATGGGTGTAAGCGTAAAAATATAGTCTACAAACGATAAAAAAGCATTGAAATAAGGCAAGAAATGTGATAAAATAGAAATGAAAAATATATGGGAGGTGCAGCATGTTTGTTAAAGTAAGTTATTTGGGATTTTATCCATTAGGCTCTGACATTGAAATTAACAATATAAAAATAATGCAACTTGACTGGAATGAATATAAAAAACCTGTTTTGATTTACGGTAAGAAAAATGTTATAAATCCTTTTTATTCACAGTTGTTTTATGTTATTTCAAAAACAAATATTGCTTTTTTCACTGCATATGAATATGGTTTGGGACATTACCATGTTTTTTCCGTAAGTGACAAGTCAAGCGATAAATTATCCAAGAGAATAGACTTCACACCTTATACAGATTTCAACGACGAAAAACAGCTTTTTGATAAGCTTGATTTGATGATTAATAACTACCAAAAAAACAAAAAAACAGCAAAAACACCGGGAGGATGGGAATCTCCTTTTTGGGAAATTCATAAATACATTTGTGATTTAGAGCAACAAGGCAAAATTGCTACTGATAATCCCAAAAGTATTAGTTATTTAAAAGAAATACTTATCAATGACGGACCGGAATATGCTTTAGTCATTAATTTCCATTCCAAAGCGTTTCCGAAAAGAAAGTACAAAGTAGGGGTTTGTGTAAGAGGAGAGCCTTTGATTTGGATAGTATAAATCCTTATATCGGTGAATATTGACAAGTGAACCCATTTTGCAAAATGAACCCATTAGGATTTTGTATCCTTTTCGTAGCCCTTTCACAAAGAAATAGCAGGAGGGTGTGCAACGCATACCCTCCTGCTATTTCTTTTGTGCAGTGTTGCAGGTTTTGAGAAATCCCGTACGTTAATTGACCTTCTGATACGCCAATCTCTCGTCCCCATTTTCTAAATAAATGATACCGCAGTATTGAAATCCGCGTTTTTGCAGTGCGCGTTGCATAGGGAGATTGTCACGGTGCGTGTCGATGCGCAAATTTTGACACCGTGCAAAGCATTCGTCAATGCAGTAGCCGATCATTCCCCTGCCCTGCTCCTTTACGGCAATGCGGTGAATAACGCCATACGGTGCTTCATTTAGCCACGAGCCATCGTATATTTTTGCATACGTGGGCTCACCATCAAGCGTGAACATAAAGGTTACAACGATCTCTCCCTCGTCGTCCACGGCTACGTAGCCAACGCCGCGCTCCATATCCGCGCGTGCGGTGTCGACATTGGGAGTACCCTTGCTCCATTGCTCGGGATTTCCGCTCTCGCGCATAAAACGCTTGGCGTTCTCGTAAATCTCACCGATGCAAGAGAGATCTGCCTCGGTTGTTTTTCTAATTTGCATACAAACCTCTTTTTTCAAAAGGTCGGCGATGGGAATCGCCGACCTTCATTCATTTTTTTGAAATTACCAAATAACGATTCTCTTTTCGGGTGCGATGTACATTTGGTCGGTCTCCTTAACGTCAAAGGTGGTGTACCACTCGGAGAAGTTTCTGGGAGGCATATTTGCACGCAGAATGCAAGGACCGTGAACGTCGACCGAGAGAAGCATTTGCGAATACTCGGGTCTTGCCTTTTCGCACCAGATCTTTGCCCAGTTGGTGAAATATTCCTCGTAGGATGCGCCTTCGGTTCGAGACATAATATCAAGGGTAACCGAAACGCCGCCGTTATCCGCCATGTTTTCGCTAACGATGAACGCGCCGTTGACCTTGCCCCAAGGCAGCTCAATGCCGTCAAATTGCTCGATCATTTGGTTGACCTTGCCTTCAAATCTCTTAAAGTCGTCCTCTGTCCACCAGTTGTTGATGTTGCCGTTTTCGTCGCACTTTGCACCGTTGCTATCGAATGCGTGAGAGATCTCGTGGCCGATAACCGCACCAATGCCGCCCAGATTTTCGCTTCTGGTCTGCTTCAGGGAGTAGAAGGGCGCTTGCAGAATGGCTGCGGGGAAGGTAATATCGTTAACAAAAGGATCGTAGCAAGCGTTGACCATGTGACCGGGCATTGCCCACTTTGTGGGATCGGTGGGTTCGTCGAGCTTGGAGAGAATATCCTCTTCTTGAATTGCCTTGAGGGTGAGAACGATATCAAGCAGCGAATCCTCGGGGTTGAAAACGAGCTTATCGTAAATGGCTCTTACCTTATCGGGGTAACCCATCTTAACACCCATCTTGGAGAGCTTGAGGATAGCCTTCTCTTTGGTCTCTTCGCCAAGAATATCGTTGGTCTTGATGCGAGTCTTGTAGGTGTCAATAATTTGGTAAACGATTTCGGTGATATCCTTTTTTGCTTCTTGACCGAAGTATTTGTCACCGTAATAAATGCCTACGGGCTCGGAATACATACCCGATGCAAGGTTGTAAGCGAATTTTTCGATGGATTGCATTTTTGCAACACCTGTGAGCGCACGCATATACATACCGCCCATGTCACGCAGCGCCTCGGAAAGGAAGCTACAAGCTTTCAAAAGTCCGGTAACGTATGCCCAGTGCTTGTAAAGTTCAAGATTTTCGGCATTGAATACCGTTGCAAACGCGCCAAAGAAGCGAGGCTCGGTAACAACGACCGTTGCGGGAACGCGACCAAACAGGTCACAAAGAATTGCACCAAAGTCAAGGGTGGAGAGCATCTGGGCTACCTTGCCCTCTTCCATGGGGTTGTACATTTCAACGTATCTCGACCATTCTTCACTCGTCTTAACAAGACCACCAAGGATCGCATCAAATGTGAGCGCATCGGCAACGTATTTTTCCTGATCCTCGGGGGAAAGGTCGGTTTTGCTCATTACCATCTTTGCAACGTTTGCCCAAATGCCAAGGATCTGCTCCTTTTGCGCTGCCATTTCGGGCTTGTAATAGGATGCATCGGGGAGAATTACACCGGGGCCTTGCAAATAAACCAAGTGCTGCTTGGTGTTCTTCATATCGGTTTCAACACCGATGTTGATGGGCGTGGGAATACTCTTTTGAGAGAGCGTTTTATAAAGACGGCTAAAATCTTCAACTGTTTTGAGTTCGTCAAGAGTAGCGAGAACCTTAAGTGCGGGCGTGATGCCGTCCTTTTCTTTGCGGTCTGCATCCTTTACAATAGCGTAAAGCTCGCAAGCGCGCTTGAGGTAATCGTTGGGATAGGACTTGCTTGCACTCATTGTTTCAAACTCGTCCATCATAATTTTTTCAACGCTGTCGGCAAGCTCTACAAATCCGCCTGCGCAGGGCTTATCATCGGGAATGACAAGATTCTCCAAAGTCTCTTGGTTGACGTGCATATAAAGATCGTCTTGAATTCTGATATTTTCCATAATAACATCTCCTTATCGTTTTGCTTTTCTTTATTGTATCACAAAATTTGGAAAAAGACAATACATATTGACAAAAAATAAATGTAAAGTCTCAATTTTATAAGTTTGCAAAAGTGCTGGTAACTTTTTTCATTCCCCCTAAATAAAAAGTGCGGCTACCGAAGTAACCGCACCAAAACGCAAACTCCGATAGTCGCCAAACCAACTGAATCAGCAAGAACCATATCCGATTTTCGCCATACCCAGTAGGAGTTTGCATTTTAACAAAACCTATATGAGTGTGCGACAAAAAGGATATAGTTATCCTATAAAGACAAAAATAGCCCTTGCTTGTTTTATTCAGTTGGTTTGGCACATTTATTATATCACAACTTTTTCGAGATTACAAGGGTTTTTTCCAAAATCATAGAAAAAAGCTACTCTTGCGGTTTTCCTTTCAGTTTATCAGCAAGTCCTTTACAAAATTTTCAATTAGCAATCCGCACGAAAGAAAGGCTTCCCTGTGCAAGGGGAGGCTCAAAGTTAGTGTCCGTTGACTATTTTGATGAATAACTTATCCATGAACACTTTTTCAATAAGGTGAAAAAGTCACCTTGTGGCTTTTCTTTTTTCTCTTTTCACATCAAAATCTCTTGACTTTTCTCCATTCTTGCGGTATAATGATTACAATGTAAAATTATGCTCTCTTTTGGAGAGCTCACTGTGAGGTTTGTATTATGGCAAAGAACAATGAAAAAATGGTTGATCAAATCACGTCTATGGACGTTGATTTTGCTCAATGGTACACAGACGTAGTGAAAAAAGCCGAGTTGGCTGACTACTCGGGCGTTAAGGGCTGCATGATCTTCCGCCCCTACGGCTACGCTATTTGGGAGAACATTCAAAAGGATCTCGACGCGCGCTTTAAGGCGCTTGGTCACGAGAACGTTTATATGCCTATGTTCATTCCCGAATCCCTTTTGCAAAAAGAAAAGGACCACGTTGAGGGCTTTGCTCCCGAGTGCGCGGTCGTTACCATCGGCGGTCAAAATCAGCTCCCCGAAAGACTGATCGTTCGCCCCACTTCCGAAACGCTCTTCTGCGAGCATTTCCGCAATATCATTCAATCCTACCGCGATCTGCCCAAGCTCTATAACCAATGGTGCAACGTTGTTCGTTGGGAAAAGACCACCCGTCCTTTCCTGCGTACAGCAGAGTTCCTCTGGCAAGAGGGTCACACCATGCACGAGACCGAGGAAGAAGCAAGACAAGAGACCTTGCAAATGCTCAAGGTTTATGAGGACTTTTATGCAGAGTCCCTCGCGATTCCCGCTTACACCGGCAGAAAGACCGAAAAGGAAAAGTTTGCAGGTGCTGAGGAGACCTACACCATTGAGCCTATGATGCACAACGGTGTTGCTCTGCAAGGCGGCACGACCCACTATTTTGGCGACGGCTTTGCAAAGGCATTCGATATTAAATTCACCGCGCGTGACAACACGCTCAAATATCCTCACCAAACCTCTTGGGGTGTTTCTACCCGTATGATCGGTGCCATTATTATGACACACGGTGACGATAACGGCCTCATTCTGCCCCCCAAGATCGCGCCCATTCAAGTTGCAATCGTTCCCGTTGCACAACACAAAGAGGGTGTGCTTGAAAAGGCAGCCGAAATTAAGGCACTGCTTTCCAAGACCTTGCGCGTCAAGCTCGACGACAGCGACAACTCCACCGGTTGGAAGTTCGCACAGTACGAGATGAAGGGTGTTCCGCTCCGTCTTGAGATCGGTCCCCGCGATATCGAAAACAACTCCTGCGTACTCGTTAGCCGCGTAACGCGCGAAAAAACCTTTGTATCTCTTGACAACTTGCAAGAAGAGGTTGAAAAGGCACTCGCCAAGGTTCACGAGGAGCTTTACAACCGCGCTCTCGAGAACAGAACCAACCGTACCTATGAGGCACGCACCTATGAGGAATTCCTTGACACCGCAAAGAGCAAGGAAGGCTACATTAAGGCAATGTGGTGTGGTGAAACCGAGTGCGAAGAAAAGCTCAAGGACGTCACCGGCGGCGTAAAATCACGCTGCATCCCCTTTGTTGAGGATCACCTCGCAGATACCTGCGTTTGCTGCGGCAAGCCTGCAAAGCATATGGTTATTTGGGGACGTCAATATTAAAAAAGCAACAAAAAAGGACAGAGATTTGAAATCTCTGTCCTTTATTTTTTATTTTGTAACAAGTGCAACAATATCTTGGTGTATTTCCTCAATCGAGCGATAGGCATCAACAATTTGAATGTTGTCGCGCTCGCGCAGCTGTTCGAATACGCGATAGAATTGGTTGCGCACTTGAGTGAGCTTTTCCTCGTTTTCGTATATCTCCTGCGTTGCGCGTCCACGGTTGATGCGCGCCATGCTCTGCTCGGGGGTCAGGTCAAGGAAGATGCAAACGTCGGGGCGCATAATTTCGGGGCAATTCAGGTTCATATTGCCCACCCATTCAGGATCGGTTCCACTGCCCTGATATGCCAGCGAGGAATAATAGTAGCGGTCGCAAATAACGTCGAAGCCTTCATCAAGCATTTTTTGAATACCGTTGACGGGATTGACGTTGTGATGGATGCGGTCAAAAACGAACATTGCCGCCATTTCGCATATCGTGCGTCGAGTTACGCCTGCCAAAGCGTCGCGCAAAAGTCCGCCGCTAACCGATTCGGTGGGCTCTGCCGTACAGTAAACCTGTCTTCCCTGCTCGCGCAAATGCTTTGCCAAAAGCTCGATCTGCGTGGTCTTGCCTGCTCCGTCTATTCCTTCAAACACGATAAATCTTCCGCGTTCTTTCATTGTCTCTCTCCTTTATTTTTGCTTTGCCTTGAGGTCTTCTATTTCGGTGCGCAATTCCTTTATGGTGCGCTCCATACGTGCAAATTCCTGCGCAACGGGGTCGGGGATGTGGATATGGTCGAGCTGCTCGTTAGCAACCTTTACACCATCGCGACGCACGACCTTTGCGGGAATGCCGACTGCGGTGCAATTTTCGGGCACCTCGTGAAGAACCACTGCGTTTGCCGCAATTTTGCTGTTGTTGCCCACCTTAAGAGGGCCGAGCACCTTTGCACCCGCGCCAACCATAACGTTGTTGCCAAGAGTCGGGTGACGCTTGCCAACGTCCTTACCCGTACCGCCAAGGGTAACGCCTTGATAAAGCGTGCAGTTGTCGCCGATTTCGGTGGTCTCACCAATTACAACACCGGCGCCGTGGTCGATGAAAAAGTTTTTGCCAATGGTAGCACCCGGGTGAATTTCAATGCCCGTGAGGTGTCTTGCGGTTTGGCTGACGGCACGTGCGGCAAAATAATGCTTATTCTTTTGCAAATTATGTGCCAAGCGGTGCGCCATAATGGCGTGAACGCCCGAGTAAAGCAGCAAGATTTCAGCCGTGCTTCGCGCAGCCGGGTCGCGTTCGCGAACCGCCTGTACGGTCTCTTTAAATTCCTTTTGCGTGCTATCAATGGCGCGGGCAACCGAGCGTTCTGTCGCTTTGATCCCCGCTCCCACACGGCGAAATAGGCTCTGCTTTTTCATAAAAATCCTCCGTGGATAATCTCTATTTATATTATACACAATTTGACGAGATTTGTAAATACCTTTTTTAAAAAAACAGAGAGAGGCAAGCAGGCTTGCCTCTCTTTTTTGCGTTTTTTATAAAACGGTGTTTATTTTCCCCACTTTGCATACAGGATGAGATCCTGGCTATAGGTGGTTCCCGTGAAAGGAATGGAGCATGCGTAATCAAGATACCAGCCCTTGAGCACGTAGCCACTCTTTGTGGGAGCGGTGAAGTCGATCTTCTCTCCTACCTGACCGGTAACGGTGCCAAGGAATGCGCCGTCATCGGTAAGACCATTCATACCGTTTGCAAGGGTAAAGGTGACCTCGCCCTCAATTGCCTCGGGCAGCTCCCAAACGACCTGGTAAATGGACGCCATGGTTTCGCTTCCCGTTCTTTGATAATAGAGGGTGAGAAGCTTACCGTCGGAAAGCTCGACCGTGGAGGTGTAGCCCCAGTCGGATGTGTTCGAGGCAGGATACAAGCCATGGGTGAGAATGACCTCGCGCGTCCAGGTCAAACCGCCGTCGTAGCTCAAGCGTGCACGAATACCCAGCGTTTTATCTTTGTTTCTTTCGGTGTAGGAGATCGTGTTGCCGGTAACGGGGTCGATGTAGAGACCACGGTAGCCGTAGGTCATAATCATAACACCGCTGCTATGCTCAATCATATGTGCGGGCGTTTCTTGTACGAATGCGATCTTGTGCCAAGCACTGAACTTGGTTTCGCCGGGCTTCAGCTCGCATTGGTAAAGTCCCTTATCGGAACGCATTACAACAATGAGAACACCGTCGTCGTTGTAAATACCGTAAGGCTCTTGGAAGTCCATACCGGTCTTATCGTTTTGCTCGGTATCGGTAGCAATGACGATCGCTTCGGACCAGATAAAGCCGTTTTCGTCCATTTCACCGGTAGTGGTTCTAACACCAATACCTGTACCCCAGGTCTTGTTTACCTTATTATATCTCATATAGCCAACCGAGGTGAGTCCGCCTTGGGGGTTAACAATGAGGCCGTGAGGTGTGAACATACCCTCGGGCATCGTGTAGATCTTACTCCAGGTCTTGCCGCCGTCTTCACTGACGATGTAGTTACCGCCCATATACTTGGTATCGTAATCGTCATCAATGCCTGCAGCCCATTGGGAATATTTGCTTGCGTTGTTGTTAAGATAGTATTGCTTAGAAGCACAGAACCAAGAAACGATGATCTTACCGTTCCAATAAACGACGCCTGAATCACGGTCGTCAAGAAGGGTGTCTACCAAGACTTGAGGCTCGCTCCAGGTCTTGCCGCCATCCTCGGAATACCAAACTGCAACCTTACTTTCGGTGTCGATGTGTGCTTTGCGGAAACCGGAGGAAACTGCGATCAAGCGATCACCGTCGAGCTTGGTAACGGTAGGCCAAGCAAAGTATCCGAGTGTCTCACCGCTCTTTTTGCAAACAATGGTTTGCTTTACTTCGTCTACAACGTATGTGAATTTGGGTGCTTTGAGCTCAAAGTTGTAGAAATACACCTCGCAAAGTCTGTTGCCCCAACAAAAACCAAGCTCGGGATAAAGCGACTCGCTCATATCCAAAACGACGTGGTAGGATTTTCCCTTTGCCAGTACAACGTTGGGCTTGTTGTTTTTGTAAACGACAGAAACCGCATTGCCCTCGGCATCGGTAACCGAAACGAATTGAGCACCGTTAAAGAGCTGGAGCTCAAGTTCGCCATATGCGGCACCGGCTTGGGTTTTTACATTGTGAACGTAAAGATCAAAGGAGACCTCGCCATAGTCGCCTTGGGCACTCCATACAAGTGCGCTCTGATCGATTGCGGCACTTCCCGTTTTTTTATAGTAGAAGCCGTAATCGAAGGTTATACCCGCGGGTGCCTCGGTAACGACCTTAAAGCTTCCGTAAGAGGATCTGGGAGCAACCAAATTCGCAATTTTTTGTTGCATATACAAATCCGTTCCTTCCTTATCTAAAACGTTAAGATAGAAATCAGCATATCCCGATGCGGAGCAAACACGAAATCTTGCACGAGACCCTGCATAAGTTGCGTAGAACTCTTTGCTGATGGTAATAGAATCAAGAGAAATTTGATAATATTTTGCATCTACTCTTTCGCCATTGCTATCCTCAAGCCAAACGCCCGTAGCACCGTCAAAATCAACGGGAACGGTTACGCTTGTATCAAAAGCAAGAGCAACGCAATCGGTTGCTTTGATACTGTAATCGAATTCAACAACGTAAATAACGCGAATTGTAAACTCCTGCCCTACGGCATCGGTAGCGTGATAGTACATTAAGTAGCTGCCTTCTTTTTCGTCAAAGGCCATATTGCGCTCATCAAGCTCAATTTGCAGTGCGTTGCCAAGGCTATCGGTAGCAGCTACACCCTTGGTAAAGTTTTCGGAAGCCTTTGCATCCAAATACTTTATTGTAACAGTACCGTCTGTAAGTGGCTTGCCGTTTAGTGTAAAGCTTGCAGAATTGCCATAGATCCAAACCGTTACCTTACGCGTATTCTCTCCCCACGTGCAGTTGACCTCATATTTGCCGGCTACAGCAAGGTTCAAAACACCGGTAACGTTGAGCTCCGTTCCCTCGGGAAGGTCAAGCTCAGCCGCGATATCGGCCTTCAAAGCTTCCTCACTCACATTTGCTGCCGCCGCATAGTGCAAGTTGATAGGAGCGGGCTTATCGGGCTCGGGAGTTGTTTGTGTAGGATCGTTTTGCTCGGGTGTGGTCGGCTCTCCCTTGGAAGGATCGCACGCCATCATACCGATGCAGAGTGCCAACGTCAATAACAAAAGGGCAATGATCTTGTAGGCTTTCATTGTTTTTGTGCTCCTTTTTTTCAAGAATATTTAAAAACAGACGCCGGTAAAAGTTCCAATACTGTCTGACCCTTTTACCGGCGTCGCCCTATGCCTTACGGCATAAACTTATTTTGCGTCAATTAAGCGTTTTCGTTGGTTTCTTCAACAGCTTCTTCTTCAACTGCTGCTTCCTCAACGGGAGCTTCTTCAACAACTGCTTCCTCAGCAACTGCCTCTTCAACAGGAGCCTCTTCAACAACGGTTTCTTCTACAGGAGCTTCTTCTACGACCTCTTCTGCAGCGGGAGCGGCTACGGGAATAGCAGCAACCATCATCTTTACGATGCCATCTTGAACCAGCTCTTCGGTGGTCTTGAAGGGCATTCTGTAATCTTGTTCGGTGAAGTTCTTCTTCTTGGGCAGTTGAAGCTTTTCCTCACAGAGCTTGGTGATAAGCTCGAGAGCGTGCTTGAACTTGCGATCGCCCTTAACCTTAAGCAGTACGGGAACAGCCGCGTACTTCTTCTTTGCGGACATATCCGCAAAGTTGTACTTGGTGTCAGCCAGCTCTTCGGGGCTGAGTGCGATGTAAACGTACAGAGTACGGGTCTTTGCGTTGAACTTAGCAAGAGGAGTTCTGCCAACGTTGAAGGACTCGAAGCCCCAGCTGGTGCGGCTCTTAACGCCCTTGTAGGAGAGCAGGAGATTCTTGATAACGTTGTAGTAATCTTGAATGTTGCCTTGAGACTGTGCAAGACGAGACAGGTAGCTACGACGGTAACGGGTTACGAGTTGAACCTCACCGCGGCGCTCTTGCTCGAGCATTTCTGCATAGCGCTCTGCATCAACCATAGCGTCGATGTAGTCCAGAGGCATAGAACCGAATCCACCAAAGGACTCTTCTTCCTCTTCCTCAGCCTCTTCAGCCTCGGGAGCGGGCTCTGCAACAATAGCTTCTTCAGCAACAGGTTCTTCAACAACAACCTCTTCGACAACTTCGGGAGCAGCCTCTTCAACAACTTCTTCAACGGTTTCTTCAACAACTTCCTCAACAACTTCCTCAGCAACTTCCTCAGCAACTTCGGGAGCAACCTCTTCGTCCTCTACGAGAGCGATAGCGTCGGTTGCATCTGCGGATTCGTTGAAGTTTTCAGCCATAGCATCAGCAACTGCCTGTTGAACCTCGTCGGATACGTCTGCATCTTCTGCAGCTGCATCAACCTCGTCTGCCAGGTCAAGTGCCTTTTGCTCTGCCATTTCTTCAAGTGCGCCATCAGCGTTGCCAAGATCGATTTCAGCAACCTCAGCGTTGAGTTCGTCCATAGCCTCGGCAACTGCCTCGGTAGCGTCAACGTCAGCAGCCTCAGCTTCTTCAGCGGGAACTTCCTCTGCGAGCGTTTCTGCCAGAGCATTAATACCATCCTCGATGATTGCATCGGGATCGTCGATCTTATCGGGAATAACAACGGGCTCAACCTCGGGAACGTTGCCTTCGGTTTCAACGGAGATAACAGGATTTCTGCCGCTCTTTTCAAGCTGGATAAGCTTCATACCAATAACGATCGGGAGAACGATGAGCAGTACGAGAGCGATGAGAACGATGAGAGCAATGCCGATTGCGGAGCTCCAGAAAGGAACCTTGTAATCGGGAGCGAGCATAAAGGTGATTTCGCCTGCGGGAGCGAAGCCTTCAATAATATAGTAGGAACCGTCCTCGCTAAGGGTTACGGTGTAAGAATCCTTTGCCAGCGCCTTGGTGCCTTCGGTTGCATTGTAAACGTAGAGAGTATCAACCGAAACGCCTTGGCAATGCTTGCTTGCAATGAGATCAGCGGCTACGGGGAGGTAGATGCTGAACTTTTCGCCTGCTGCAGCACCGTTAACGGTGAGCGCATAGCCCTTGTATGCCTTCAGACCGCGAACAGCCTTGCGAGCAAATTCGGTGGGAATGGTCAAGGTTGCAGTTACGGAATTGGAAATGCCGTTTTCACCAACGATAACGATTGCGCCATCGGGAGTGGAAACGATGATGTAGTTACGAACAACGGTCATGGTAGCTTCCAGCTCGTTTGCGTTGAAAGCGATACCTGCAACGGTGGGCATGGTAGCCTTTACGGTGTAAACACCGGGCTTTGTAACCTTAGCAACCTCGTTGCCGTTTGCGTCGTAATACTTGTAAACGATTTGAGAGAGGATCTCGGTGGGAACGAACTCACCGTTTGCACCCTCAACTACCAATTGATAACCCATACCGCCGTTGAGCAGGTCGCCATTATCAAGAATTTCGGCACCGTTGAGAACAACGTTGTAAACCTTCTTTTGGAAGGTGATCTCTTGGGTGGTATTGGTAGCGGTTACGGTGTAAAGACCGTTGGGAGCAGAAGCAACCAGCTTGCAGCCGTCGGCGCTATCATCGGTAACGGTAATGATCATGGGAATTGTGCCGTTGCCGAGAGCCTTGATGCCGGTGAGGTCATCACCAAAGGTGTAGCTGCTCTTGAGGCCTTCCCAAGTGATGCTGTCGATTGCGATGGGAGCTACGGTAACGTTAACCTTAAGGGGGTCAACGGTGTAGTTAGCGGCATCCTTACCGGTGAGCACTACGTTTGCGTAAGCAACTACGTTTTCAAGACCGTTAACAACAAAGGAAACCTTGGTTTGACCAAAGGTAACTTCTTGGTTGTTGATCACGCCCTTAAGGGAAACGTTCGCAGTGTCAACAGCGATGTCGGTGTAGGAGCTGCTTGCCGTGTTGTAAACAACGGATGCGGTTCCGGTGCCTTCCCAAGTCAAGGTAAGAGGCTTGATGGCTGCGGGAAGCGTGAGCGTCTTGCCGCCGTCGTAGGTAACGGTAATGCAGGTTACGTCTGCAACGTTCGCACTGTCGAACTCGGCTTTTTCAACCGTAACAGGTGCGTTGTTGACTTTAACGATAACCTTGCCGGGGTCGATCGCTGTTTGGCCATCGTAGGTCTTTACCCAACGATTGGTTTGACTATCGAACTCAATACCCGAATCGGTAGCGAAGGTAACGGACTCTGCTACGTTTGCAGCGCTGATCGAGAGGATCATGCCGCAAGCCATAACTGCGAGCATTGCTACGAGAGCCACGAGTCGAATAACATTGCGCTTGCATGCAAGCTGAATTTGTTGATGTTTCATAACATAACAACCTTTCCATAAAAGAAATTCGCGTTTTGGTGTGTGCTTTTTGTGCGCGCACCGCCCGCGTGCTTTTATATTTATACATTATTATATCACGACAATTTGGGATTGTCAACACATTTTGCCAAAAAAATTCGCTTTTTCTCACTCTTTTTTGCAAGAAAACGCATATATGTACGCATTTTCGCCATTTTTTGGCTGTTCCGCTTCCGTTTTTCGATTTTTGAGCGCGAACAAACCGCCCGTCTTGCGTATAAAGGCACCTGCTATGGAAAAACTACCAAAAAGAGGGGGGGATGTAGATGAAAATTCTGATTTTAACCGACCGATTGGAGATCGGAGGCGCGGAAACGCACATTGCGCAGCTTGCGCAGGAGCTTGCGATGCGCGGAGAAGAGGTCATCGTTGCCTCGTCGGGCGGCAGGATCGCCGACCGATTGGAAAAGCAAGGAATTTTGCAGATTCGTATGCCGCTGAACACGCATTCACCCATACGTTGGCTGTTTTTACGCTACAAAATTTGGGCATTGATCAAGTGCGAGAGGATCGACATCGCGCACGCGCACGCGCGCGTTCCCGCGCTCCTGATACACGGCATCAGGCGTTTGGGGTGCGCCGAGATCGTTACCGTACACGCAAAATTCCGTGCAGGTCTTGTGCGCCGTTTGCTTTCGCGTTGGGGAGAGAGTAGCATTGCCGTAAGTGAGGATCTGCGCGCGTATTTGCACAGCGTATATGAAATTCCAATGCAACGTATTACGGTTATTCCAAACGGGATAGACCTTTCTCAATTTTCTTTTAGAGGAGAAAAAGGAACGGACGGCACACTTCGCATTTTGTTTGCAAGCCGCCTCGATGCAGACTGCTCGCGCGGCGCGGAATTGCTTTTGGAGATCGCACCTCTTTTGGCGCAGCAGATACCAAAACTCTCTATCACAATTGCGGGCGGTGGCAAAAAAATGCCCGAAATTGCATCACGTGCGCAAAAAATCAATTGCGAATTGGGTTTTGATTGCATTCACGCCATCGGCGCGGTGGAAAATATTGCTCCGCTTTTGCAAGAACAGGATATTTTTATCGGTGTTTCTCGTGCGGCTCTGGAGGCTGCCGCCAGCGGTTGTGCCGTAGTCCTTTGCGGCAACGAGGGCTATGGCGGCATTTTGAAAAAGGAGAATTTTTTTGAAGCTTCCCTATCCAATTTCTGCGCGCGCGGTTCTCAAAAGCCAAGCAGCGAGCTATTGTTGCAGGATATACTGGCGCTTGCGCTCTCCCCTGCCCTGCGAGAGGACTGTGCTGCCGAATGCAGAAAGTTGTTGGAAGAGCACTACGATGCCGCATCTGTTTGCGAAAAAACGCTGGACGTCTATCAAAAAAGCCTGCACCCCACGCATAGATCAACAATTGCCATAGGTGGGTACTTTGGTTGCGGCAACCTTGGGGACGATGCTATTTTGCAGGCCTTTATTGAATATACGCGCACAAGCTACCCCGATATTCGCATTTTGGCGCTCACAAAAAATCCGCGTGAGGATGCGTGTCGCTTTGGCGTGCAATGCTTTCGGCGAAAGAACCCTTTTTCTCTCATTCTTGCCTTTTTGCGTGCCGATGCGTTTTTGTGCGGCGGTGGCTCGCTTTTGCAAAACCTGACCGGAAAGCTCTCGCCTTACTATTATTTATTTATGCTCCGCTTGGCAAAGCTGTGCGGTGCTATGCCCATTCTCTTTGCTGCGGGAATTGGTCCCCTTTACGGCAAAAACGCGCAACGTGCCACCAAAAAAACACTTGCGCAGTCCGCTTATATCAGCTTGCGTGACGAGGAATCTCTGCGCTTTTTAAGGATGCAAGGGGTCGACTCTGCAAAGCTACATTTGGGAGCCGATGCCGCATTGCTTCTCTCTCCCCCGCCCCTTTCGCGCACACACGCCCTGCTCAAACGCATAGACGTTGCAAAAAACCAACGCTACGTGTGCGTTTGTCTCAAATCGGGAAGGCACACCGCCAACAGTTGCCATACCGTTATTGCCTCTTTGCGTATGCTCTGCCGCGAGCAGGATCTTCTGCCCGTTTTTTTGCCGCTTGACGAGTCCGACTTATCGGTCAATGCCGAGGCAGCTCACCGTTTGGGCGGTCGGCTCTTTGTTGCCGACGAGCCCTCGGACGTCAGCGCGCTCTTGCGGAATGCGCAGCTATTGATCTCGATGCGTCTGCACGGTATGATCTTGGCAACAACGGTGTCTCTACCATCGGTGGGAATTCCAACGGCGGATGACCCCAAAATTTCTTCCTTTGCCCGTCTCGCGGCGCAGGAATATATCCCCGCCAAGCGTTTGTCTGTTGCTTCTCTTGTGGATCTGTGCCAAAAAATCTGTGCGCACAAAAACGCTTTGCGTCCCGTAATTGCCGATGCGTGTAGCGATTTGCAAAAAAATGCGCAAAAAGACCTTGCAAATATTGCGCGAATGGTTTATAATAGAGGCAGGTACACAAAGAAAAGCGAGGACATACTATGAAACACGCACAGCTTGCCGACCTCTTGCGCCCCACAGATCTTGACGGCATTGTCGGTCAGGAGCATTTGTTTGGGGAGCGCGGCGTCATTCGCCGTATGCTTGCGGGCGGTCGCATTACCAATATGATCTTTTACGGCCCTCCCGGCACGGGAAAGACCACTGCCGCCAGCATTATTGCAAAGCTTTCCGGTATGAATTTTTACAAGCTCAACGCCACCTCTGCCTCCCTATCGGACGTAAAGGATATTATTGCCGAAACAGGAAATCTGTTTGGTGCCGGCGGCGTTTTGCTCTACCTTGATGAGATCCAATATTTCAACCGTAAGCAACAACAGTCCTTGCTTGAATATATCGAGGACGGCCGTATTACCCTGATCGCATCCACCACCGAAAATCCGCACTTTTTTGTTTACAATGCAATTCTTTCGCGCTCCTCTCTGTTTGAATTCAAGCCGGTATCCGCTGCCAATATGCGCCCCGTGCTTCACCGCGCGCTCGAATACCTGAACGAGGAGAACGGTGTGCAAAAATGCGCTTCGGACGAGGTTTGCGATTATATCGGTCACGCTTCCCGCGGTGACGTTCGCCACGCGGTGGTTTTGTTTGAGAACGCATATCACGCCGCAGACGAAGAGATCTTGCGCGAGCACGTGGATAGCTTTGACACGTCCGTTGGCAATTTTGGCGACGATACGCACTACGATCTGCTCTCTTGCCTGCAAAAATCCATTCGCGGCTCCGACCCCGATGCGGCTGTGTTTTATCTTGCAAAGGCATTGCTTGCGGGCGAGCTGCTTTCGGTCTGCCGCAGACTGCAGGTGATCGCCTCCGAGGATATCGGACTTGCCTATCCTTTGGCGGCATCGGTGGTTCGCTCCTGCTGTGAATCCGCCAAGGAGCTCGGCATGCCCGAGGCACAAATTCCGCTTGCAAACGCTACGCTTCTGCTGGCTACGGCGCCCAAATCCAACTCGGCAGAAAATGCCGTTCACGCCGCCGCAGAAGCGGTGCAAGCGGGAAAAGGCATCAACGTCCCCCGTCATTTGCAAAGTCCCCTCTTTAAGGGCTACAAATATCCGCACGCTTACCCCAACCACTACGTGCAGCAGCAATACCTGCCCGATGATCTTTTGGGCTCGGTCTTCTATCAACCGGGCGAGAACAAAAACGAGCAGGCCGCCGCAGAATATTGGAAGAAAATAAAGGGATAAAAATGAAAAAGAATATACTTGTCAGCGCCTGCCTTTTGGGAACGGCTTGCCGCTATGACGGAAAAAGCAAGCCTTGCGAAAGGGTCATTGCGCTCTCGAATACATACAACCTCATTCCCATCTGCCCCGAGGTGATGGGTGGGCTCCCTACGCCGCGTGTTCCCTCTGAAATTTGCGGCGACCGCGTTATGATGAAGGATGGCCGCGACGTGACCGAAAATTACAACCGCGGAGCCAAGCAAGCCCTCGAGATTGCACGCGAAAACGCATGCACGGCGGCAATTTTAAAAGAAAAAAGCCCCTCCTGCGGGAGCGGCTTGATTCACAACGGTCTCTTTGACGGCGGACTTGTAACGGGCGACGGCATTACGGCGCGACTTCTCAAGAAGGAAGGTATACGCGTGCTCGGAGAGAGCGAAATTACAGAGGATTTTTCTCTATGATCTCCGCTTTTTGCGGCACGTGCCACAAAAACGAAAGCATTTCGGGCAAAGCGGCAAAGCGTTTTGGCTGACGCAGCATACGCCAAAGCCATTCAAATCCCATGCGCGACATCCATTCGGGTGCGCGACGCAGATCCCCTGCCCAAACGTCAAGACTGCCGCCAAGGCAGGCTATCAGGCGCAGCTCGGTCAGGTGATGCAGATTTTCCGTTACCCAGCGCTCCTGCACGGGAAAGCCCATGCAAACAAACAGAATATGCGGACGGCACGCGCGAATATAAGAAAGCACTCGCACGTTCTCCTCTCCGCTTTGATCAAAATACCCCCACGTTGTGCCGCAAATGCACAAACGGGGGTGTTTTTTTAGCAAGTTTTGGGCAGCGCGCTCGGCAACCCCCTCGCCACCGCCGAGCAAAAAAACGCGCAATCCCGCACGCTCGGCACGCGCGAGGACAGCAGCACCAAAGTCGATCCCCGCCACACGCTCCCCAAGCGGCATACCCATTTTTTCTGCCGCCCACAACACCCCTCTTCCATCGGGCAAGGAAAGAGATGCGCGGTTGAGGAGTTGGCAAAGATTTTTGTCCTTGCGAGCGCGCTCCAGCATCAGGGCGTTGGGCGTAAACGTAACGCAAGGCTCACCCGTGGCGCGAAACGCGCGGCAGACCGCCTCCTCCTTTGTAACGTTATCTATTTTCACACCGTATAGCTTGATTTCTTCCATAAAACCTCCGTTTTTGCATAGCATATCGCTATTTTCTGCATTTTAGCGAAAATTATCCTTTGCACGCTCTGCCAAAAAACGGAACGAAAAACGCCCCGAGCTTGCTCGGGGCGTGCTTTTTATTCTACTTTTTCAAAGCGCTTTTTCGGGGTGCCGTCCACAATAACGGTCTCATTCCACATAGATGCCGGGCGAACCCAAAAGCCGGTTTTGCCGTCCAGGGGTTCGTAGACCACCATATCCTCAAGTGTTTCGGAGTGATGCGCGAGGCAAATAACGCGGTACATTCCGCCTTTGTAATGGCGATAGATACCCGTGATGTCGCTCTCGATCGGTGTAATCTCTTTTTTCATATCGTCACCTCAAATTCTGCCAACAAGGGTGCAGTATTCTTCGTATGTGCAAAGCACGCGGAGTGCCGCCAGGAGTGCGTTCGGGGTCATTCCCGTCGGGAGCCCCAAGCGAATGCAAAGCGCGTCACGTTTTTCGCGACTACCCGAGCCACCCGTAAGACCATCCTCATAAAAATCGGTCTTGCAAAGCGGATTTTGTGCCATACGGTTCTCTACCGCCGTAGCATCGGCATACGGCAAAAACAAATTGTAAAGGAGCTCGCGCTCCATCCCCTCAACGCCGAGGATCCCTTCGGCAGAAGGCTGGCTTTTGCGCTTCTCTTTACCTTCAATTCGCGGCACGTATAGCTGAATCAAGCGCTCTTTAGGCAAAACCGTGGTCAGGTGCGAGCGGATCAGCTTGCCCGCTCCGTCGCTATCGGTCAAAAGGATCAGCGGCGTTTTTTGCGCGAGTGCGCGAAACATAGAAGCCACCTCGGCTTTTTTAAAAATTCCAAAACCGTCGGTGGGAATTATGTGCGCCGCAATTACACTTTCGAGGCGCAATTTGTCATATCTCCCCTCTACAATAACGGGGTACGGAATTTTTAAACGTTCTGTCATATCAACCTCTGATCAAACCAAGAATCAAAACGAGCACGCCAAGCGCGATACGGTAAATGCCAAAGGGTGCAAAGCTGTGTTTTTTTACAAAGTCCATTAAAAATCGAATAGCCGCCATAGAAACGGCAAAGGAGACCGCGCAACCAACCAAAAGCACTACCCACGCCATTGCGGGAACGTTGACACTACTCTCGCTCACGTAGGAAAGGAAGCCGAGCGCCTTGATGCCGCTTGCCCCAACCATAACGGGAATTGCCATAAAGAATGAAAACTCCGCTGCCGCTGTACGCGAGATACCAACGAGCATAGAACCAAGAATGGTAGAGCCCGAGCGCGAGGTCCCGGGAATGATGGAAAGCGCTTGAAACGCACCGATTGCAAGCGCATTTTTGATAGAAATGTCTTCAATTTGCGATACGTGTGGCGTTTTCTGCTTGTTTTTGCGCTCAATAACGATAAAAGCAACGCCATACACAATCAGTGCCGCGGCAACAACAATCGAGTTGTAAGCCCAGCCGTCAATATCTTTGCCGGTCGTTTTTTCAAGGAGCTTATCTCCCACAATACCAACCAATGCAGCGGGCACGCTTGCGATAAGCACTCTGCCCCAAAGGCGCCATGTGGTGCGTTTTTGCTCCTCGCTCTTCCCTTTTCCAAAAGGAACGAGGCGAGCCCAATATAGCACGACGACTGCGAGAATTGCACCAAGTTGGATCACCACCCCAAACATTTCCCAAAACTCGTCAAGAAAGGTGGGGTCGCTTGCAAATGCAAACGGGAGCCAATCCTCAAGAAGGATCAGATGCCCCGTGGAGCTGATGGGAAGCCACTCGGTGATACCTTCCACAATGCCATATAAAATTGCTTTCAGCAGTTCAAAAACGATCATACGTATCTCCAATTAACATTCGCCCTTGAGGCGATCCTTTGCGCGCACCTCGAGTCCGCGACCGGTAGCGGCACGCATAATGTCGCCCTCGCGCACGTCAAACGGCACACGGCACCAATAGATCATTGAGGGGTGCGGTGTAGATGCAAGCGCACTGCCGTCGGGTGCATAGAGTTCGGAAACGGCAAATCCGCGACCGATCTTGCCGGGAGAGATGATCTCAGCCCCCTCGCCCACGCTGACCTTGTTGCGCTGAATAAAACGGTAGAGCTTGCCGCCCTCGTTCTCCATTGGAACGCCGTTTCGGGCAAGTGCCTGCGCTTCTTCTTCATTGTATTCGATAGCGGTGGAAAAATATGCTTTTTCGCGGATGTAACCGCAGGTGCTGACAAGCTGGGGATTGACCATAGGGTCGTCGAAATAGAAGCCCGTACCGTATTCGCGGTGCGAAACGCTTTCCAGCTCTGCAAGCCATTCGGGGTCAAATTGATAGGATGTGGGGGCTTTTTGATAGGCATCAATTGCCATACGGTATGCGTTTGTTACAACTGCCGTGTAGTAAGCGCTCTTCATTCGCCCCTCAATTTTAAAGGATGTAACGCCACACTCCATCAGCTCGGGAATGTGCTCGATCATGCACATATCCTTGGACGACATGATGAACGTGCCCACGTTTTCTTGCTGTTCGATCGGAAAAAGATCGTTCGGGCGTTTTTCTTCAACGAGAGAATAATTCCAACGGCAGGGCTGCGAGCAGGTACCGCGGTTGCCGTCGCGACCGTTAAAGGCATTGGCAAGCAGGCAACGTCCGCTGTAAGAAACGCACATCGAGCCGTGAATAAAGGCTTCGAGCTCGATCTCTTCGGGGAGTGCCGCGCGAATGACACGAATTTCATCCATTGTCAATTCGCGTGCAAGAACGAGACGCTTGGCACCCATTGCCGCCCACGCTTTTGCGGATGCGGGACTGACGATGCTGGTTTGTGTAGAGACGTGGATCTCCATTTCAGGGAGGATCTCACGAATGGTCGCCATTACGCCAAGGTCGGCAACGATCATTGCGTCAATACCTGCATCTTTAATGTCACTCAAAAAGCGGCGCAGAGCAGGATACTCCTGCACGTGCGGCATTGTGTTGACGGTGAGATAGATCTTTTTGCCGCGCGCGTGAACGTAGGCGGCTGCCTCGTAGAGCTCTTCAACGGTAAAGTTATCGGCTGCCGCGCGCATACCAAACATCTGTCCTGCGCAATAAACAGCATCCGCTCCGTAGAGGATCGCCGCTTTTAACTTTTCAAAATTTCCAGCCGGAGACAGTAATTCTGGCATAGTAATATCCTTTCGGGATTAAAGTAAAAATGGTCGATACGGTGCGCGTAATCCTATGAAAACGCGCACCGTATGTGCAAAAATCAATTTTTATTCTTCTTCGGTGACGGCAATGCCAAGAACGGCAAGGTCAGCGGCAGATACGGGAGTGGGACATTGCGACATCAATTCGCTTGCGTTTTGTACCTTCGGGAAGGCAACAACGTCGCGCAAGGAATCGGCACCCGACATAACCATTGCCAGGCGGTCAAGACCCATACCGGAGCCACCGTGAGGGGGCGCACCGTATTTGTAAGCATCAACCAAAAAGCCGAATTTCTTTTCAATATCCTCGGGCGTCAGACCAAGAACCTTGAACATTCTTTCTTGCAGCTGCCAGTCGGTAATGCGGATAGAGCCGGAAAGCAGCTCGGTGCCGTTGAGAACCATATCGTAGCACTCAGCGCGCACCTTACCGGGGTCGCTTTCAAGGTACTCAAGGCACTCTTGCAGCGGCATAGTGAAGGGATGGTGCATAGCATCCCAGTGATCGGTCTCTTCGTTCCACTCAAAGAACGGGAATTCAACTACCCACAGGAAATTGAACGCGCCCTCGGGGATGAGATTGAGCTTTTTGCCAAGGATGTTACGCAGAGCACCCAACGTGGGGAGCGTAACCTTGTTTTTATCGGCTACGATGAGCATAACGTCGCCTTGCTCCATTTGACCTGCCTCGAGAATTGCTTGCAGCTCCTCGGGCGTGAGGAATTTTGCGAAGGAGCAGTTGGGGGCTTCATCTGCCCAACGAATGTATGCCAAGCCCTTGGCGCCAATGCCTCTTGCGTGCTCGGTGAGCTTGTCGATCTCCTTACGGGTAAGCGTAGCGGCAGCGTTCTTTGCAACGATCGCGCGAACAGAGCCACCATCCCCAATGGCAGACGTGAATACGCCAAAGCCGCAATTCTTAACGACGTCGGAGAGATCTTGAATTTCCATACCGAAACGGGTATCGGGCTTATCCGAGCCGTAGCGATTCATAGCATCGGCAAAGGTGATGCGCGGCAGAGGTGTGGGAATATCCACGTTCAGCACTTCCTTGAACACGCGCTTGATAAAGCCCTCGTTCATCGCCATAATGTCCTCTTGCGTTGCAAAGGACATTTCAAGGTCGATCTGCGTAAATTCGGGTTGACGGTCGGCACGAAGATCCTCGTCACGGAAGCAACGGGCAAGCTGAATGTAACGGTCGTAGCCCGAAAGCATAAGCAGCTGCTTGTAAAGCTGGGGAGATTGCGGGAGCGCATAGAAGCTGCCCTTATGGATGCGGCTGGGGACGAGATAGTCGCGTGCACCCTCGGGGGTGGACTTGATCATCATAGGCGTTTCAATTTCGAGGAAGCCGTTTTCGTAGTAGTAATCGCGCGCTACCTTTGCAATTTGATGGCGCATCATAATGTTGCGCTGCAAGGAGGGACGGCGAAGATCGAGATAACGGTATTTGAGTGCCGTTTCGTCGTTGACCTTTTTGCTGTCGCTTACCTCAAAGGGAGGGGTTTGGGCAGCGGAAAGGATCTTGAGCTCGGTAACAAAAATTTCAACCGCGCCTGTGGGCAGGTTGTTGTTTACCGCGCCCTCGCCACGGGGGCGAACGGTGCCGTGAGCAGCGAGAACATACTCGGCGCGAATGCCGAATGCCTTATCAAAAATTTCTTTTTCGCTCTTGTCGTCAAAAGCGAGCTGAACGATGCCCGTGCGGTCGCGCAGGTCGATAAAGATGAGGTTGCCAAGGTCGCGTTGCTTTTGCACCCAACCCATTACGCAAACCCGCTTGCCGATATCGCTCTCGCGCAAAGTACCGCAATAGTGGGTACGTCTATCGTTTGCAGTCATCAATTCTGCCATAGTTATCACTCCTTTTTAGAGCACGTTGCCGTTTTTATCAAACAGCGGGAGCTCTTCGAGATAAATAATATCGTTTCTGTTCTTTGCGTTTCCTTCTGCCAAAATGGTCATACGTCCGCAAATTTCGCCACCTGCAGCTTTAACGAGCTCCTCAAGTGCGTGCAAGGAATCGCCAAGAGAAATAACGTCGTCAACGATAAGGATCTTTTTGCCCTTCATCATTTCGGCATCTGCCGTATCAAGGTAGAGCTTTTGGGGATGGTCGGTGGTGATGGAGCGCACGTTGACCTCGGTAACGCCCGTCATATAAAGCTTGGGCGATTTGCGCGCCAGCATATAGCGTTGGTTGCCTGCAAGGCGAGCCATTTCGTGAACAAGCGGAATGCCCTTTGCCTCGGCAGTAATGAGATAATCGTATGTAGGTGCTTTTTTGAGCAGCTCCTCTGCGCACGCGGTGGTGAGCTCGGGGTCGCCGAAAATAACGAATGCCGCGATCATCATGTCGTCGTTCAGGGGGCACAGAGGCAGATCTCTCTCACAACCTGCAATCGTCATACGGTAATATTTTTGTTCCATAATCTTTCTCCTAAAATCCTCCGCGCCGATCAAAATTCGGGACGGATGTATTCAACGTACGCCCCATCGAGTGCCTCTTGCACAAGGGCGTCAAAATCCAATCTTCTTTGTTGCTCGTCTACCTTGGCAAGCTCGGGCTTTGTGCGCGGATGCTTGGGGGTAAAGACGGTGCAACAGTCCTCATAGGGCTGAATAGAGGTTTCAAACGTGCCGATCTTGCGGGCGATCTGCACGATCTCTTCTTTGTCCATACCAATACAGGGACGGAACACGGGGAGCGTGGACATCGGATCGGTAACACCGAGAGCCTGCATCGTCTGCGATGCAACCTGACCAAGGCTCTCACCCGTGATCAGTGCGCCGCAACCGATATCGTGTGCGATGCGGTCGGCAATCGCCATCATATAACGGCGAAGAATGAGCGTGAAGTAATCCTCCTCGCAGTTCTTGACCAAAAGCTCTTGGATCTTCGTCAAGGAAACGATACGCACGCCAAACGTGCCTGCGTATTGCGAGACCTCACGCGCGAGCTCGAGCACCTTTTCTCTTGCCATTTCGCTGGTATAAGGGAAGGACTCAAAGTGCACAGCCTCGATCTGCACGCCGCGCTTTGCGATCATATAGCCTGCCACGGGGGAGTCAATGCCGCCCGAAAGGAGCAGGAGCGCCTTGCCGTTCGTTCCCACGGGCATACCGCCCGCGCCCTTGAACTGACCTGCGTGAATGAACGCGTTGTGCTCGCGAATCTCTACCTGTACCACGATTTCGGGGTTTTTAACGTCTACCTTGATGCCGCGAACGGTGGAAAGCACATAGCCGCCAACCTCGCGGGCAATTTCCATAGAGTCAAGCACAAATTTTTTATCCGAACGCTTGGCAACGACCTTGAAAGTCTTTTTGCCGACCAAGAATTGCGGAACGTAGTCTCTGACGGTACGCTCGATGGCTTCCATCGTTTTTTCGCACACCGCGCAACGGCTGATGGCTACAATGCCAAACACCGTTTGAATATTTTGAAAAAGTCCGTCAATGTCGCAAAAGTCATCCAAAGGTGTAATGGTAATGGTGCTTTGCGAGCTCTTGATCTCAAAGCTTCCGAAATGCTTTGCGCGGTGGCGCAGATTGCGGCACAGCGTATCCTCAAAATAGCGGCGATTTGCGCCCTTGAGCACGATTTCGCCAAGCTTACAAAGTAAAATTTCTTTCATACGCTATCAATCTTCCTCTTCTACGATCTCGCCATCGTCAAAAACGGGCTCGCCGTTGCGGTAATCATCGAGCAGCGCATTTGCTTTTTCAAAAAGGTCGCCGGGGACAAAAATATCGCAACCGTACATCGAATATCCGGTCACTACGCGAACAGCCTCACCGGCTCCGCGGTCTTTGGCGAGGAAAGGAATATTCTCCTCTGCAAGAATGCCGCAGATGATGTTCTTTTCCACGTCATCGTGAGTGGTCGTCAAAAGAGCAACGTCTTTATCAACCTTTGCGGGATTATCAAGTCCAAAAAACTTATCCATCATTTTCACCTCAATCCTCGTAGTAGTTGGGGAACAGCTTTTCCCATACCTTTGCGCATCCGATGGTATCTGCAATAGACGTGTGTGCAACACCGTCCCACTCGATCTCAAGCAAAGCCATTGCATCACTCAAGGATGCGTGCACAAGATCAGGATAGTGCTCGGACTGATAACGCACGAATTCAATAGATGCGCAACGCGTTTTATTGTGCAACGCCTCGCGTTCTGCCTCGGTATCGTAAATGTATTTGATGTGGCTGTAATCGGTGGAGACGCCATAGGCAATCAGCACGTCGGCAGCGGCAAAAATGCGCTTGAGCTCGGGGATCAAATCAGCGAGATGCGGTGCGTTTTCCACCATTTCGGGGGTAATGCCGTGAATTTTTTCGGTCTGCTTCCATTTCTTTTTGTGGTCGGGCTTGACCAGCGTGTTCATAATAACGCAACCGTTGCCGTTGGTGATGGAAATAGACAAAATTTCATCGTGCGTATAAACGCCTGTGAGCTCAAGATCGAAAAAGAGCACGCGTTCGCGCTGCATATGATAATGCTCGGCGCGGTGCAAGTCTCCCTCGGCACGACGGACGGCAAGATCCTCGGCAAAGCATTTTTGGCAGAGCTTGCGGCGGTAACGCACGTCCTTGCCGCAGTGTACGCACATCAAGGGACGACGGATCGCCGTTTTTTTATCGTAAAAATAGATAACGCTCTTATCACCGCGTAGGGTGTAAGCAACCGGCTCCTCGATAACGTCATAATTCATTTGCGAGAGACGCTCAACGGTGTAAAAGCCGCAAGCAGCTGCGCGTTTTGTGCTCATACGTGTGATCTCTACGCCGCTATCCAGCGTCATCGTTTCGCTTTTTTGCGTGGGAGCGTACCAAAGCTCGGGGGGAGCTTCCGACACGCGAGAGGGATCAAAGAAGTATGTAATGCTGCCGTCCTCGTTTTCAAGAAAAGCGGCAGGGTCTCCAACCGGCATCAGGTGCATACGGTTGAGAACGTCACGGGTAAGGTAATTGCGTTTTTCCGCATCGGCGGGAGAGAGGTGCGGGATGGTTGCGCCGGAGCGCAATTTCATATCGGTTTTCAAAAAATCCTCCTTACCGTCCTGTACCCGACGCATACACGCCTGCGCGATGGGCAGCGGATGCCGGTTTCAGTAACGGTTTTGCTCATTTTTGCTGTGAGCTCTTCGGTGACGTTTGCGCCACGCGGACATTGCGGCAATGGTTTGCTTGCGATCAGCCAAAATAAAACACAGATATAGTTATTATATCATAATAAAGAAGCACTTTCAATACCTTTACAAAATTTATATTGACTTTTTGCGGCTTTTATTTGGATTTTCTTATCATTTTCTATAATAAGAATAATTCTTATTTTAGATTTCTGCTCTTTTTGCTATCTTTTTTGCAAAGAGAGCGCAGGCAGGAAAGCGCGCTGTCAAGACCTCCTACCTCGTCGATGATGCCATATTCTACTGCTTCTCGTCCTTCAATAATCGAGCCGCAATCGGTGGCGATCTGGTCGGGGCGCATCATCAATTCTTCTATGACCTCGGCATGCGCCTTGGAGTGTGCACAGATGAAGCTCACGATCCGCTTTTGCATCTCGCGCATATAACGAAAGGATTGCGGCACACCGACCACCATTCCACTGATGCGAACGGGATGAATGGTCATTGTGGCACTCGGCACGATAAAGCTTCTTTTTGCCGCTGTGGCAAGCGGCACACCAATGGAATGTCCGCCACCGAGAACGAGAGAGACGGTCGGCTTTGTCATGGAAGCGATCATTTCGGCAAGAGCAAGCCCTGCCTCTACGTCTCCGCCCATGGTGTTGAGAATGATCAGCAAGCCGTCGATATCGTCGCTTTCCTCAATGGAGACAAGTAGCGGGATGAGCTGCTCGTATTTGGTTGCTTTTTGTCCCTCGGGCAAAAAATAGTGACCCTCGATCTGCCCGATGATGGAAATGCACTGAAAACGCTCGCGCGTGTTTTCGGCAATGCTTCCGCTGCTCATTTCAATGTTTTCAAGCTGTATTTGTCGCGCTTCCTCGCGATTTTTTTCAAGACCTTCATTTTTTTCTTTTTCTGCCATTTTGTACCCCCCGTATGTGCGTTTTTGACGCATTTTTGATTATCATATCCAATATTTTTTTATTTATTATACGTTAATTGTGAAAAAATTATCTTTACAAGTGTCAAATTTTGTGATATAATAATGTAGCATGGAATACTGTGGGCTCTCCGGAGTCCCACACAGAATAAAAATAGTGAAAAAAAGAAAGGCTTTCGAAATTATGGAAAACAAGATCCTGATTGAAACTTCCGCGCGCCACATTCACCTGACCGCAGAGGCAGTAGAAATTCTTTACGGCAAAGGTGCAGAGCTCACCGTTAAAAAAGAACTCAGCCAACCCGGTCAATATGCCGCAGGCAATGAGAAGATCACTCTCGTTGGCCCCAACGGCAAGACTCTCGCTGTTAGCGTTCTCGGTCCCACAAGACCCGCTAACCAAGTTGAGCTTTCCTTCTCCGACGCTCGCGTGCTTGGACTCAAGGACGTTCCCGTTCGCGAGAGCGGTGACGTTGCCGGCACACCCGGACTCAAGATGGTAGGTCCTGCAGGTGAGGTTGAAATCACCGAGGGCGTTATCATTGCAAAGAGACACATCCACATGACTCCCGAAGACGCCCAAAAGATCGGCGTTGCTGACAAGCAGATCGTTAAGGTTCGCCTTGACACCGCTCGTCCCCTCATTTTTGACGACGTTGTTTGTCGTGTAAGCCCCAAGTTTGCACTTGCTATGCACATCGACACCGATGAGTGCAACGCAGCTTGCGCATTTGGCACCGTTTACGGTGAAGTTATCGCGTAAAATTACATAGGCACTTATGAAAATTCTTTTCCAGGGTGACAGCATTACCGACGCGAATCGCAATCGCGCCAACATCCACGATCTTGGGCAGGGGTATGCAAAATACGCCGCTCCCCTAATCGAGGCAGCAAAGCCCGATACGTCCTTCGAATTTATCGACCTTGGCATCAGCGGAAACCGCTCCGATGACATTCTGGCACGCACCACGACCGATATTGTTGATATCGATCCCGACGTGATCTCGATCCTCATTGGCATCAACGACGTTTGGCATCGCCATTCGCACGGCCGCGAGATGACAGATAAGCAATTTGAAGCAAACTATCGCGCAATGCTGGAGCGTATTCGTAAAGAAACGCACGCAAAGATCTTAATGCTCTGCCCTTTCCTGCTTCCCTCTTCGGACAAGGAAAGCTGGCGAGACGAGGTCGAGCGCATTTCCGCTATCGTGCGCCGCTTGGCTGATGAATACGCCGATGCATTTTTGCCCCTGGATGAAAAATTTGCCGCGGCTCTGCCCACGGCTCCCACACCCATGCACTACTCCGACGATGGAGTCCATCCCAACGCGGCAGGTGCACAGTTTATCGGCGGTCTTTACTGCGAGGCAATTTTGCCCCTGCTCTCTTGACCCCATCAAAAAGTCAATTATAAACAAAGGAGATACATCAAATGAGCAACGTAAGTAATTATCCTTACGCACAGAGCCTTGAAGTTCAACATATGTGCGTAGTGAAAAAAGGCTGTGATCACGGTCCTGCTCCCCTGCCCGAGGAAGGCAAGTGGATTCAGGCAAAGCAGATCAGCGACATTTCTGCATACACCCACGGTGTGGGCTGGTGCGCACCCCAACAGGGCGCTTGCAAACTCTCCCTCAACGTTAAAAACGGCATCATCGAGGAAGCACTTGTTGAGACCATCGGCTGCTCCGGTATGACCCACTCCGCAGCTATGGCTGCTGAGATCCTTCCCGGCAAGACCATTCTGGAAGCTTTGAACACCGACCTCGTTTGCGATGCTATCAACACCGCAATGAGAGAGCTCTTCCTGCAAATCGTTTACGGCCGTAGCCAATCCGCATTCTCTGAGGGCGGTCTCGTTATCGGCGCAGGTATGGAAGACCTCGGTAAGGGTGAAAGAAGCATGGTTGGTACCATGTACGGCACCAAGGAAAAGGGCGTTCGTTACCTCGAAATGACCGAGGGCTACTGCACTCGCATGGCTCTGGACGAAAACAACGAGGTTATCGGCTATGAGTTCGTTTCTCTTGGCAAAATGACCGATATGATCAAAAAGGGCATGGAGCCCAACGAAGCTTACGAAAAAGCTAAAGGCACATACGGTAGATTCAATGATGCTGCAAAGTACATTGACCCCCGTAAGGAATAATCAAGGAGGGTATGTATCATGGCAAAATTTGAAGGTTATGAAAGACGCGAGGCGAAGATCCTCGCCGCATTGAAGGAATACGGTATCAACTCCATTGACGAGTGCAAGGAAATTTGCGACAACTACGGCATTGATCCTTACAAGATCGTTGAAGAAACTCAGCCCATTTGCTTTGAAAACGCAAAGTGGGCATACGTTGTAGGCGCAGCTATCGCAATTAAGAAGGGCTGCACCAAGGCTGCTGACGCTGCTGCCGCTATCGGTATCGGTCTGCAGAGCTTCTGCATTCCCGGCTCGGTTGCTGAAAACCGCAAGGTTGGTCTCGGCCACGGTAACCTCGGCAAGATGCTCCTCTCCGAGGAGACCGAGTGCTTCTGCTTCCTGGCAGGTCACGAGTCCTTTGCAGCTGCAGAGGGCGCTATCAAGATCGCACTCAACGCAAACAAGGTTCGCACAAAGCCCCTGCGCGTAATACTCAACGGTCTGGGCAAGGATGCCGCTTACATCATCTCTCGCATCAACGGCTTTACCTATGTAAAGACTGCATTTGATCCCTACTCCGAGACCGTTTCCGTTCTCGAAGAAAAGGCATTCTCCAAGGGCCCTCGCGCTGACGTTAAGTGCTACGGCTCCGACAACGTTCCCGAGGGCGTTGCTATTATGAAGCTTGAAAACGTAGGCGTTTCCATCACCGGTAACTCCACCAACCCCACCAGATTCCAACACCCCGTTGCAGGTACCTACAAGAAGTGGTGCCAAGAGAACGGTGTTAGCTACTTCTCCGTAGCATCAGGCGGCGGCACAGGCCGTACACTCCACCCCGACAACATGGCTGCAGGTCCTTCCTCTTACGGCATGACCGATACCATGGGTCGTATGCACTCCGACGCACAGTTTGCAGGCTCCTCCTCTGTTCCCGCTCACGTTGAGATGATGGGTCTCATCGGCGCCGGCAACAACCCCATGGTTGGAATGACGGTAGCAGTAGCCGTAGCTATTGAGGAAGCAAGCAAGTAATTCACGTCATCTTGCAACAATGAAAAATGAGCCGTAATCCCCTTTGGATTGCGGCTCGTTTGGTTCTTAAAAATAGCAAATGGGAGAAACATCCTATGAAAATCAACTTTAACAAGAAAATGGGCTTAAAGATTGCTTTGATCTCTATGTTGGTCCTCGTCGCTCTGATACTCGGAATTTTGTTCTTTTATTTACCGAGATATTTGACAAAGGACGTTATCGTCACCCCCACCGCGAAAGAGGGCGAGGAGCTCACCATTATGAGTACAAACGTGCGTTGCTACGCCCCCGATGACCTTTTTAAAAAGAGCTTATTTTATCGCATGGAGCTGATCGCCACAGACGTTTGTGCGGTGATGCCGGACGTTATCTGCTTTCAAGAAATGCAGGGCTTGCATTATAACTACCTTGAAGAGGTTATGCCCGATTACGCATCTGTTATGGCGTTTCGGGATAACTCCATTATTCGAGAGGGATGCTCTATCTTTTACCGCACAGACCGTTTTGAAGAGATTGAAAGCGGTCACTTTTGGCTCAGTGAGACTCCCGAGGTAAAAAGCAAGGATTGGGGCAGCGCGCACTATCGAATTTGCGTTTACGTATGCCTCAAAGATCGCAACACGGGCAAGGAATTTATTGTTTTTAACACACATCTTGACCACAAAAGCGAGGAAGCTCGTATAAAGGACATCGAGGTCGTTTTAGATAAGATTCAAGCGCTCGAAGGGCGCACCGCCTTTCTTGTGGGAGATATGAATGCAGCGGGCAACAGCAAAACCATTCAGTCCACCAAACAAAGCTTTGACGATGCCAAAAAAATTGCCACAGTAAGTGACGGCAACAAATACACCTACAACAACTGGGGCAACCCCGGCGGCAAGAGCCTTGTGGACTACATCCTCATCAGCAAAGGGACTGCCACCGTAAAGGAATATCGCGTGCTGAACAACTGCTACGACGGCATCTATTCAAGCGATCATTCTTCTATTTACGTAAAGACGAAGATCAATTGACTTTTGTGGAAAGGACATATGGAGAGGGGTACTTTCTTTCGAGAAAGTACCCCTCTCCATACCTCTCCCCCGTAAGAACTGAATCATACACGCCCCGACGGCAACGGCTTTGCACCGCGCCGTTGGGGGCTTTTTGTTTCAAGTCATAAAAAAGTCATAATGCAGTCAAATGCAAGACACAAAATTGGTGTAATATATAGGTTAGAACTACTCTTTGATTGGAGGACGTGACTTTGATAGAATTGAAATCGGTTTCGGGCTCTTGCGGTGAGGGTGCGGTTAAAGACGTCAGCTTTCGTTTGCCAAACGGCAAGACGTATGGCGTTTTTTCGCCCTGTTATGCCGACTCGGTTGCCCTTTTGGCGCTTATGTCCGGTGCGCGCACGCCCACGGGCGGAAGGGTTCTTGCGGGCGGGTTTGATCTGCACCGCGAGGCAAAGCAGGCGCGCCGCGGCATTGGATATCTTGCCGCCGACCTACTCCCCGATGGCGAATTGACCCCAATTGAATATTTAATGTCTGTTGCCGATGCACGCGAGCTGAACTATGACAAAACGGTTCGCTACGTGCACGAGCTGCTGGAGCTTGCCGACCTCGCAGATAAAAAAGAAAGTCTGATTGCAAGTCTTTCGCACGTGGAGAAGCGTGCCCTGTGCCTTTTGCAGGTCCTTTTGGGCAAGCCCGAAATTTTAATTTTGACCTCACCCCTTTCAGGCGTTCTCCCCAAGGATGCGCCCAAAATTCGCGAGCTGATCAAGTATTTTGGCGACACGTACACGATCTTTTTGTGCACGCCCCGCTCACAAGACCTTGTTGAGATGTGCGACGAGATCCTTGTTTTACAGGACGGTATGCTGAAATCGGTCGTTCCCGCGCAGGACGAAAGCCTTGCCGAGGTCTTTGCCACGGCAGCCGCCAAAGCTCCTGCAGCCCCCGAAGCGGATGAGCAAAAATCCGCGCGTGCAAGCGCCATTTGGAAGCTGCTCACACAAAAAAGCGAGGACTACGAGGTGCTCCAAAATGACGAAAAGGAGGGCAAAAACTAATGTTCTCTGTTTATCGCAAGGAGCTAAAGCTCTATTTTCGCATCAAGTCGACCTACATCCTGCTAACAGTCCTTTTGGCTACCGTTGGCATTCTTACGGCAATTTTTGCGCCCGTTGGGGGACTGCAATTCATTCCCGTATACCTCGCCCCCGTTACGTTTGCCGTTTTGCCGCTTTCGCAAATTTTTGCCGACCGCAGACAAAAGCGCACGCATTTTGAGGACTGCTATTTTGCAATGGGCATCTCGCCCCTCTCCTTGACCGTCGGTCGCTTTTTGGCGGCTTTGACCGTGTTTTTGATACCCGTATTGGAATTAACGCTCCTTCCCCTACTCTTTTGTGCTATGGGAAGCGTTGCGCTTGGCAGCGTTTATACGTCCATTCTCGGCTACATTTTACTCATCGCGCTTTTATTAGCGATGGAACAAGCACTCCTTGCCGTTTTGCCAAGCACGCGCGTAGGTGCGGTGCTGGTGTATCTGCCGCCCGTTCTGCTATATCTCTATCAGTTCCTTATCACACTGTTGCCCTTGGGCGAAAAATTCCTCGCTGTTCTCACGGCAATCAACCCCGTAGGGATCTTTTACGCGTTTACGTACGGTAGATTTCCCATTGCCGATCTTGTGGCGCTGCTTGCGGGAATTGTGCTCTGTCTTTTGCTTTGCGCACTTTTGTGCAAACACAGAAGAGGAGACTTCACTCTCCCCTCTCGCCGCCGCGCGGCAACCGTTTTGGTGGCAGTCTCCCTTGTTCTTGCCCTTGCCTTGAGTATGGGAATGGCATTCATCCCCGAACGCTTGGTCAACCCTTCGGTGCGCAATTCCCCTACCTTTGAGATCGTTGCAGAGAGCGCGGATTATCTTCAGAAGCTCGAGGACGACGTGACCGTTTATTATCTTGTGGACGGTGGCAAAAAGAGCGCCGACCGCGATATGCAGTATTTTCTTTATGACCTTGCCGACCTTTCCCCCCACTTGCGCGTGGAGATCGTGAATACGGCAAAGGAGACCGACCTTTTGGCACGTTACGGTGCTGCAAGCTTGAGCGATCAAAGCATGGTCGTTGTCTCGGGCGAACGACACCTTTTGCTTGACAACACCGACCTTTATCACTACTACAACGCCGATCTGCAGGTCAGCCTCACCCCCGTGCAATACGCCTATTATTTGAGCGCGTATACCAATTATTTGCAAACGCAAAGCTTTGGGCAATACGGCGAGCAAGCGGTGGCGTATGGTGCACAGCTTTATTCCTCGCAAACAACGGTTGCTTATTTTGACGGCTGCGCGCGACTGACAAACGCCATTCACTACGTCACCTCAGAGGACGTTCCCACCGCAAAAATTTACGGCTCCAAGGATGCAATGGACGCCTCGCTCAAGGCATACCTGATCTCGGGCGGATACTATTTTGAAGAGATCGCCTCGCCCATACAAATTGGAAGCGATTGCGACCTTCTCATTCTTCACACGCCCAAAACCGACATCACCGATGCCGAGGCGATCGCGCTTTCGAGCTATCTTGAAAATGGTGGAAAGGTATTTCTCATCACCTCTTGCCTCTATTCCGATATGCCGAATTTGCATAGCGTAACGCGCGAATTCGGGCTTGACGTGCTCAGTGTTAAGAACATTGTGTGCGAGCAGGATTCGCAATATCACTACTCAACCGAGCGCCCCGATTATTTTCTTGCACACATCGCCCCCTGCGACATCAGCAAAAATTTTGACGGTTATTTTGCCGTTATGACGGCACACGCCATCAAAATTGAAGAAAACGCGCCCGCAGGCGTGACGGTATTCCCGCTCCTTTATACGGGCGAGACGACAGGCTCGCTCATTGTGGTGTATGAAAATGGTGAAGAGGGCGAGGAAAGTGGCGAGCAATACGTCACCGCCGCAGTTGCGCAAAAGGGAGAGGGCACGCTTGTGTGGCTCGCATCCCCCGAATCGGCAAGCGCCACGGGATACTCCCTTTCGGCAGGCGGAAACTTCACGTTTATTCGCGAAGCGATGAATTGGATGACCGAAAACGCCTATGCGGCTGTCAACGTTTCCTCTACCTTGATGACAACGGACAATCTTCTCTTGGGCGAGAACGGTGCCGTTATTCTTGGCGTTGTGTTGGCATTCGTTTTGCCGCTGGCGCTCCTGATCCCCTCGATGGTTTATCTTTACAAGCGCAAAAAACGTTAAAAAGCATACACGTAATGCAAAAAGGAGTGAGTTTTGAACTCACTCCTTTGTTGTTATTTGTATTTCATTTGCAATATTCACTCCGATGGGGGTACAAACAGAAATCAAAATATCACCCGCACGGTAGTCGAAAAATTGAATCTTCCCTTCGTTTTCAAGAGCAACGGTATCAATTTTAGAGAGCGCACGCAAGCCCTCGCCCGTGTATTTGGAATACGCCTCTTTGCGCGTCCAAAGGCGTAGGAAGGTCTCTTTTGTGGGGGATGCAAGAAAGACTTTTTGCTCGTTCTCTGTAAACCACCGAGTTGCCATTTCCTCAAGATTGGAAAGATCGGGGCGGTCGAGATCTTCAGCATCAATGCCAACGCGAGCAGAGCTGTCTTCTCCATCTGTCAGGGCGCAAAAAACGTGGTTTTGCGTGTGCGTGATGCTGAAATCGCAGGTACGTTCTTCAAAATACGGTCTGCCGTTCTCGTCGTAGACGAGTGTTCCAATCGCGCCTGCGCGGTGCAAAAGAGAGAGCGCAGAGAGGCTCAAACGGGCAGCTTTTTCGTTCTTGCCCACCTTGTGGCAGGCATCCCAAGACAGAAGCCATTGCTCGGGAATTTGTGCGCGCAAAGCTTCGATATCCGCGCCGCACGCCGCGCCAAACAGTTTTACCATCGTTTCGCTCTCCTTTCGTTTGTGTTTCTTTTATTATAGCACATTTTGAAGAAAAGTCAAGGGGGGGGTGTAGGGACCGGCGTCCTCGACGGTCCACAAATGCTAAGATACTCGCCTTTGGCGAGTTCTTCGCCGCGGCGCAGTCACGCAAAAAAGGCACCCATAAAATACGCTTTAAAAAAATGCTAGGATACTCGCCTTTGGCGAGATTTCGCGCGTTCTTCGCCTGGCGAGCGAGCTCTCCGATCTCCGAACGGCGAAACCGAACCTAATTCCACAACGCTTCGCGTTGCGGAGCAACGTTTCGAAGCGTTAGCGCCGCAGCCGCACAAAAAGGGCACCCATAAAGGTGCCCTTTTTATGTGGCTGCGGCGCTAGGATTCGAACCTAGGTAATGACGGAGTCAGAGTCCGTTGCCTTACCGCTTGGCGACGCCGCAATTATTCACAACGCATATTATATCACAATCAAAAAGGTTTGTCAATATCTTTTTTGATTTTTCTTCTAAAAAATCCAACGAAAAAAGTCCCCTCGCCTATCAACAAACAGTTGAATTCCCTTGACTTTTCCCTGAAAGCATGATATAATATCTTTAAAATTTTAGCAATACTTTCAATTGTGTAATGTGATTTTTTTATTAATGTTAAGGAGCTATGTGATGAAAAGAATATTATCTATTGTTTTAACTGTCATTGTCATTGCCAATTTGTTTTTATTGGTAGGGTGCGATAACTCTCACAGAAAGAATAATATACAATTGAATGGGACACCTTCCTTCACCTTAAATGGCACCCAATCTAATTCGCAACCCGTTGCAGTCAATGTGCTAAATGGAATGACCCCCACTCAACTATATAAAAAATTCGTAGAAGAATATACAGCGGCTAATTCCTTTGATATATCAATAACAACCAAGGCTATACTTAATGGTGCTCCAACAAGTTCTTCCGTAAAACTAAAGCTTACCGACTATGCTACGTATATAATAGTAGACGCAGTTGATACCAAAATGGAATGCTGGTTTTTTGAAGATTTTTCGTATTTAAACCTTGGCAAAGAAAAGTATAAGATGTCAAATATTACAGCCGATGATATTTTTGGTCAAGACTTTATTGAGTTTACCTTGAGCAGCGTAGTATATGATATAGATGATTCCATATATTTGCAAAAGCTGGAACAGGCGCAACTGTATCCTCACAATAACGAATACTACTGCGATCTTAAGTTTACCGCTCAAGAGGCTTCGGATTTGGGAATGGAAGCAGCGGCGTTTTCTGAGAGACTTTTCTTCAATGCGCAAGGAAAGATTACAAAAATCGTTGATCAGTCAAACACAGAAAATATTACGATTCTTCTTGATGCCTATGACAGTGCTATGTCAGTAGATGAACCTGCGGATAAAGAGCTATATATAGAACAGACTATACCCGATGAAGATCAACCGCCGGTGGATCTTTCCGGCCATCAGGATCCCTTGCTGTATGCAATGTATCAAGAGGTATTCGACGCAATAAAGAATGCACGTAAATTTGAAATGATAGTATCAACCGGCGGATCAACCATTCTTTTTTATACAGTGGTTAAAAACAATCAACATACCGGTGTTTTAAAGGACGGTACCTATATTAGTCGGTGGCTTGTGAACGGAGAAGGTTATATCGGTGAACATACCGGAACAGCTTTCTCGACAGAAGTGACAGAATCGTTTTTGTCATATTTCAATTCCGCCAAAGCGCAAAAGGATTTTGTGGTTGGGCTTCAATTGCACGGAAATGATATGAACGATTTTTCTGTATTGGAGAAGTATTCATCTTCAGAAATGACTCTGTCGCACAACAATACTGATGGAACTGTAGATTTTTACGAAATTTCGGCTCATTATTCAAACGGCAAAGTAGCTGACGTTTACATTACAATAACCAGAACGTTAAACGGACGGCAGATCTTCTCCATAGAATACGATTTTTTAAGCATTGATAGTGTGTATCTGGAAGATCTGGTTGCGCCAATATGATTTTTATGCTATACTAATATTCTGGAAAGGCGGTGTGCTTATGAAAAAACTTTTATTCGTTACAACCTTACTTACCTCAACACTTCTACTTTCCTCTTGCAAGGTGAATTGGTTTGGCAGTGTTATAGATATGCCTTGGTATTTGGTTGTAATACCGATTGTTCTTGTTCTCGTCGTTCTGTATATCTTTATGCTATCCGAAACTTACATTTGCCCCGAATGCAAAACAGAGATTAAGCCCAAATGGTATCAATTTTCGATATTTTTCCATTCGGGCAACAAGCGAGTTGTAAAATGCCCAAAATGCGGCAGAAAAGGATTTTGTGAAAAGAAAAAGTGATTATTTTACATCAAGAAAAGCCACCCTCTCGGGTGGCTTTTCTCATTATCTTAATTATTCAGCCTCGCTGAACATATCCTTGCCTACTCCGCAGAGGGGGCATTCGAAATCGTCGGGAAGATCCTCGAACTTGGTGCCGGGAGCGATGCCGTTATCGGGATCGCCAAGAGCCTCATCATATTCCCATCCGCAAGCGTCACATACGTACTTTTTCATTTTGTTTTCCTCCTGATTTTTCTTTTTTAATTACAGTTCGGTTTTCCACAAGCCGTGCAGGTTACAGTAAGCGTAAACAGCAACGGGGGTCTCGTCGCACAGAGCAAAGGTTACCTCGGGAGCGCCGTTGGTGCAAAGGCACTTTCTTTGTCCGCCGCGGTCGGTTTGCAGATAAACCCAAGCAATGTGGTGTTCCTCGCTCATGGGGTGCGTTACAGAGCCAACGACAACACGCACAGTGTTACCTTCAACCGTAACAACGGGGATGTGTTTTTCGTGGCTGGCTTCAACAACACCTGCCTCGAGCTTTGCCATCTTTTGGCCGCAGCACATCATGGGTACGCCACCGTCGTGGACCAAGCCAACGATGTTTCCGCATTTTTCGCAAATGTAAAATCTGTTTTCACACATAATAGTGTCCTCCTGTTATATGATTTATTTTTAGATTTTTTCAAAATCGGCGGGGCCGTGCTTGCAGAGCGGGCAGACGAAATCCTCGGGGAGCTCTTCTCCCTCGTAAACGTAGCCGCAGATCTTGCAAACGTAGCCTGTCTTGCCCTCGGTTTCGGGCTTGGGTTTAACGTTTTCTTGATAGTAGGTGTAGGTCATCGTTTCCTTATCCGAAAGAACGCGCGCCTCGGTCACCTTGCAAATAAACATTCCGTGGGTGTCCATATCTACGTAGTTTTCTACCTCGAGGGAAATGAATGCGTTGATATAGCGAGGAAGAACAACAAGGCCGTTTTCGGAGCGGTTGGGGGTGCAATCGGCAAATTTGTCTACGGTTCTGCCACTGACAAAGCCGAAGGACTCGAACACCTTAAAGGGTGCATCGGTTGTCAGGCAGTTGACGTTCATTTTGCCCGTTTGTTTAATGACGTGATGAGAATAGTTCTTTTTGTTGATGGTAACCGCTACACGTGCGGGGGTATCGGTCAGCTGGGTGACGGTGTTGACAATGAGTCCGTTATCCTTTTTGCCGTCGTTGCAGGTAACAACGTAAAGACCGTAGCCGATGTGGAAGAGTGCCTTTGCATCATTCTTGTTCACGTTCTCATCCTGCATAGCAAGATACTCGCGGCAAAGCTCGTTTGCAAGCGCTTCAAGCTGCGCGGAGCTTTCCTCGTTCAAAGCAGAAAGGATCTTGACGGTGTTCTCGGCATAGGTGAGGTTCTTGCATTTTTCAAGCATACCCTTCATGGTCTTGGTCGCCATAGGCGCCCAGCTACCGTTCTCAATGAAGGCTACCTCGCGATTGCTGAAGTTGCGCTCGGTGAGGTGGTCGATAAATGTGCGCATAAAGGGGAAAATATCGGCATTGTAGGTGGTGGTTGCAAGAACGAGCTTGCTGTAACGGAAGGCATCCTCAACAGCCTCTGCCATATCGCAACGCGCAAGGTCATTGACAACCACGCTCGGGCAGCCCTTTGCGCGGAGCTTATCGGCAAGCGCGAGAACCGCCTTTTTGGTGTTGCCGTAAACCGAGGTGTAGGCAATGACAATTCCCTCCTCCTCGGGTTGGTAACTCGACCAAGTGTTATAGAGGTTGAGATAGTAACCGAGGTTTTCGGTAAGCACGGGGCCATGCAGGGGGCAAATGATGGCGATATCAAGTCCTGCCGCCTTCTTTAGAAGCGCTTGTACCTGCGTGCCATATTTGCCAACGATGCCAATGTAGTAGCGGCGAGCCTCGCAAGCCCAATCCTCTTCTACGTCAAGGGCTCCGAATTTTCCAAAGCCGTCAGCCGAAAAGAGCACTTTGTCGGTGCTATCGTAGGTTACGATAACCTCGGGCCAATGCACCATGGGAGCTGTGACAAAGGTGAGTTTGTGCTCTCCCAAATCAAGCACGTCACCCTCGCCTACCACCATGCGGCGGTCGGCATAATCGGTGCCAAAAAAGTTCTTCATCATAACGAACGCCTTGGCAGAGGAAACAACGGTTGCCTCGGGGTAAGCTTCAAGGAAGTTTGCAATGTTTGCCGAGTGGTCGGGCTCCATATGCTGTACCACAAGGTAGTCGGGCTTGCGTGCGCCAAGCGCATTTTGAATGTTATCGAGCCACTCGTGCGTAAAGGCAGCATCAACGGTATCCATAATGGCGATCTTTTTATCCATAATGACATAAGAATTATATGCCATACCGTTGGGAACGATATACTGCCCCTCAAAAAGATCGATCTTGTGGTCGTTTACGCCAATATATTTGATGTCCTTTGTAATGTTCATTTTATACCTCTCATATTTTTAGTCGTTTTTTAGAAGCACTTGCCGCTGCGACAATCCTCGGCAGAGCCGCCACGATAGCAGAGCTCATTGGGGCATTGTCCCGTTTTTGTAAATTGCAGAATGTTCTCAACGGTCGTCTCCGCGATATTCTGCAACGCCTCGTTGGTCAGGAACGCTTGGTGCGACGTGACGATAACGTTTGGCATAGAGATCAGGCGCGCGAGAATGTCGTCCTCAAGAATATGCCCCGAAAAATCTTCAAAGAAAAAGTCGGATTCTTCCTCGTAAACGTCAAGGCAAGCCGCGCCAACGTGGCGGGATTTAATAGCCGCAAGAAGTGCCTCGGCATCGACGAGCGCTCCGCGAGAGGTGTTGATGAGCACCACGCCGCGACGGCATTGCGCCAGCGAATTTTCATCAATGATGTGATAGGTCTCATCTGTTAAGGGGCAATGCAGAGAGATGATATCGCTCCCCGCAAAAAGCTCGGGCAGGTCAACGTAGCGGATCGTGTCGCCATTGTCAAGCCCCGCAGCGGGATATTTATCATATGCCAGCACCTTCATACCAAAGCCGCGGCAAATGTCCATAAATACGCGGCCTATCTTACCCGTGCCAATGATGCCAACGGTTTTGCCGTGCAAATCAAAGCCTGTCATATTGTTCAGGCTGAAATTGAAATCTCGCGTGCGGATATATGCTTTGTGAATGCGGCGAATAGAGGTGAGCAGCATTGCCATTGCGTGCTCGGCAACCGCGTAGGGTGAGTATACGGGAACGCGCAAAACGTGAATTCTACCAAAGGCATAGCGCATATCCACGTTGTTAAAGCCCGCACAACGAAGTGCAACGATGCCAACGCCCATTTCGCAAAGACGGTCGATGACTGCGGCGTTGACGGTGTCGTTTACAAACACACAAACGCCATCACAACCGTGAGCCAGATCAACGGTATCCTCATTGAGCTTGGTCTCATAATATTTAAAGCAAATGCCCGTGTTTTGGGCAACAACCTCAAAGGATTGCCTATCGTAAGGCTTGGTATCAAAAAAAGCAAATTTCATTCGGTTTTGTATTCTCCTTGATTAGTTGGATATGTACAATTGTATTATAACAAAAAACATATAGACATTTCAATATCTTTTTGAAAATTTTTTAGAATTTTTCAAAAAATTTTCTATATTTTAGTATTATCTGCTTTCCCCTTCTCTATTCTCTCCCCTCAAGCTTGCGCGCAAGCGCACAAGGAGCGCCCCTCGTGTTATTTTGACACGAGGGGCGCTCCTTGCTGTGAGAAAGTTCTTGGAGGAGAGGTTTGGAGAGGGGTGGTAAATTTTGCAAAGCAAAATTCACGGTCGCTTGCGACCTTTTCTTCTCAAGAAGGTCCCCCTCTCCAATTCTATTCACTCAAGAATTATACTCCACTGTAAGCATTAAAGCCACCGTCAACAGGAACGATAACACCGGTTACAAAGCCGGATGCCTCGTCGCTGGCGAGCCAGAGAAGTGTGCCGATCAGGTCGGAGACCTCACCAAACTTCTTTTGAGGTGTGCCTGCAAGGATCTTGCCTGTGCGAGCGGTGGGCGTGCCATCCTCGTTGAAGAGGAGTCCGCGGTTTTGGTTGGTTACAAAGAAGCCGGGAGCAATGCCGTTAACACGAATGTTGCAGGGTGCAAAGTGCACTGCAAGCCATTGCGTAAAGTTGGAAATACCAGCCTTTGCTGCACTGTATGCGGGGATTTTTGTAAGAGGACGGAAAGCGTTCATCGACGAGATGTTGATGATGTTGCCGCCGGTCTTAATCATATCCTCGGCAAATACCTGCGTTACGAGGAACGCCGAGGTAATGTTGAGGTCGAATACGAATTTTAAGCCGCTTTCTTCCAAAGCAAAGAAATCCTTTACCCCTTCCAAATCGGGCGTCATCGTTTCATTATCCGTCGACGCGCG